>JAFGVC010000061.1 GCA_016938195.1 Tissierellales bacterium | reverse complement strand
GGCAAGAGATTGCCTGCAGACGGTATTGTTACTGAAGGATACACCTCTGTCGACGAGTCTATGATTACAGGAGAAAGCATTCCTATCGAAAAAAGAGAAGGTAGCAAGGTCACTTCGGGTAGTATCAATAAAACAGGCTTTATTAAATTTAGAGCAGAAAAGGTCGGAGAAGAAACCACTCTATCTCAGATTATTCGACTTGTTGAGGAGGCTCAGTCATCAAAAGCCCCAATAGCCAAATTAGCTGATCAAATTAGTGGTATATTCGTCCCCATTGTACTTACAATATCATTATTATCTTTTTTGATATGGCTCATGATGGGATACTCATTTGAATTTGCTCTTTCTATCGGCATATCCGTTCTTGTCATCTCATGTCCTTGTGCACTCGGTCTTGCAACCCCTACAGCTATTATGGTCGGTACAGGTAAAGGTGCTGAAAATGGCATTTTGATAAAATCAGGTGAGGCTTTAGAAGTCGCTCACAAGGTAGATACCATAGTGTTGGATAAAACCGGAACCATTACATATGGGAAGCCCAAAATACAAGATATACTAGCTTATAATGGTTACGAAAAAGATGAACTTCTTCAAATAGCGGCATCTATTGAAAATCATTCAGAGCATCCTTTAGCAGAAGCCGTCCTGCATGCCGCCAAGGATAAAGTGCTTGCCTTATCTGAACCTGAAGATTTTAATGCCTTTCCCGGCATGGGAATTTCAGCCAAAATTAATGGAATCGAGTATCTCATAGGAAACGAAAGAATGATGTTAGAAAACAACATCTTGATTTCTGAATATCTACCTATGATTGAACAATTTAGCCGTGAAGGAAAGACGTCGCTATATATGGCTACTAATAAACTCATTGGCATTCTATCAGCCTTTGACGAAATCAAGCCTACAAGCAAAGAAGCCATTCAAGCCTTCAAGCATATGGGCATTGATGTTATTATACTCACGGGAGATAACCAATTGACAGCGGAGGCTATCCGCAAAGAAGTTGCGGCAGATCAAGTCATAGCTGAAGTTTTACCGGCAGATAAAGAGATGGAAATAAGGCGTCTTCAGAATGAGCATAAAGTAGTAGCCATGGTAGGAGATGGCATCAATGACGCACCCGCACTTGCTAGAGCTGATATAGGACTTGCTATTGGTGCGGGCACCGATGTAGCTATTGAATCTGCGGATATTGTTTTAATTAAAAGCGATTTACTTGACGTCGTCTCAGCTATCCAACTCAGCAAAGCCGTAATAAGAAATGTAAAACAAAATTTATTCTGGGCTTTTATCTATAACATTATTGGTATTCCATTAGCTGCAGGATTATTCTACTCAATTTTGGGTTGGAAGCTAAGTCCCATGTTTGCTGCAGCGGCCATGAGTTTCAGCTCTGTCTCGGTCGTAACCAATGCCCTACGTCTAAAAGGATTTAAACCAAAATTATCTAACGAAAAACCCGCTATTGTAACAATAAAAACAGGAGGTGATATTGTGAAAAAAGAAATCTTAATTGATGGAATGAGCTGCAATCATTGCAAAATGAGAGTTGAAAAGGTGTTACTCAGTATTGAAGGCATACAAAGAGCCACTGTAATTTTAGAGGAAAATAAGGCTTTCATAGAAACACTAGGTAATGTAGATGAATCTATAATCATAAGTTTGCTCGATGAAGCCGGCTATCCGGTCAAGAAAATAAAACGTGAAGGTGAATAGAATGCGTGCAGAAAAAACAAAAGTTATGCGTTATCTTAAAACGGCTAGCGGACAAATTGACGGTATCATGAAGATGGTTGATGACGATCGTTATTGTGTTGATATCGCTACTCAGGTCCTTGCTGTACAAGCTCTTTTGAAGAAAGCAAATCATGAGATACTGAAAGCTCATATCGACGGCTGTATCAAAATGGCTTTCAGCAATCAAGAACAGGAAGCTGAAAAAATGGATGAGGTCATGAGAATACTAGACAAATATTACAATATCTAATGTCTATTGGGGCATCAAATCTTGGAATTGGTGAATATAGAGTTGAAAGTATTTTCCTTTTAATTTGAGGAGGTCTTCATGTCGGCCTTCTTCGATGACCCTTCCTTTGTCAATCACCAAGATTCTATCAGAATTAACAATGGTAGAAAGTCTATGTGCAATGATGAAAGATGTTCTGCCATTTAGAACCTTGACGATGGCTTCCTGAATTTTTTTTTCGGTTTGTGTATCAATTGATGAAGTCGCCTCATCAAGGACAAAAATTTTCGGTTTTGCAATGATCGCTCTGGCAAAGGAAATCAGTTGTTTTTCACCTGTTGACAATTTTCCTCCGCCTTCGCCAACTTCAGTCTCATATCCTTGAGGAAATCTCATGATTAAGTCATGTGCGTTGACCATTTTGGCGGCTTCAATAATCTCTTCATCCGTTGCCTCCAGTTTTCCAAACCTGATATTTTCTTTGATGGTTCCACTAAATAAATGAGGCGCCTGAAGAACATATCCAATGTTTTTATGGAGCCATCCTACAGAACGTTCTCTATAATCCGTTCCATCAATTTCTATCTGTCCTTCTTTTGGTTCATAGAATCTACAGATGAGATTGACGATAGTGCTTTTTCCGGACCCCGTTTCTCCTACCAATGCAATGCTCTCTCCGGCCTTTACCTTCAAGTTGAAGTTTTCAAGTACGACCTCCTTGGGATTGTAGTAAAAGGAAACCCTCTTGAATTCTATATCACCGTTCAGATTCTCCCAGTTTGATTCTTTAGGATCAAGTATCGTCCCGTATTTTGCGATGATCTCATCACGGTCAAGTATTTCAGGCTTTTCTTCAATCATTGACATGACACGTTCTGCTGAAGCTTGAGCTTGTTGGAATTCCGCAATCACTCTGGCAACTTCCCTTACCGGCTCAAAATATTGAGTAGCATAAGACAAGAACAATACCAGCGTTCCATAGGATATGGCTTCGGATATAACCCTGTTTCCACCCTGCCAAATAATCAAAGCCATCGCAAAGCTGGAAAGTGTCAAAACAATCGGAAGAAATATCGCCGAAAAAATAACCGCCTTGATGGAAGAATGCCTCATATCCGTAGATAATTCCTGAAACTCACTAAAGTTTTTTTCCTCTCCCGTCAATATTTTTGTCGTAACCGCTCCGGAAATTCCTTCGCTATAAGCTCCTGTTATTTTAGAATTTATTTTTCTTACCTTTCGATAAGCCTCAAGAATTTTACCTTGGAAGTAAATACTCACTAGAATCAATATTGGAACAACACTCAATGTAAGTAATGCTAATCTTATGTTAAATATCAACATATAGATTGCAATGATCAGCATTAAGGAAGATCCCCATATGATATCAACGATTCCCCACGAAATTATTTCTCCCAGTCTTCTAATATCTGAGGTCATCCTCGCCATAATCCATCCTGAGGGTGTTTTATCATAATATGAAAATGAAAGCTGTTGTAGTTTATTAAAAGCTTCTTCCCGAATATCATAAGTTAGATTCATCTCTATCTTACCTGCAGCCACAATGAAAATAAAAACGTTAATCGTTTGCCAAAGGATAAGTAAAATAAATTTAGCTATAAATTTTTCTATCCCTTGGATTTGTCCAACAACTACAAAATCATCAATTGCTTTTTTTGTCATTTGAGGAAAAATGGCATCTGCTAGGGCCACATTTAACATGAAAAACACTAGAATACCGACAAGCTTCTTGTATTTTTTTAAGTAACGAAATAACTTAATCCACAATTTAATATCGAGTTTTTTTGAATATTCTTTTTCTTTGAACCCTACCTGTTCCATTTTACCTCCCAAGCTCACTTAACGACTGTTCGTCTCCCATCTGCATCTGCCAAATATCATGATAATATCCATGATTGGCAAGCAATACATCATGACTCCCCATTTCAGCCACTTTCCCGTCTTCTAGCACAATAATCTGATCGGCTTTGAAAACCGAAGCCACTCGATGAGAAATGATAATCGTTGTGATATCTTTTTTACGCATTGACAATGCCTCTCTAATAGCAATATCCGTCTCAGTATCAACAGCGCTAAGAGAATCATCAAAAATCATAACCGGATAATCATTTATCAGCATTCTTGCAATAGCTAATCTTTGCTTTTGACCTCCCGATAAGGTCACTCCTTTTTCTCCCACAAGCGTTTCGTATCCCTTATCAAAGTCCTTGATAACCTGATGAATGGACGCTATTTCGGCCGCTTTATGAATGGATTCTTGGGAATTTATACTTCTGAAATCAATGTTCTCTTTTATTGTTTTGGAATAGAGAAAAGGCTCTTGGAGTACAATTCCAATATGTTGTCTAAGCCATTTTTTGCTTATTTCTTTAATGTCCGTGCCATCAATCATAATTTTACCTGAATCACAATCATACAGCCTCACTAGCAAATGAATTAAAGAGGATTTTCCGGAGCCCGTTTTACCAATGATTGCGGTTGTTTCACCTTGTCGTATCGAAAATGAAAGCCCTCCAAGAATTTCTCTGTTTTTATCGTCCGGATATGAAAATGATACCTCTTCAAAATCAATCGCTCCCATGATTTTTGGCGTCTTCTCGTTTGAATTTTCTGTTTCAGGTCTATAATCAAATATCTCTTGAATTCTGTTGGAAGATACAACCGCTTTTCCTAAATCTGTTAAAATTCTTCCGAGCTGCCTGATAGGCCAGAGTAAAATATATTCATAATTTACAAAAATATAGATTTCCCCTAAAGAGATCTCACCCCTATAAGCATAATAAATGCCACTGCCAAGAACTAGGCCGATAGAAATAAAGCATATAAAATTTGAAATAGACCAGTAATATGCAAGATATTTGATCAATAAGAAAGTCTTATCAGAGTAATCGCGATTCTTTATACTGAATTTTTCCATCTCGAATTTTTCTCTGGCGAAAGCTCTAATAACCCTTGTGCCATTTAGATTTTCCTGAATGACCGTTGACATTTTTGCTTCAGCTTCATCTGATATTTTAAAAGCTCCTTCAATCTTTTTAAAAAACATGAAGGCAAATAAAAAAATAACAGGTGCCAACGCCATGGCCGCAATGGTCATTTTGATACTGATACCCAGCATGATATAAACAGCGATGCTAACCATGAAGATGGCTCTGCCAACCTCCATCATTTGGACAGATAAAAATCTCCTGATGGTTTCAACATCAGAAGTGACTCTCTGAATCAAATCACCCGTATCTGAATTTTTATGAAAGTCATAGGGCAATCTTTGAATATGGTCATAAAGTCGATCTCTCATATTTTTAGCCGTGTTTTCCGAGGCTTGTGCCGACATTTTGTTGGATAAAAACAGAAAGAAACCATGGATAGCTGTAATCATGACAATCATCAATCCTGCGATCCATAAATTGTTTCTCACGAACTCCTGTGCATTTAAAAGATCTATCAATCGACTGGCCATCTCATTTTCTATGGTCGCTCCGCCGATAAAAGAATCTATAATGGTTTGGACGATGATTGGAATCATCAAAGAAAAACTCACAGCTACTCCCATTAAAAGCATGGAAAAAACATATCTCATTCTGTTTCCTATCATTAATTGCCAAAGGTTTGATATTTTTTTCAAAATATCACCTCCTCATTTTTTTATCTAAAACTAAACGCCGCAAATTTATTTGCGGCGTTTGAATCAAAAAACCGCAAGCTTGTCAATACAAACCTGCGGTCATATGCGCTTTAATAAAGCTTTAAACCAATTCAACGGAGGTTGTATGAACTATTGTAAAGTATTTTGTTTTATTGTTTAATAATACAATCGCAGTGTACATGTTTAACCTCCTTATTTATATTTTATTCCTCTATCAGGATATTCGAAAAATAAATCTTTGTCAATCTTTTCCTTAAAATATTAATAAAATGTCATACTATTGTTGTGAAGTAAGCTTAAAAATGTGGCAAGAAAGTGGATCTAATATTATTTTGCTTTTAACTTGTCGATTGGATAACACCTCGTGTATTGTGTCTAATGGGAGTGCTAACTCTTTAGCTTCAAATGCGACGTTGACAGCACATAACAATTTTTCCTCTTCATATTCTCTCATAATGCTGAATATGGAGCCTTCACAAAAGTAAGGCGACCATTCCCCTTTTATAAGTGCTTTCGAAGAAGCCCTAAACTGAAATATCTTGCGGTACCATTCCAATAATTCCAAGTTTTCTCTTCCCCAAGGATATGTCCCTCTGCAATATGGATCTCGAAAACCTTGCATGCCGACCTCGTCTCCATAATAAATGCACGGTACGCCGGGAAATATCACTTGTATAAATGCCATTAACTTCATACGTTTGGTCGCACATTTGTAATTTTTAATCGGCAGCTCATAATGATAGGCGTCATCATCATCTATTTTGTATTCTTGCGGTCCTTCTCCGAAAATGGTCATCGCTCTTACGGTATCATGGGTGCCAATAAGATTCATAGCCGCAAAAAAATATTCGCGCGGATAGTTTTCGTATAGAGACATCATTTTGTTTAAAGCTTTTTCAGCTCCTGACTTTGCAAGTATGAAATCAATAAAGACCGATCTAAACGGATAGTTCATAACTGAATCAAGCTCACTGCCCAAGAAATATTTTCTTAGCTGTCCATAGCTTTCTTTGTTAGATGCATCTTCCCATACTTCTCCAAGAACAATACTATCAGGATCTTGCTTTCGCGTTTCTTCCTTCAACAAGCCAATAAACTCGTCAGGCAGTTCATCTGCAACATCCAACCGCCAGCCCTTAGCTCCTTTTTTGAGCCATCTTTTTACAATGCTGTTTTCTCCTGTGAGTATATAGTCTAAATAAGAAGTGTTCATTTCATCTACATTTGGTAAGGTCAGATTTTTCCACCAACACTCATAATCATAGGGATAATTGTTGAATCTAAACCAATCAAAATAGGGTGATTCTTTCGACTGAAAAGCCCCCAGCGTGTCATAATTTCCCTTCATATTGAAATACTTACTGTCATTGCCGACGTGGCTGAACACGCCGTCCAGTATTATGTTTATTCCATTTTGATTGCATTTTTCAGTCAACGCCTCAAAATCTGACTCAGTGCCAAAGCCCGGGTCAATTTTCTCATAATCAGCCGTGTCATATTTATGGTTGCTGTTCGCTTCAAAAATAGGGTTGAGATATAGAATCGAGACCCCTAATTCTTTGAGGTAATCTATTTTTTCAATAATCCCCTTTATATTTCCACCGTAGATATCCCAATAAACAATCTCACCCTTTGCATTTTTGATATATCGATTTTTGTCATGCCAGTTTGTATATTTGACAAATCCTTTTCTTCCTTGGTATAGATCTTCAGCTCCTGCTTTATAAAAACGATCAACAAAAATCTGATATATAACACCTTCTTTGTACCAGTCAGCTACATGAATGCTTTTGCCATGTACGGTCATCTGATAAGAAACCGGATCATTATCATAATAAACGCATGCGCCTCCTAATTTTTCAGAATTGTTTCCGATAAAAAAGGTTCTGCCATTTTGATAAACACAAAAATGGTAAAAAAGAACACAAGGTGTCAGAGGCGTCTCATAGGTACATTGATAAACATACGCTCCTCCCTCGGTGCTTTCAATTTTCATTTCAAGGCTATCGTTGTTTTTTTCGCAAAAGGTTCTTAACTCACATCGCGTCTCTTTCTCAGCGTTCAATCTAACTCTGAAAATGATTTTCGAACCTATTTCCACCGCGCCAAAAGGTGCTTTATAAAATTGATTCTGAGAATTAAAAGCTTCATTCATTACTAAGTCCTTTATTCATAAATTTTATGATATAATTCTGCATATTTAACGGCTGAAAGCGTCCAATCAAAATTAGACTTGAAGGCATTCATTTTTAAATTTTGCCAGGCGTGTTTGTTGACTCTATAAATACAGATGGCTCTATTCAGCTCCGAAAGCATCTCGTGTGCATTATAAGCTGAAAAAACAAAACCATTTCCTGCGTTGGCACTGACTGAATATTTTGTAATGGTATCGTTGAGTCCGCCCGTTCTCCTCACCACAGGAGATGTTCCGTATTTCAAAGCTATAATTTGGGCTAATCCACAAGGCTCTACCCTTGAAGGCATCATCATGAGGTCACTGGCTGCATAAATCTTTGAAGCCATAGCCGTGTCAAAGCCAATATTCACGGATACATTTTGAGGGAAGCTGTTCTCAACATTTTTTAACGCATTCTCGTATTTTTTTTCGCCTGTTCCCAGAACAACTAGATTGATTCCAAGCTGCATCATTTCATATATAACACAAATTATCAAATCAATGCCTTTTAATTCATCAAGTCTTGAGATAATTCCTACCAAAGGTTTATTGGGATTATTTTCAAGCTCAAGCTCTTCAATGAGCTTCATTTTATTTTCTTCCTTCTTCTTAATGGACCGCGTGTAATTGACATATATATTCTTGTCAGTTTTCGGGCTGAAAGCATTATAATCTACGCCGTTCAAAATACCTGACACTTTATAACTATTCTCTTTAATAACGCCTTGCAGGCCTTCCCCGAAATATTCGTATTCAAGCTCTTTGGCGTAAGTGGGTGAAACAGTCGTTACCCAATCAGCGTTATAGATGCCGCTTTTCAAAATATTAATGTCTCCCCTAAATTCAATGTCATTTGATATTTCGTCTTCGCGCAGTCCTAAAATATCCATGAGCGTATTTTTCCCATAAACGCCTTGATATTTTATGTTATGAATGGTTAAAATAGTTTTCATTTTTTGATAATGCTGTCGATAATGCTTGTTCAGCAAAAATGGAATAATAGCTGTCTGCCAATCGTTGCAATGAATAATATCCGGCCAAAAATCAAAGCGAGGGATAAATTCAAGGATTGCCTTCGAAAAAAACAAAAACCTTTCTGCCTCATCATAATGCCCGTATAGTCCTTTTCTGCCAAAATAATATTCATTAGATAAAAGATAATAGATAACGCTATCTTTTTCAAGGGTATACACTTGGCAATTCTGTCTACGCCAATTTAAACTAATTTCATATTCTCCGATTTCTTTCATCATGCTTCTATACTCGGTAGGCATATCCCCATATAAAGGCATAATCACCCTGATGTCAATCTCATTCATTCTGAGCGCCTTGGGTAATGAACCCGCTACGTCTGCTAAGCCACCACTCTTAGCAAAAGGCGTTACTTCAGATGAAGCATATAGCACTTTCATGAAATCACCTCCTATATCACTGAATCCTTCCTAATCATCAAGGGTTCTTTTTCAGTCCCCACAAGAACCTTTCCGCTTGTCACTCTGACGTACTTGTCAAGTATTGCATTCACAATAATAGTGTCTTTTTCAATCACACAATTCTGCATTATCACACTATTTTTGATTTTGACGCCTTCTTCAATAATGGCCTCTCTTGAAATAATCGCATTTTCAACCGATCCGTTGATAATGGTTCCACTAGCAACAAGAGAATTTTTAATTTTTGAATTAACGCTATAAATAGCCGGATGATTGTCCTTCGTTTTAGTGTAAATTTTTCTTTCGCCGTGAAATATTTCTCTTTGGATTTCGGCATGAAGCAACTCCATCGAACAATCAAAATAGGATTTACGCGAATTAATGATTTTAAAATATCCTTCTATCGGATAAGCAAAAATATTCAAGTTTTCTAAATTATTCGTGATTACATCGAGCAAATCAATTTCTCCGGTCGTCTTTACATCTTCAATTATATTTTGAAGAAGCTCTTTTTTGATTATCATCATATCTGCGTACACGTTGTGAGATTGAGCCCGTCGATCAGCACTATAGCCAAGCTTTGTGACTTTATGGTCCATGACTTCCATGACCGCTTCATTGTCTGAAAGCTCTCCTGTATAATCCTCTTTGTGAACCATCGTAATATCAGCTTGGTTTTCTCTATGGAATTTTATAGCCTCTTTAAGATCAAAGTTACAGATAATGTTGCAGCCACACAAAACGACATCCTCAACAGATGAAGATACTTTTGTAAAGAAAGCTTCATTATCAATGAAATCCTGCAGATTAATCCTAGTGATTTCTCCAATTTTAATATTCTTACCGCCGTGAAGAATAGCTAAGTCATTGCTCTTGCTGCTAAGATTCCATTCTTCTCCCGAACCGAGATGATCAACTAATGAGCGATACATGTATGAACCAATCACACCAATTTTAGAGATTCCTGAATTAACGATATTAGACAGAGAAAAATCAATTAAACGGTATTTTCCACCTATAGGAACAGTATGAATACTTCTGTGACGAACCATTAATTCTAAATCCTTTTGCTTTGGACTATTAATTATTATACCCACTAAATGCTTCATAATCCCTTCCTCCTGTTAAGCGATGACTATTATTTCTTCAGAGTTTTCATTTCCAATCTTCTTGTTTTTCTCTATCCTTATATTTTCTCCAATAATGGCTTTTTCAATCACAGCACCTTCTTCAACAACCACTTTGTTAAATAAAATAGAATCCTTAATCACCGCATTTTTACCAACAGTCACATCATATGACAAAATTGAATGTGTCACATGTCCTTCAATTAAACACCCGTCGCATATCAAGCTATTATCAATATTGGCACACTCCCCTATGTAATGAGGCTGACTGTTTCGATTGTTTGAATAAATTCTCATTTCCTTGGAAGATAAATCAAATTCCTTTGAATCGCTTAGCAAATCCATATTGGCTTTATAATAGCTTTCTATCGTGCCAACATCACGCCAATAGCCCTCAAATAAATAAGCGAATATACTTTTGTTTTCATTGAGAAGCATTGGGATGATATTTTTGCCGAAATCATGGTCTGAGCTTTCATCATTTGCGTCACGAATAAGCGCTTCTCTCAAAATGGACCAACGAAATATATAAATTCCCATAGAAGCCATATTATTTTTTGGTTTTTCGGGTTTTTCATCAAAGGTCACAATCCTCATATCTTCTCCAAGGTTTGTAATCCCGAATCGACTCGCTTCCTCCCATTCTACCTCCATCACGGATACGGTTAAGTCAGCGTCCTTCTCTATGGTGTATTTTAGCATTTTTGCATAATCCATTTTATAGATATGGTCCCCGGAAAGAATCAGGACGTATTCCGGATTGTACATATCCATAAATGCTAAATTTTGATAAACGGCATCCGCCGTCCCAAAATACCAATTACCTCCCTGTTTATCCACATAAGGCGGCAAAATATAGACCCCCTGATCTATCTTGTCAAGCGCCCAAGAGCTACCATTGCCAATATAACGGTTCAACAAAAGCGGTTTATACTGTGTTAACACACCCACCGTGAAAATATCAGAGTGAAAGCAATTGCTCAAGCTAAAGTCTATGATTCGGTACTTGCCACCAAACATGACCCCGGGTTTTGCATTATTCACCGTCAAATTTTTGAGCCGGCTGCCTTGTCCTCCGGCTAAAAGCATCGCAATACACTTTTGATTATTCATTTTAATTGCCCCCTTTTATATGCCATATGTCTCTATCATAATCCAAAATAGCTCTATCACTTGAAAAATAACCAGATTTGGCAATATTTTTAAGTGTCATTGAAAACCAAAGTCGACGATCTTGATAGGTTGTTTCGATTCTTTTTTGAGCTTCTTTGTATGATTCAAAATCTTTTATCACGAAATAGGTATCATTGTGAGTGATTAAGCTATCATAGATTTCCTTGAACTCTCCGATATCATATCTGAAAAATCCATCCACAAAATGGTTGATGGTTTTTCGTAAATCCGGATTAGAATGGTAGTCATCATATGAGCAATAATCCTGCCTTTTTTGATGAGCCAAAACCTCTTCTGATTTTAGTCCAAAGATGAAAATGTTATCCATGCCCACTCTCTCTGCTATTTCAACGTTTGCGCCGTCTAAAGTTCCCAAAGTCAATGCACCATTCATCATGAATTTCATGTTTCCGGTACCACTGGCCTCTTTTCCGGCGGTCGAAATTTGTTCGGATACATCCGCAGCCGGATAAATCAACTCTCCCAATGACACATTAAAGTTTTCTAAGAAAATCACTTTCATATATTGACTCACTTTTCTATCTTGATTTACAATTTCAGCCAAGCTATTGATCAATTGAATGATTTTTTTAGCCATATAATAACCGGGAGCTGCTTTTCCCGCAAAAATGAACGTCCTAGGAACGATTACCATGTCTTCATGCTTGATTTTATCATACAAGTACATGATATGAATGACATTTAATAGCTGCCTTTTATATTCATGAATCCGCTTAACATGAACATCAAATATAGAATCTACATCGAGATGAATTCCCATAGTTTTTTCAACATAAGCCGCTAATCTTTCCTTGTTTTTTCTTTTAGCCTGATATAATTTTTCCAAACAGTCTTCTTTTCCGCAATGCGCTTCAAGCTCTTGAAGCTTTTCGGCATTTTTTTTCCAACCTTCTCCTATTGCGCCGGAAATCATATTGCCAAGGTATGGATTGGCCTTCATCAGAAATCTTCGGTGACTGACACCATTCGTCTTCGAATTAAATTTCCAAGGATAGATCTGATATAATCCCTTAAAGGTTTCTTTGATAATAATTTCAGTATGTAGCTTGGCTACGCCATTGACAGATTTCGATCCTATAATGGCAAGATTAGCCATATGAACAACGCCATCTCTTAAAATCGAATTTTCAATTCTAACCTTTCTTTCCTCTGCAGTACATTCCTCTATAAATCTTCTATTAATCTCATCGATAATCATATAAATTCTAGGCAACAGGTTTTTCATCATATCAACGGGCCAAGTTTCAAGGGCTTCCGGCAATATCGTATGATTTGTATAAGCACAAATTTCAGTGACTTTGTCCCATGATTCTTTCCATTCAAAACCTTCTTCATCCATGAGAATTCTCATTAATTCAGGAATCACCAGGGATGGATGTGTGTCATTTATTTGAATTTGTATTTTCTTTTCAATTTCATTAAACGTTTCATTGTTGGTTTTATATCTTCTAATAATCCCCTTGAGCCCTGCACTGACAAAAAAATACTGTTGTTTAAGTCTGAGCAGTCTACCTTCGTAATTTGAATCATTGGGATAAAGCACATGAGTTATGGCCTCTGCTGCTGCTTTATTCTTGACCGCATTGAGATAGTTTCCACGGTTAAAGGATGCTAAGTCAAAATCATCCACACTTTCCGCACTCCATAATCTCAAATAGTTAACGTCTTTGGAATCATAATCTATAATTGGAATATCATAGGGTATCGCTGCAACCGGTTCATAGTTTTCATGAATGACCTGAAGTTTGCCATGGATTTCTTCTAATTTGATATGTCCATAAAATTTTACAATCTCAGATTTTGACGTTTTTTTGATCTCCCATCTGTATTCTCTTTGGAGCCATTTGTCCGGTAATTCGACTTGATGTCCATCAATGATTTTTTGTTCGAATAGGCCATAACGGTATCTGATTCCCATGCCAACAGAGGGTATATTTAGAAAAGCAAGTGAATCCATGAAACAAGCGGCTAATCTACCTAATCCTCCATTTCCGAGTCCAGCATCTTTTTCAACGGCCTCTAACTCGTTTATATCGATTCCTAAATCAATTAATCCCTCTGAAACTATATCCAAAACACCTAGGTTCATTAAGTTCATCATCAATAGCTTTCCTATCAAAAACTCCATCGAAAAATAATAGACTCTTTTCCCATTATTCTCCTTGTTCATTTTCGAATGGCTTTCAGCCATATATGGCGCTACATATTTCATAATAAGAGAAGTCAGGACAATGTAACGATCTTCTAATGTGCTCTCTTCAAAAATTTCACCTGTTATTTCTTTAAATCGATCTTTGTACTCTTTTTTAAAAGCTTCTTTATCTAGAAACATATTTACCTCACTTATTCTTGGTCTTTTTTATTATTAATCCTGTCAATCCTGGAAGCCTTATCAATATGGAGTTTTCTCGACCATTTTTTTCAATAGCCTCCGATTGAATGTTTTGTTGATTGGTCATCCCTATACCGACATAAAGCTCTGAATCCGAGTTTAAAACAACATCATATTGTCCTTCCTCCGGTACGCCCATCCTGAATTTGTCATACACTATTGGCGTAAAGTTCAAAATTATAATAACAAAATCTTGTCTATCTCTTCTAATATAAGAAAATATACTTTGATTTCTATTGTCTGAATCAATCCACTCAAAGCCATCCCAACTATTATCTATATACCACAAGGCCTTTTCATTCATATAAAGGCTATTGATATCTTCGATAAACTTTCTGTGTTTAGCATGCATCGGATACTCTAGCAAAAACCATTCAAGTGCATCGTCATACTTCCATTCAATAAAAGGGGCCCACTCATTTCCCATAAAGCTTAATTTTTTACCCGGATGAGTCATTTGATACATGGATAGAAGCTTTAAAGTTTTGAACTGATCTTCATAACTTCCTTGGCTCTTTGCAATTAGGGATTTTTTTCCATGGACAACCTCATCATGAGAAAACGGTAAAATAAAATTTTCGCTAAACGCATATACTAACGAAAAGGTTATCTTATCATGGAAATATTTGCGAAATAGAGGATCATTTTTAATATAAGAAAGAGTATCATTCATCCATCCCATGTTCCATTTATAATTAAAACCCAATCCTCCGTCATGCGTTGGATAAGTAACCAAAGGCCAATCAGTCGATTCTTCTGCCGCCATGATTGCAAAAGGATATTTCTTAAATACAGCTTGGTTTAATTCTTTTAAAAAATCAATCCCATCCAAATCCTCATAGCCATTATTAATATTGCGTAATGGGTTTCCATCCATTCCAAAATTAAGCTGCAAGATAGATGTCACGCCATCTACTCTAATGCCATCAATATGGTATTTGGCAAAATAAAACAATGCGTTTGATATTAAAAAATTTTTAACCTCACTTTTTGAAAAATCGAATTTTTTTGTACCCCAATTCGGATGGTCAATTTTGCCATATAACTCAGTTCCATCAAAATTCATTAGCCCATGGTCGTCCCTACAGAAATGGCCGGGTACCCAATCCAAAATAACACCAATCGATTCTTGATGACAACGATCTATCAAGTACATCAAATCTTCCGGATTTCCGTACCGACTTGTGATTGAATAGTAACCCGTCGTCTGATATCCCCAGGATCCATCAAAAGGGTGTTCCATCAAAGGCATGATTTCAAGATAATTAAAATTCATTTTTTTTAAATAAGGAACTAATTCTTCCGCCAATTCCCTATAATTTAAAAAATTATTATCTTCTTTTCTTTTCCAAGATCCTGCGTGTATCTCGTATATATTCATCGGCTGACACAAGCTATTTCTGTTGTTTCTCTGATTAATCCAATTTTTATCCTTCCAAGTATAATGATTTAAATCAAATACGATTGAAGAGTTTTGGGGTCTCACTTCTGAAAAAAAACCATAAGGATCAGCCTTAAACAATATCCCGCCTTCAGGTGTAAAAATTTTATATTTATATACTTCTCCAGTTCCAATATTTTCGAAAAAACACTCCCATATCCCTGAATCGGTAATTTTTTCCATTGGATTAGCCGTATCATTCCAATAATTAAAAGAGCCAACTAAAGAAACACGCTGCGCATGCGGCGCCCATAATCGAAAATACACACCTTTTCTTTCTTGATGAGATACGACATGCGCTCCAAAAAAATGATAAGCGTCGTATAATTTGCCTTTATGGAATTCACTCGTGTTAAATTCGATGCTTTTATTCATCATTTGCTCCTCACTCTTTTAACTATTATATAATATTTTTGGGGTGTTGTATATATCGTGAATTTATAAGTGTTGAAAAATGAACACTCATAAGAAAAATTTACATGAAGTTTACTTTAAATATAAAAGAGGTTACAGCGATGAGCTGTAACCTCCAAAATAGTATGCTTATTCATCAAAAGCTTCGGATACTTTCCATTCTTTCCAGACATTTCCAACCAAATCCGGTCCTGGCTTTAATACTTTCTTTCCGGGTTTCCATCCGGAAGGAGTCGCTTCAGTTCCTTTTGAAGCTCTTACCAACTGGAACGCTTGAACTTGTCTTAATGTTTCACTAACATTTCTGCCAACTGGTGGGGTTAAAACTTCAAATCCTTGAATAACACCATCAGGATCTATTAAAAATCGGCCCCTTGTCTCTACGCCACCTTCTTCATCGTAAATCCCATACATCTTGCCTATGGTTCCGCCTGCATCAGATAACATTGGGAAAGGAATGTCCTTACCCGTCATTTTAGATAATTCATTTTCATTCCATATTTTGTGTACAAAAACACTATCTACGCTCATTGATAAAACTTGTACCCCTAATTTTTTAAACTCTTCATTCTTTTCAGCAACTGCTGAAACTTCAGTCGCTCAGACGAATGTAAAATCTCCTGGGTAGAAACAAAGGACAACCCATTGTCCAAGATACTCAGAAAGTTTAAAATTTGCAAATTTTCCCTCAAAAAAACCAGGTGCTGTAAAATCCGGTGCAGGTTTACCCACTTTAACCATACTCATTCCCTCCTTTTTACTTTCAATCGCTACATTTTCTTTTGTCTTTTCCTCAACATTGTTCGCTTGTACTGAAGGCCTTTGGCATCCAGCTTTGAACTCTTCAGGCATTTGGTCACCTCCATTTCATAAACTACAATATATTATATCATAGTTGTAATCATTTTAAAAGTTAAACTAATATAATTAATGAAATATATTATTAAAATATGAGTTGTCCAACATTGTAAAAGAGAAAAGCCATAATCCATGCCACCAAAAATTGGTAAAGCACTGAAAAACCCGTCCATTTCCAAGAATTTGTTTCTCTTTTAATGACACCGATTACTCCGACGCATGGGGTGTAAAGCAACACAAAAACCATAAAAGCATAGGCAGAAACTTTTGAAAAGGCTTGAGAAAGTACGGCCATTACTTCAGCATTTCCTGCATTTTCTGCCAGTCCATAAATGATAGATGTATTAGCCACCACTATTTCCTTAGCTACGATGCCTGATATCAATGAAAGTGCACTTTGCCAAGTTCCAAAACCAAGAGGCTTAAAGATTGGTGCAATAAAACGGCCAATCGTCGCCCCAAAGCTTTCTGTAATATCTACCAAGCCCGTTGTATTAAAATTAAGCACGACCCAAATCACAACACTCGCTGCAAATATAACTGTCCCCGCTTTAATCAAATATCCTTTCACTTTTTCCCATATATGGATTAATAAATCACTTGTTTTGGGAAATCTGTAAGGTGGTAGCTCCATAATAAAAGGACTTTTTTCTCCTTTGAACAAAGTCTTTCTAAAAATATAAGCGAAAAGCATTGCCATCGCAATTCCTAAAATATAGAGGGAAAAGGTAACCGCTGTTTCATTGCCTGGGAAAAAGACAGATGAAAACAAAACATATATAGGAAATCTGGCACCACAAGACATAAATGGGTTAATCAATATAGCAATCATTCGATCATTTTCATTTTCTATTGTTCTGGTGGCCATAATGGCCGGAACATTACATCCAAAGCCTAAAATCATAGAGATAAAAGCTTTGCCGTTTAACCCTACTTTGCTCATGATGTCATCCATTAGATAGGCCGCTCTTGCCATATAACCCGTATCCTCTAAGAGAGATATCATAATAAATATAATTGCAATATTCGGTACAAATGTCAACACACCGCCGACCCCTCCAATAATTCCATCCACTACCAGAGAAATCATCCAGTCTGACGCTTGTAAAAAAGTCAAAATAGCTGAAATGCCATTTGACAAATATACCGAAAAAAAAGTGTCTACTTTATCTGCAAAATATCCACCTACTGAAAAGGTTAGAAAAAATACAACCCACATTACAATTCCAAAGATAGGTAATCCAATCCATGGGTTCAAGATAATCTTATCGATTCGGTCCGTACTGATATCATATTTAATATGTTCCAATGCCGCAACCCCATTAACGATATCACCAATAGCTTTATATCTTAAGTTTGCCATTCGATCAGGACTTTCTAAATCGCTTTCCATCTCAAATGGGCTGACAAGATTTTGTATTTCCCTATCTCTCTCATATAATTTTAAAGCAATCCATCGCGATTCATACTGTTCCTTGAGATTTTTTGGGAGCTTTAGTTCGACTTCTTTAACAAAATTCTCTACCTCATCACCGTAATTAAATTTCACCGGTCGATAACTTGCTTTATTGTGGTGTGCATCTATAATTTCTTGCATCAATTTCTCAATGCCTTCTTTTTTTAATGCGACAATAGGCACTACAGGTACCCCCAGCGCTATAGATAGATTTTGAAGATCTAACTCAATATTTTTCTTTTTAGCCTCATCCATCATATTTAGTGCAACAATGACCGGTTTGCCAAGCTCTATTAATTGTAATGTTAGGTATAAGCTTCTTTCTAATGAAGTCGCATCTACAATATTTAATACCACATCAGGATTTTCTCTTAAAATAAAGTCTCTTGAAATCTTCTCTTCAAGCGTATAAGGAGAAAGACTATAAATACCCGGTAAATCGACAATATCCATTATATGCTCGGCAAACTGAATTCGTCCTTCTTTTTTTTCTACTGTGACCCCTGCCCAGTTACCCACATAATGATTACTGCCTGTCAAAGCATTGAACAAGGTTGTCTTTCCACTATTCGGATTGCCGGCAAGGGCAATCTTGAAAATATCCATGTTCATTCATCAATCCTCCTAACTGCTATCTTATCTACCAATCCTCTTCCTAATGCTATTCTTGAACCTCTTAATTCAAGTATAATCGGTCCAAAGCTACTGTTCGAAACAACACATATTTTAACTCCGGGAGTCAAGCCCATGTCTTGAAGCTTACGTTTAGCCCTGTTCCCGGACTCGATATATTCTAGTGTGAAGCATTCACCCTTTTTTGCGTGCGTAAGAGACATTAGAATCCTCTCCTTTATAGTATAGTGTTTAATAATTGATAATAATTATTATTAACAATGATATTCTATATGGTTTTCAGTCTCCTGTCAATTCAATAATTATTTTTTATAAAAGTGCTTTTATGATAATGATTTTCTTATGAATATTTAAATGAGTCTTTATATGATATATTATTTGTTGCTTGACGTGTCCGCCTCTGTTAAAATTTAAATAGAAGTTTATTCTTTTTGGAGGAGGCCATGACTTGATTAATATATTGAAAACAAAATTCATGAATCAGGGTGCCATGAAAAAAGTACTTTATTCCTTAATGCCCATACTCATCTTTTCTGTGGGTACTTTTGGGCTTAGAGTATTGCTTTTAACGATTGTATCTTGTGTTTCAGCTTTATTCTCTGAATGGCTTTTTATTAGGAATACGAATAAAAAGTTTTCCTGGGCGGTATTGGTCTCTGCTTTATTATATACGTTAACCTTACCTCCTCGAACACCTTTTTGGATTGCTTCTATCGGAATGATTTTCGGTATCGTCTTTGCTCGTGAGACCTTTGGCGGTTTTGGCAAAAATGTTTTCAATCCTGCCGCTGCCGCCAGAGCTTTTGTATATGTTTCATTTGCCAAATATTTGACCGCGCAATGGTCTGCTCCTGCTACACAATTTATGGGAGGTTTTTTAACCTATACGACTGAACCCATTGATGTGCTGGCTCAATCAACCCCTATGCTGATATATAGAGAAAGTGGCGTCTTATCTTCTTATTTTGATTTGTTTTTCGGAAATGTCTCGGGCTCAATTGGAGAAGTTTCTGCTTTTTTGATTATTCTTTCGGCAATTTATCTGCTTACGAAAAAGGTAGCTTACAAAGAAACCGTGTTTTCCGTCATAATAGGATATTTCCTCACGAGCGGAACATTATATCTCTTAGGACTTCCCCAAGTTCCCAATCCTTTATGGGGCCTGTTGGCAGGTGGTCTTTTATTCGGAGCCGTCTTTATGGCAACTGATCCCATTACATCGCCTAAGACCTTTGAGGGACGTATCGTCTATGGATTGCTTATTGGTTCAATTACGGTTATCATTAGGGCCTTCGCACTCTTTGCGGGAGGAATTATGTTTGCCATTCTCATTGCTAACATTTTTGTTCCAATCACCGACGAAGCCGTAAAACACCTTAAAAAAAGGGGTGTGAAAAATGCCTAGACAAAAGAGGATTTTGTATCCTGTCCTTTTTATGATTATAATCACAATTGTTTTCACTTCAGTGCTAGCTATCGTTAATGAATTAGCTAAAGATAGGATTGAAATCCAATCGAAGCTCAAACAACAAACAAAAATTTTGAAAACATTTAATATCATTGATTCATCTAATACTACAAACATTAATGAACAATATAATCAAAAAATTAATGAGAAAACCATTGATAATATTTCTTATTTTAAAGCTGTTGATGATGGAAAATTAATAGGTTACGCCTTTATCGTAGAAGGATCGGGATTGTGGGGGAAAATTACAGCTCTAATCGCTTTTGACTCTGAATTTAAAACAATTCTTGGTGTTGATTTTCTTTCTCATTCTGAAACACCCGGATTGGGCGGTCGTATCGATGAGGAATGGTTTATTGAGCAGTTTGATAACATTCTTGTTTTCGAAAATCGTGCAGATAATTTATTGTTCAAGCCTGCTATAGGGAGCAATATAGACTCAATATCAGGTGCTACACTCACTTCCAAAGCAGTAATCGATCTTTTTAATCAACAAATTATTTTCATCCTATCTGATATAAAAGGAGGCCTCCAAAGTGAATAAAAAAGTAAAAAAAATTATTACGCTTGGGATTTGGGAAGATAATGCTATATTTAGGCAAATACTGGGAATTTGTTCCGCGCTGGCAGTCACTAATCTGATGATGAATTCATTAGTTATGGGACTTGGGCTTATGTTTGTAACCGCTTTTTCTGAACTTACCGTTTCTCTGATTCGCCAGTTTACACCTAAACACATTAGAATGATGGTTCAAACATTGATTATTTCAGCGTATGTGATCATTGTTGATATTTTTCTAAAAGCCTATTATCCGTCTATTAGTGAAGCTCTTGGCCCTTATGTCGGACTCATCATTACCAATTGTATCATCATGGGACGATGTGAAAGCTTTGCTCAAAAAAACCCTCCTCTTTATTCATTTCTCGACGGGCTCGCATCGGGTGCAGGCTATGCTATTATTCTTATGCTAATCGCTTTTGTCAGAGAATTATTAGGCTTTGGGAGTTTATTTGGCTATCCTGTTTTGGGAGATGCTTGGGTCTCATGGACTTTGATGATTATGCCTCCGGGAGCCTTTTTCATGTTGGCCATTGTTATATGGATTTCAAAAAATATCTTTAAAGAGAATTCTGAACAAGGAGGAGCTAAATCATAATGGAAATTAATCCTGTCGTTATATTCTTTGCATCAATTTTTACGAATAATATGATACTATCCAATTTTTTGGGCATGTGTTCATTTATTGCCATCAGCAGTGATATTAAAACTTCTTTGAGTCTGGGTCAAGCTGTGACATTTGTCTTAGGATTCACCACACTTATCAACTATATAATTTATCATTATATCTTAGCTCCCCTGGGATTAGCTTACTTGAGATATATTGTATTCATTGTTGTCATAGCCGCTTTTGTGCAGCTTGTAGAAATGATTATTGATCGATATTTTGAAGGATTATATTATGCCCTTGGTATTTTTCTTCCTTTAATCACTGTCAACTGTGCGATCCTTGGTGTTTCATTATTTATGGTGATTCGCGATTACAATTTTCTTCAATCTATCGCTTTTGGTCTGGGATCCGGGCTCGGATGGATGCTTTCAATTGTTGCAATGGCAGGGATTAGGCAAAAGATAAAAAACAATCCCGTCCCAAAAGGTCTTGAGGGTCCCGGAATCACCTTGATTATAACCGGTCTGATGGCGCTTGCCTTTATTGGTTTTTCAGGCATTGTCCAAATACAATAGGAGAATAACATGGAAAATATACTGAAAACGGTACTGACCCTATCTACAATTACCGGATTATTATCCCTTCTGCTATCAATTGCAAATAAAACAATTGCTAATTATGGTACAAAAAAACTGATTATTAATCAAAGCAAGGAATATCTTGTTGAAGGAGGAGATTCTCTGCTTTCAACCTTGAATGAACAAAATATCTTTATCCCTTCCGCTTGTGGAGGAAAAGGGAGCTGCGGCTACTGCAAAGTAAAAGTCATATCAGGAGGAGGTCCTTTTCTTTCCACAGAAAAAGGATATGTCACAGAAAAAGAAAGAGTTGACGGAATTCGCCTCTCCTGTCAATTAAAAGTCAAGCAAGATATAGAAATAGAGATACCTGAAGAGCTTTTTAATGTCAAACAGCTCACTTATCTAGTAACCGGTATTGAGGACCTCACGTCAAAGATTAAAAAAATTAACTTTAAACTTCCGGAGAATGAATCATTAGACTACAAGCCCGGACAGTACGTGCAAATTCTGACTCCTCCCTATGAGGGAAACGAGGAAGTCTATCGTGCTTATTCCATTGCAACACCCCCAAGCTCAAAGCATGCTATCGAACTTTTTATAGGCTATGTCCCGGATGGCATTTGCACAACCTACATTCACAAATACCTCAAGGTTGGAGATAAGCTTTCTATTGTTGGTCCCTTTGGCGATTTTTATTATCGGGAAGGTGACAAGGATATGTTGATGTTTGCAATCGGAACGGGCATTGCGCCTATTATGAGCATTTTAAGATATATGAATGAAAACAATATTGAGAGAAAAGTTACCTTCTTTTTTGGTGCCCGTACAAGGAAAGACCTATTTTTGATTGATGAGCTTCACTCACTCGAAAAAACCATGTATGAATTTAAGCTTGTACTGGTTCTATCCAGACCTACACCTGAATGCAATTGGAACGGGGAAATAGGTAGGGTAACCGATTTAGTCTCCAAATATATTTTAGATGCAAACAACAAGGAGGCTTACCTCTGCGGCAACCCTCCGATGATTGATGATTTAATCCCCTTGCTCAAAGACAAAGGATTTATAGACGAAAATATCCTTTATGATAAATTTGAATGATTTATTCGTTAAAGATAATCCGGCTCCCGGGCTTTATAGCTTGAGAGCCTTTTTTGCACTCTGGACAATCATTTTGATCATAGGTTTCAAAATATAATTCCATAGCACTATAAATTGGTAAGTCGATCCGGCTTACTTTTCGATCTACTAGGCAAGCTATCCCTATCACTTGACCCCCTAAGGCTTCTAAAACAGCCGCTGTTTCTAGTGAAGATTTAGCCGTTGTGACCACATCTTCCATGATTAGAATTTTCTCATTCGGTCTAATCTCAAAGCCTCTACGCAGTGTCATTTTATTATCAACTCTTTCGGTAAAAATAGTGCGAATATTCAACTGTCTGCCTAATTCATAAGCCGCTCTTATCCCACCCATAGCCGGTCCGACAATTACATCAAAATCAAGATTTTTGACCTTATCCGCTACAACCGAAACAACTCTCTGGGCTCTATCTGGATATTGCATCAATCTTTCACATTGAATATACTTTTGACTATGCCTACCCGATGATAAAAGAAAATGTCCTTCTAACACAGCCTCGCTCTCTTTAAATAAGTCTAATATTTCCATTTTTCCTCCTAATTTAGTCTTGATGGTACAAAAAGAACCGTCCCTTTTGTTTTTTGTGTTTTAAATAATGCCTATGATTTCTTTTATATCTCGAATGCCTTCCTTGTCTAAAAATATTTGTATTTCTTCAATAATATCCGGTATGATATCTGCTTTGACAAAATTAGCTGTGCCTATCTGTACCAAAGTTGCTCCTGCCATCATAAATTCTATTGCGTCCTTGCCCGAGCTAATGCCACCTATTCCACAGATTGGAATTTTCACTGCTTTTGCGGCTTGGTGAACCATACGTAATGCGATGGGCTTTATGGCCGGTCCTGATAGCCCGGCATAGATATTGTTGAATACGGGTTTTCTTCTATAGATATCTATTGCCATTGCGTTTAGAGTATTAATTAAAGATAAGGCATCCGCACCTGCTGCCTCGCAGGCCAATGCCATGTCCGTCATGTTTTCAGCATTGGGTGAAAGTTTAACCATCAATGGTTTTTTGCTTGCTTGTTTTGTTTTTTTAACAATTTCGTATGCGACTTCAGCCTTAATGCCAAAAGCCATCCCTCCTGCTTTGACATTCGGACAGGATATATTCAATTCTATTATGTCAACTCCCGAATGATTAAGAAGCCTGATTCCTTCAAGATAATCCTCTAATGTATTGCCTCCCAAGTTTGCAATGATTATGTTTTTATGCTTTTTCATTTTTGGTATTTCCGCAGCAATAAAGCTTTCAACACCTGGATTTTGCAAACCAATGCTGTTCATTAGCCCCATGGGAGTTTCCCATAATCTAATGCCTTCATTTCCTTGTTTTTCTTTCAGCGTAAGACCCTTGGAGCTAATACCTCCTAAAAGACCCACGTCATATATTTCATGATACTCTTCTCCAAATCCAAAGGTCCCACTAGCTGCAACGATTGGATTTTTAAAATTAATTCCTAAAAAATCAACGCTTATATTTGCCATCTGATTTTCCCCCTCTTATATGATTAAATCTCTACCATCGAAAATCGGACCGTCCTTGCAAACTCTTTTATTGCCGTGAATCGTCTTTGTCACACATCCCAAACACGCCCCCACTCCACAAGCCATTCTTTCTTCGAGAGAAGCCAATACATTTATTTTTTTCTCTATGCAGCTTTTGATGATTTTTTTCATCATCACCTCCGGCCCACAAGTAATCACTGTTTTATACTTTGAATAATCTATCAAATCCGTCACATATCCCTTTTCTCCAGCCCTGCCGTCTTCGGTTGCAACTTTAACGGTTGCACCGGTTCGAATGAAATCATCCACGGCATATACTTCATCTTTGAAGCCTAAAAAAACGTCTGTATTTTTTGAGTCCAATTTTTTCACAAGGTATAATAAAGGCGCTACCCCTATTCCCCCTCCAATAATGGCAGTCTTCCCTTGAAAGGATTCATAATCAAAGCCATTTCCTAACGGACCGAGCAGCTGTATGGCTGATTCTTGTTTCATCTCACTAAACATTTTTGTTCCATGTCCGTTTACCCGATATAGAAATACGAGCTTGCCATCGTCATAATCATGAACGCTGATAGGTCTAGGGAGAAGATAATCTCCATAAAGTCCTTTGATCATAAAAAACTGTCCCGGTTGAGGAATGGATTTTGTTTTAACGGTCATTCTGAATATATCATCCGCTACTTGGCTGTTATTTAAAATGATGGTTGTCTCATTTCTCATTTTTTAGTTCCGCCCTTATTTCATCTCTCATGTGAATGACGGCCTCTCTGGAAGCCAATCCAAAATCAAGAGGATTGATGTCACAATTTTTATAAGCGCCAATAATGCCTCTAGATGAATTGACAACGCCTCCATTTCCGTTAATCAAATAGGGTATGACATCCTTTGCTCCCCCGCCTTGCGCTCCATATCCGGGAATTAAAAAGAAAAGCGAACTCATTTGTTTTCTGAGCTTTCTTCCTTCTTCATTATTGGTACAACCTACCACGGCACCTACTGAGCTGAAGCCACAATTTCCGATATAGTCTTGCGAAAGATTTTGTAACGCTTTGGCAACAGACTCATAAAGATATTCACCTTGCTCATTTTTTAAATATTGAAAATCTTTTGCACCTTTGTTTGAAGTCCTGGCAAGGACGAATATTCCTTTATCCTTATCTTTCACATAATCAAGAAAAGGTTCAATGCTACCATTTATTCCCATATAAGCGTTAAGTGTCACCATATCCCCTTCAAAATCACCTTCGAAATGAGCCTTTGCATACATTTCTGCCGTTTTAGAAATATCTCCTCTTTTAATATCGCCTATACTGAGGCACCCCTTTTTTTTGATGTACTTCAATGTTTTTGAATAGGCCTTTAATCCTTCTAGGCCTAAAGCCTCATAATAGGCTATTTGTGGTTTAAAGCAGGCGACAATATCATAAGTGCGTTCAATAATCTCTTTATTGAAGTGATATACAGCTTCGCCTTTTGTCTTATAATTTTTCGAGAACTCATGAGGTATAATATTATAATCCGTATCTAGTCCTACGCATACGGGTCCTTGATTTTTCACAGCATCAAATAATTTATCTGCAATCATATTCTTCTCCTTTATAAACAATATTCCCACTTTTTATTGTCATTAGGATATTTCCATAAACTTTTTGACCTTCGAAAGGTGTGTTTTTTCCCTTTGATACTAATTGATTAGCATTAATTTTATATTCAGCCTCGGTATCAACTAATACAAGGTCACCTTGATACCCTTCTTTGATAAGCCCTTTTTTTATTCCAAGAATTTTAGACGGTTTTTCGGACAGGATTGATGATAGTTGATTTAGACTCAAGGTATTGTTTTTCACTAGCACTGTATAACAAATACTGAAGCTTAATTCTATGCCTGAAATTCCAGGTGCTCCTTTTGCTTTATCTTCTAAAGAATGGGGAGCATGATCCGTCCCTATGGCATCCGCCTTACCACTTTTGATTGCATCAATGAGGGCCGCTACATCTTCCTTTTCTCTGAAAGGTGGATTTACCCTGTAATGAGTTGAGCTGTCTGCATAAATATGATGTGGCGTGATCTCATAGGTAATATTCAGTCCTTCTTCCTTTGCTTCTAAAATCCTTTTCAATGCTTCTTTCGTGCTAACATGAGCCATATGCAACCGACATCCGGATATGCGACATAACTCGATATCTCTAAAGGTCATTAGATTTTCAGCCAATCTCATATTTGTATCAGAGAAATAATGATTTTCGGCATGTGAAATGACTGTCATATCATGCTTACTGGCGAAATACATCGCCTCTAGCATGATTTTATCATTCATTACACCCTTTCCGTCGTCAGTTATAAACTGTGTCGCTCTTCTCACATCTGAAAGATGGCTTATATCCTTTCCTTCAATGCCTGATGTAATAGTCCCGCTTTGAATGATATCTACCAGACCAATCTGCTTTGCTTTCTCCTGTATTTCGTTAATGATTTCATAGCGGCTACAGGACGGATTCGTATTTCCCATCAGCAAGACTGATGTATATCCTCCTCTAACAGCTGCTCTGCTTCCGGTTTCAATTGTTTCCTTATATTCAAATCCAGGCTCTCTAAAATGAGCATGCGTATCAGTAAAAGCCGGCATGGCTGTTAATCCTTTGCCGTCAATCACTCGAATGTCATCCAAGCTTTCATCTTTTGCTAATGTTGTGAACAGTCCGTTCTTAATAACAATGTCGCCATAATAGCTTGTGTAAGCATCTATTACTTTTACATTTTTTATCAGTGTCGTCATTTCTATATATCCTGCTTATTGGGATCATAAGCTTGATCACAATAGATACATCTATATAATTTATCTTCTTTATTGACAAGTCTGAATTTGTGTTCTATTTCCTGTTCTATAGATGTAATACATCTTGGATTGCTACATTTTACTACATTTTTAACCTCTTTCGGCAAGGCTAAGTTCACTTTCCTTACAATCATTGAATCCTCAATGATATTAATGGTAATGTTGTGATCAATAAATCCCAAGACGTCAATGTCTATATCAATAACATTCTCTATTTTTATGATGTCCTTTTTACCCATTTTTTTTGAACAGACATTTTTGATTAAAGCGACTGTAAACTGAGCGGTGTCGAGATTTAAATATTTATATATCTTCATCCCTTTTCCTGCAGCTATATGGTCAATGACAATTCCTTTTTCGATTGAATCTACTTTTAACATTCTTCTACCCCCAACAACTTAATGATTAACGCCATTCTGACAAACATACCATATTTAGCCTGTTTAAAATAGACAGCCCTTGGGTCATTGTCAATTTCTACCGATATTTCATTCACCCGAGGTAATGGATGGAGTACGGCTAAATCCTCTTTCGCCATCTTCATTTTCGATTTATCCAATATGTATGAATCCTTTAGTCGAATGTAGTCCGCTTCATTAAAAAATCTCTCTCTTTGAACTCTTGTCATATATAAGATGTCAAGCGTTCCTATCGTATGTTCAAGCCGTTCTATTTCTTCAAATTCGATATTATTCTTAATTAGAATTTCTTCTCTGATGTAATCAGGAATTTTGAGCTCTTCAGGAGAAATCAGTACAAACTTGATTCCATCATATCTTGCTAAAGCTTTAATCAATGAATGTACAGTCCTTCCGAATTTTAAATCTCCGCATAATCCAACGGTGAAATTGGATAGTCTGCCTTTGAGTGAACGTATCGTTAGAAGGTCTGTTAATGTTTGTGTGGGGTGCTGATGACCTCCGTCTCCTGCATTGATTACAGGAATAGGTGATGCTAAAGCCGCAACCTTGGGTGCTCCTTCCTTTGGATGTCTCATGGCACATATATCGGCATAACACCCAATTGTCTGAATGGTATCCTTGACACTTTCTCCTTTTGAGGCCGAGGAACTGTCTGACGATGAAAAACCAAGCACTTGTCCTCCAAGTCTTAGCATTGCTGCTTCAAAGCTAAGTCTTGTTCTAGTGCTTGGTTCATAAAAACACGTTGCCAATAAATATCCCTTGCATGATTCTGCGTATTTTTTGGGGTCCTCAATTATTTTGCCCGCCAGTTCAAATAATCGTTCAAGTTCTTCAACGCTCAAATCCATGGGGTCGATCAAATGCCTACCTTTTAACATATTTGCCTCCTTGAGTCTCTAAAGTTTTTCCAAAATAAAATACCTTTCCCTACGTGGCGAGAGAAAGGCATAACATACCGAATCATTCTATTTAATTCATCCTTTTTAGCCTCTCGTGCCAAATTAAAGGTTCAATTGTCTATAAAATACTATATATCTACTTAAAAGTCAATACAATTCGGTAAATAAAATCATATCGTGTAAATATTTTTTTGATAGCATTCCTTGTTTAGAATAGATATGATAAAATAAATCGTCACATATTTAGGAGCTATTATGATTTTAAAAAATACGACCCTTGATGATCAAAAATTTTATGCAACCATGATGACCATAGCCGTGCCCGTTGTTATTCAACATTTAATTAGCATAGGATTGAACATGGTAGACACGATTATGATTGGAAGACTTGGAGAAGTAGAATTAGCTGCCGTTGGCATCGCTAATCGCATCTATTTCATTTTCGCAATTTTTTGCTTTGGTTTTTATAGTGGCGCTTCCGTATTTATCTCACAATATTGGGGTATCAAGGACGTTAAAAACATTCGCAAGGTTTTTGGTTTAGAAATTGTAATTGGCTTCTTAGTCGCATTATTTTTTTCTATTATTGTTATATTCTTCCCAGTGCAAGTCATGTCTCTATTTATTAAAGAAGCGTCTGTAATTGCCTATGGCGTTGAATATCTGAAAATTATTGGCTTTTCCTTTGTGTTTATTGCGATGTCTTTTGCTATGAGCTTTAATTCACGATCAATCCATTTGCTAAAGAGACCTACCTTAATTAATGTTATGGCTATCCTTACCAATACTTTTTTAAATTATATCCTTATATACGGTAAATTTGGTTTCCCTGCTTTAGGTGTCAAAGGAGCCGCCTATGCTACCTTAATTGCTAGACTGCTCGAATTTACAATGTTGATTTTATATATCTACTCTACTGATCATCATCCTCTAAGAGGAAATTTTTCAGATTATTTTGGATGGGAAGCTCCCTTTGTTAAAAAGGTTTTTAGAACCTCCTTACCTGTTTTTATCAATGAATCCATGTGGGTCTTAGGCACATCTGTATATTATATCGCTTATGGAATGATTGGTTCTGATGCAGTCGCTGTTGTTCAAGTCACCTTTACTATTTCGGACTTTTTTCAATCTGTATTTTTCGGAATAGGTAGCGCGTGCGCTGTAATGATTGGCAACGAGTTAGGAAGAAACGAAACTGAATTGGCTTTTGACTATGCCAGAAGGTTTATCAAGATTACTTTTATATTTTCAATTATGGTATCTGTCCTTTTGTATCTGCTCAAAAATCCAATTATTGCTTTTTATGATTTCAGCGAAAAGACTAATTATATGCTTGGTATGTCATTAATTGTTGCTGCTTTATATATGACACCCAAAATGGAAACCTACATGATTATCGTTGGTATTCTTAGAAGTGGCGGAGATACACGTTTTTGCATGATTGTCGATATGATCTTCGTGTGGCTTGTTGGTGTCCCTTTAGCCTTTATCACTGTTCTAGTATTCAAATGGCCCATTTACCTTGTGCTTGCGGCAGTGTTTTCTGAAGAGGCTATGAAATTCTTTGTTGTCTATCATCGTGTGAAAGCTCAAAAATGGATTCGAAGTCTTATTGCTGACGTTCAATAATCATTCTCTCCACGCTTTTTCTCATTTCCAATATCGGCGCTTGCATACCTGTCCATATTTCAAAAGCTCTTGCCCCTTGATTGATGAACATACCGATTCCTGATACAACCGGGCAGCCTATTGCCTTTGCTTCTCTTATAAGCTTGGTTTCAGGAGGATTGTAAACAATATCTGCAACTGTAACACTATTTTTTAATTGTGTTGTGTCAATGGGCGTCTCATTAGTCGATGGAAACATGCCCACACTCGTCGTATTAATAAGCACCGTTGTTTGATTAATTATTTCTTGAATATTTTTATCCTCCAGTGTCATCGGCGTAGTACAATCTCTTATTTTTTTATTAATGTCTTCACACAAATCGTTAGCACGATCCAATGTCCTATTGGCAATATATATTTTCTTTATCCTACGTTCTGCCAGTGTCATAGCAATCGCTCTACTTGCGCCACCTGCACCTATAATAAAAAAAGTATTTTGATCACATATTATTTTCCCTTCTTTTTCAAGAGAATCGATAAACCCATCACCATCCGTATTATATCCCTTCAGTTTCCCATTTGTTATCTTAACTGTGTTGACAGCTCCAATTTTATATGCCAATGGGTCAATTTCATCCAAATACCGAATTATTTCAATTTTATTTGGAATAGTAACATTGAATCCCACGAAGTTCATTTTTTTCATTCCAATGATGAGTTCGCCGATATCTTCTTTTTTAACTTCAATAGGCAGATAGTAATAATTCAAACCCATTCTTTTAAAATTTTCATTGTGCATGCGATGAGAAAAGCTGTGTCCTAGTGGGTTTCCCAACAATGCCACTAATTTTGTTTTAGTGTCAATCACTTTCTTTCTCCTCCTCAGACTCCCCTGTCATGAAGCTTAGCACTTGTCTTAGGTTTTCAACTTTAATTTGACCTGGTGCTGATGCATCATCCATGCAGGCAAAGGTCAAATCAGAGCCAAACAATTTCCCGGCTATTCTCGTAATCATTCCTTTTTGCCCCATTGACATCGCTATCATAGGAATATTTAATACTTTGCTTGCTTGCAAGGTACTGACCATCAATTGTAGGACATCCTCATTCTTTACTGGCATCACGGCTATTTTTGCAACATCTGCCCCTAATGCTTCCGCTTCTTTGAATTTTTCAATCATAAAACTTTGAGATGGCGTCATATCAAAGTTATGATAAGATAAAATCATTTTCACATCATGCTTGCGTGCTTCTTCCTTGATTGTTTCAATGAAAGGTTTTCCACTCGACATTTCAATGTCAACTAGGTCAATTAGTCTTGATGCGATAACAGTGGTTATGATTTTAATTCTTTCTTCTTCACTTAGCTTACTGAGACCACCTTCTGATTGACTTCTAAAAGTAAATATAACAGGTGTGCTCCCAATAACCTCTCTTAGAAGTTTAAGATTAAGGATAATTTCCTCTTTCTCAATTTCATTGAAATAATCGACACGCCACTCAATTAAATCCGGCTGAACTTTTAATGCCTTTTTTGCGTCGTTTATTAGACTGTCTGTTTCTTTTGAAACCAGAGGAATACATATTAACAATTTTTCTCCTCCAAATAATATATCCTTCACACCAATGCTCAATATATTGATAATTTTATCTACTGCTTCATTTAAATTGGAATCATTATTGATCATCATGTCACAATGTTTTTTATACAAGCCTTCTCTTTGATTATATATTTCATAAATTTGATCGGCTCCTTTATCTAGAAGTGGCCTATTTTCAATAGTAATATCTTTCATAATATGATCCATGCTTCTATTCAAATAGATAATCGTAAAATGATTTTTTTTCAAGCACGCAATGTTTTCAGGATTGAGTACTACGCCTCCTCCTGTAGATAAAATAATGTTCTTTTTAATCGATAGCTCCTTGATAGCTTCATGCTCAAGTCGTCTAAAATACGATTCCCCCTCTTTTTTGAAGATCTCGGGGATACTCATTTTATTTTCATTTTCAATATACTCATCCGAACAATAAAAAAGCATCCCGGTTTTTTCAGAGAGCATTTTCCCAAGCGTGCTTTTACCGCTTCCCATCATTCCAATTAATGCAATACTATTCATTCAATTCACCACTCTCTTTTCTGCTCGATACTTTTGTCATCCTTCTCAAAACTTCTCTTCTCGGAAGCCATACCTCGCGATCACAGGTTGTACATCTTATTTTAAAATCAGTACCAATTCGCAATACTTCCCATTCATATCCGCCGCAAGGATGTTTTTTCTTCAATTTAATAATATCCCCGACCATCAATTTTTCATCCATTGAACCTCAACCTCAAATTAAATTAGTATTTTTGCTGTATATCTATCATTATTTCTTTAATTCATTCTGTAAGTGCTATTATTCAAACTATTGATTGATAACAACCCCTTTATAGGAAAGATAATTTAAAATAATATTATTCTCCAGAAAAACTTCGCTCGCTTTCGATTCAATAATAGCCGTTGTCAATGGGTTTGATTTTTCCGAAATGACGATGAAGGGAGATGCTAATGCAAAAATAATATAGATGATAACGACCGCTTTTCCAAGTCCGAGAACACCGCCTAAAAATCTATTAGCCAAGTTTAATATGGGTGCCTTGAATAGTGTGTTTAAAATGCCTGCAACAATCATTAGGAGCAAATAGGCCACCAAAAAAGTAACAATGAAGCTTAAAGCGTATATTATAATCCCCGTGATTTTTTCTGCAAGGACATCTGAATAATTAACCGGGCTAATTAAAATATTGCTTTTGATTAAGTACTCATCTAACATTTTTTGAATGTCAAAGGGGAGCTTGCTATAACCTTTGAATATTGTTTCCAGATTAAGACCTTTTACCGGTATCAGCTCCATCATCGACGATACCCTTGTGACAATATTTTTATAAATAAATTCGAAAATATTAGTCTGATTTAGAAACACTGTTTGCACAACATACGTGAACTTTAGAGCAGCAAAAAATGCTATAATTGTACCAATTAAATTAAATAACGACATAATAAAGCCGCGTCTAAATCCATTCACTACAAATAAGAGGGCAAATACAACTAAAATAATATCAATCATGTTATAATTCATCACTTCACCTCATTTAATCTTAATTTTATAAGAAGATAATTTATTTTGAAACAATATCCGCAATCTATCTCCTTCAACATAAACATGTTGAATCAGTTCTGGGGAATATAAGATGGAATCAATTTTATCTCTATGTAAATAGGCGATATCTTGTCTTCCTGAGAGAATAATTCCTTTTTCAAAAGGTAGTATTTGATTATAAATATCCGTCGTTGTAATTTTATTTTTCAGCTTGCCCTCGGATGATATGATATGCAGCTCAGTTTCGGCACCTCCAGACAATATGTAAATTTGGTTTTCAATGATTTCAAAATCTTTAATTTTATCAAATCCGCTATATTGCCAGAGTATTTTGCCATTGCTATTGAGTTTGTAAAGATTTAGATTGGTGACTGCGTAAAGACCATCTTTCTGTAATTTAATAAACATGGCTAGCTCGCCGGGTAAGTCTGTAATCCAAACCTGGTAGCTGCCCTCTAATAATACCTCTCTTATATGCGCAGTGACTGTTGATCCTAAATAGTTGAAGGTCGTAACAATAATCCCATTCGAATGCATGGATTGTTGATAATCAATTAATCTCTCCCCCTCAAAACTAATCGTTGTTTTAGGAACAAGATTTATATCATATATGTCTAGATAATTTTGAGTTCCCTCAAGATTTGAGCTAGCAACCAGACTGTATTTATTTTCAGAAATTCCAAGTACAACTTTATCTGTGAGTGTAAACATTATTTCTTCTTCATTGAATGCCGAATATAATTTATTGTCCACTGTCTTTACATAGGAATTTCTCCCTAGAAATAGCCTGTCTATTAATGACTCGAATTCTCTTCTTGCTTGCAAAATACCATCATATCCATAGGCTTCTAAAATGTTTTCATGGATTCTATAGAAGATGCTATCTTTTAAAATAATTTTTCCTTTGAAATCTTCAAGCGGTATGCTCTTTTCTTCAGTTAAACTAATTGTACCGCTACCGCTTATCCAATATTTAATTTCGTCAACGCCTATATTGAAATAAAAATAGGCTGACAACAATATTATGCATATAATAAAAATTGTTACTATCTTTTTCAACAATTTTATCCCCTAATTCGCTTTATTGAAGCAATCAATTTATTAATCTCAAATATATTGCGATGATGTTCCACGTGGAACGTAATATCCTGATGAAAATTATTATCTCAAGCTATTATATTAGTTATGCTCTCATTAGTAAACATTTATAGCAGTGAAATTAAATTTCTGAGTGAATTTTATTATATCATAACAAGCTCTTAACATAAATAGTGTTCTACCTACAGTTCGTCGAAGATATCATATATTGCAGCATATGAAGTCTTCTAAAACGGAAAAAAGCCCGTAATGAACGGGCTCAGTTTATTGATAAGATTTTGGTTATTATGGTATTAAATGATAATACCCTTATTGCTAATATTACTTTCTAATCAATTCTTCAAAATCATCTTGATTTTCTATTTGATATTGTTTCTTGACTTTATAATGAGTGTGCAGAAGTTTGTGTGAAAGATGACCGTTAGGCTCCACAAGAAATTCTGCATATAGTTTTGAAATTTCAGGGTTTTTATGTGACTTACGATTAACCATAATCGCATCCTCAGCATACAATGCATTAGCTCGGCTGACCTTAGGATTAACATCCAATCGTTCCTTTGCAGAAACATGCGATTGACCACCACCATGAACACATCCTCCTGGGCATGCCATGATTTCAATAAAGTGATAGCTCTTCTCTCCCGCCTTAACCGCATCTAATACCTTCGCTGCATTTTTTGTACCATGAGCGACAGCAACTTTAATTTCAGTATCAACACCATCCACTGGTAAAACAACACTAGCTTCCTTGACACCGTCCAATCCTCTGACGACATGATATTCAATATTTTCAAGGTCCTGACCTGTCAAAACATCGGCAACAGTTCTTAAAGCGGCTTCCATTACACCACCCGTTGCTCCAAATATAACGCCAGCGCCAGAATACTCGCCCAATATCAAATCAAAATTTTCATCTGATAATTTTTTAAAATCTACTCGACCTTGCTTAATCATATTACCCAATTCTCTAGTAGTTAATGAAAAATCTACATCTCTAATACCATCAACTTGCATCTCCAGTCTATTAGCTTCAGTCTTTTTAGCAATACATGGCATGATTGACACTACAACCATATTTTTAGGATCTATACCTATTTTTTTAGCATAATAAGACTTTGCAATAGCTCCAAACATTTGCTGAGGAGACTTGCAAGATGATAAATTTTCAACAAATTCAGGATAAAATGTCTCGCAATAACGAATCCACCCCGGTGAACAAGATGTAATCATGGGTAGCTTTCCACCATTTTTAATTCTTCCTAAAAGCTCTGTACCTTCTTCTAATATAGTCAAATCCGCTGTAAAGTCTGTATCAAAAACCTTATCAAATCCTAATCTTCTAAGCGCAGCTACCATCTTACCCGTAACTCTTGTTCCTACGGGCATGCCAAACTCTTCTCCTAATGAAGCTCTAACTGCGGGAGCTGTTTGAACAACAACAAATTTTTCAGGATCTTCAAGGGCATCCCATACATCATCTATATTAGTTCTTTCTCTTAAAGCAGCTACCGGACAAGCCTGTATACATTGACCACAATAAACACATGGTGAATCGGCCATTGAGAAATCAAATGCCGGTGCTATTTCGGTTTCAAATCCACGTCTTGTAAAATCAAGTATTCCTATGCCTTGAACTTGCTTACACATATTGACACATCGACCACATAAAATACATTTACTTGAATCTCTTACAATGGACATAGAAACTTGATCAAGTATGGGTCTTCGTTTCTCTCCTTCATAAGCAATATCATCAACACCCATTTCATCACAAAGCTTTTGAAGCTCACAAGTTCCATTCCTAAAGCATGTCAAACATTCTCTATTATGATTGGCTAAAATCAATTCGAGATTTGTTCTAACGGCCTCTCTAACACGTGATGTGTTCGTGCGTATATTCATGCCTTCTTCAACCTTCAACACACATGATGCCGGAAGATTTCTCATAGGTCTTCCTTTGATATCCACTTCAACGACGCAAAGTCTACAGGCTGCTATTTCATTGATATCCTTTAAATAGCATAGTGTTGGAATATCAATGCCTGCTTCTCTTGCAGCAAAGAGCACCGTGTAATCACTAGGAACAGAAATCTTTTTGCCATTTATAGTAACATTAACTTTTTCCACTCGTATACCTACCTTCCTACTTAATGATAATCGAATCAAATGGACAAGCTTCCATGCAAGCACCACATTTAATACATTTATCCTGATCGATTATATGCAATTTTTTCACTGAACCTTCAATACAATTGACAGGACACTGCTTTGCACATTTCGTACATCCTCTGCAGTCTTCTGTAATATAATAGCTCAGAAGTGATTTACACACGCCCGCGGGACATCTCTTTTCTAATACATGTGCTTCATACTCTTCCCTGAAATATCTCATAGTTGATAAAACGGGGTTAGGCGCCGTTTGTCCAAGTCCGCATAATGCTGTGTTTTTAATGTTAATCGCAAGCTTTTCAAGTTTGTCTAAATCCTCTAAGGTAGCCTTCCCTTGTGTTATAAGATCAAGAATTTCCAACATTCTCTTCGTTCCTTCTCTACAAGGTGTACACTTTCCACAGGATTCCTCAACGGTGAATTCAAGGAAAAATCTAGCAATATCTACCATGCAGTTGTCTTCATCCATAACAATCATTCCGCCTGAGCCCATCATAGAGCCTAGATCAGTCAGTGTATCGAAGTCAATTTTTGTATCAATATAATCAGCCGTGATACATCCACCGGAGGGACCTCCGGTTTGTACCGCCTTAAATGCTTTTCCGTTAGGACACCCGCCACCAATATCATAAATAACTTCTCTAAGAGTTGTACCCATTGGAATTTCAACAAGTCCAGTATTGTTTATTTTGCCACCCAAAGCGAAAACTTTCGTTCCGGGAGATTTTTCACTTCCAAAGGATCTAAACCAGTCAGCCCCATTAATAATAATTTGTGGAACATTGGCTAATGTTTCTACATTGTTTATAATAGTCGGTTTTCCAAATAATCCTTTAATAGCAGGAAACGGTGGCTTATTCCTCGGCATTCCTCTTTGACCCTCTATGGAAGCGATTAAAGCCGTTTCTTCGCCACACACAAAAGCTCCTGCGCCTAATCTTATCTCAATTTCAAAATCAAAACCCGAATCAAATATATTTTTGCCAAGCAATCCCATTTCTTTAGCCTGACCTATTGCTATTTCAAGTCTCTTGACTGCTATCGGGTATTCTGCACGAACATATATAAAACCTTTTGTCGCTCCAATGGCATAACCCGCAATAGCCATCGCTTCCAATACGGCATGAGGGTCTCCTTCCAGTACGCTTCTATCCATAAAAGCTCCGGGATCTCCTTCATCAGCATTGCAGATGACATATTTTTGATCCGCTTGATTTGGTGCGGCAAAACCCCATTTTAATCCGGTATGAAATCCTCCGCCACCTCTTCCTCTTAAGCCTGAATCCTTCATCACCTGAATAACATCTACAGGTGTCATTTCCGTCAATACTTTTCCTAACGCTAAATATCCATCTCTTGCAATATATTCGCTGATATCCTCAGGGTTAATGACACCACAATTTCTGAGAGCTACTCTTTTTTGTTTGCTATAAAAATCAACTTCATTAAGAGATTTGAGCTTATCTTTGTCTAAGCTCTCTTCATAAAGATATTCTTTAACAATTCTTCCTTTAAATAAATGCTCTTCAACAATCCTGTCTACGCGGTCAATTTTCATCCTTGAATAAAAAGCACCCTCAGGATAGATGACCACTATCGGTCCTTCCTCACATAAGCCAAAACAGCCTGTGCTAATAACCTGAACCTCTTTATCCAGTCCCATTTCAATAATTTTCTCTTCAAATCTTTGTCTGATCATATCTGATTTTGAAGAATTACAACCTGTTCCTCCACAAACCAGCACATGTGATCTATATAAAGCCATCTTAACCCTCCACTATTCCTATATTAGCTTATTATTTCAAAGCGCCAATTGTATAATCTACGACAACACGTCCATTAACCAAGTGGTCTGAAACTACTTTTTTAACTTTATCTGTATCCATAAAAACATAAGTAACCTTTTCTTCATTGGGCATCGTTATTTCAACAATTGGTTCATAGGTACACATGCCGATACATCCCGTTTGAACAACTTGTACGTTATGAAGCTTTCTCTTGCTGACTTCTTCCACAAAAGTCTGAAGTACCGGTCTTGCCCCTGCAGAAATACCACAGGTTGCCATACCAACTACCACTCTGATTGTTTTATCTGTATTTCGAAGTTCAAGATTCTTTTTTGCGTCTTCTCTAATTTTTTTTAATTCATCTAACGTTTTCATCTAAACCTCCGGAAAACTATCTATAATTTTTTAAAATATTGGGGATATCTTTTGGGTCAACCTTACCATAGACATCCTCACCAATCATCATGACCGGTGCAAGCCCACAACAACCTAGACATCGTGTCGCTTGAATGCTAAAAACATTATCTTCTGTTGTTTCTCCAACTTTAATTTTTAATTCCTGTTGTAATCTATCAAGAACCAACTGAGCACTTTTAACATAACAGGCGGTTCCCATACATACACCTACGGTATACTGTCCTTTAGGCTCTAGAGAAAATTGCGTGTAAAAAGTAGCTACGCCGTATATTTCTGCCATTGGAATTTTCGTTTTCTCAGATATAAATTTCTGAACCTCAATTGGTAAATATCCAAAGATTTCTTGCGCTTTGTGTAAAGTTTGCATCAGTATGCCTTGTGATTTGTCTTGGCTCTCAATATATCTTAAAAGCTCTTCAAATTTATCAGTATTTTCTTTAATATCTATTGCCTTTTGCACTTTTTTACCTCCTTGAAATGGTTGTGTCGAGATTTAGAGATATTATACTTTATTGTTAATTTTATGTCAATCATAATAAGTAAATAAAAGTAATAAATTATCGGTATTCTCTTATATTGTAAACCTTTGTGCTTTATTATGGGATGATATCCTAGAATAATAGCTGATTAAAGTTAAAAAATCTATTATTTACATCATAAAAAAATAAAATCCACCTAAAATTTATTAAAATTCGGTAGATTTTATGTAAAGTGTTAATATATAGTCAATCATTTGTGAAATAATTGTTAAGTTTTTGTTAAAATAATTTTTTTGAAATAATGGCCAAAATTCTAGATAGTTCTTCGTCGTTTGAAAAATAAAGCATTATTTTTCCTGATTTTTTGCTTTTCAAAATATCTACTTTAGTTCCAAGCTCTTCTGTTAAAGTTTCTTCAATATGTATGATATTAGGTTCTTTATTCTTCTGTTTCTTAGTCTTTGGAATGTTAGGACTGCCTTTCTTTATTTTCGCAACAATTTTTTCAGTCTCCCTAACATTTAGCCCGAGTTTAATAATTTTATCTGATAATCGTTCTAACTCGTCCTCTCCTAGCCCTATCAATGCTTTCCCATGTCCAGTCGTCAACTGACCGTCAGCTATATAATCTTGAATATAATTGGGTAGTTTCAATAACCTCATGATGTTAGTGACATAAACGCGGCTTTTCCCGACAATATCTGATAATTCCTCTTGCGTAATGTCGTAACGTTCCATGATGACCCTATAGGCTAAAGCTTCATCTATTGAATTAAGATCCTCACGTTGAATGTTTTCAATTAAAGCTAGCTCCTCTTGACTTCTGTTGCTGATATCGCGAACTATAGAAGGTATATCTGACAATCCAGCCATTCTTGCGGCACGCCATCTTCTCTCCCCGGCAATAATTTGATAATAATCACCCGATTTCTTTACAATAATGGGTTGAATAACACCATGTCTTTCGATAGATTTTGATAATTCAATCGTTTTTTCATCGTCAAACCTTCTCCTTGGCTGATTAGGATTTGATTTAATGTCATCAAGATTAATGTTAATTATCGCATTCTCATCAATTTTTTCAAACTCTTCAGTAATTAGCGCTGACAAGCCTTTACCTAAAGCTTTTCTTTTACTTACCATTAAATTTATACCCCCTTATTTCTTTTCAAAAATTCACTAGCTAAGCTTAAATAAGCTTCTGCTCCCTTTGACTTTTCATCATAAGCCATAATTGACATGCCAAAGCTAGGCGCTTCCGCCAATCTGACATTTCTGGGTATAATAGATTTATACACTTTGTTTTTGAAATATTTTTTGACCTCTTCAACGACTTGTACGGACAAATTGGTTCTACCATCATACATATTGAGTATTATTCCTTCTATTTCTAAACTAGGATTTAGATTTCTCTTGACTAGCTTAATCGTATTTACAAGCTGACTAACCCCTTCAAGGGCATAATACTCACATTGAATCGGTATAATTACACTATTTGCAGCTGTCAAAGCATTTATTGATAGAAGTCCTAAGGAAGGCGGACAATCAATAAAAATATAGTCATATTTTTCTTTGATGCTCTTTAAAGACTCCTTCAGCGTATTTTCCCTGTACGCTGATTTCGTAAGCTCTATTTCAGCTCCTGCAAGGTCAATATTAGCCGGTAAAATTTTTAAATTTGAAATAGAGGTTGAAATAATAGCTTCTTCAATCGGTATCTCGTTAAATAAGCAATCATAGATTGTGCTCTTAAGCTCAATTTTGTTAATGCCAAAGCCGCTTGTAGAGTTACCTTGGGGATCAATATCAATTGAAAGTATCTGATATCCTTCAGACGCTAAAAGTGAAGATAGATTGACATTGGTCGTCGTTTTGCCAACGCCGCCCTTTTGATTGAATATAGCTATAATTTTTCCCATGATTTACCTCTTATCCTGATTTTATTTTTTAGGTATTCTAACCTTAATTTCTATATAATCATCATAATCATTTTGCTCGAATTTTGCAGACACGCCCGTTTTTAAAATTTCTCGATAAGCGTGCTTAATCGTATTAACATAAATTTTGTAATTGATAAAATTCTTAACTCTACTCTCATTCTCTAATTGATTCTCTTCAGACTTTTTAATTATATCATCAATTAATTTTTCAGTCTCTTTTACAGTTAAATTATTTTTAATTGTTTTTTTTAATACTTTCATTTGAATATTGTCATCTTCAATTTTAAGCAGTGATCGCGCATGTCGTTCAGATAATTTGTGCTTTATAATATCTTCCTTTATAGGATTCGATAATTTCAGAATTCTTATTTTATTTGCAATAGTAGACTGTTTTTTCCCTATTTTTGCCGCTAACTCTCTTTGAGTAATATTGAATAAATTCATAAGCTTAAGATAAGAATTGGCTTCTTCAATAAAATCTAAATCCTCACGCTGAAGATTTTCTATTAAAGCGATCGCTGCAGAATCACTTTCTTCCACTTCGATTATAATAGAAGGAATACTATCCAATCCAGCTATTTTTGCTGCTCTATATCTTCTTTCTCCTGCGATAATTTCATATTGATTATCATTATGTTTCTTCAGAGATATGGGTTGAATCACGCCATATGTCTTGATAGACTCTGCCAATTGTGCTAAAGCCTCTTTTTCAAAATTTCTTCTTGGTTGATTTTGATTAGGAATAATATTATCTAAATTGACTGTCTCTATATATCTTAAATTTGCCATGTTCTTCCTCTCGTCCTTAAATAATTGGTTTTTTTGCAGGTTTCCCTGCCATTCTTGGATATTTTAATCCTGTTTCAGCTATTTTTTCAACAATAATCAAGCTTCTCATCATATCCGTGCCGGGTAAATTATATTTTTTGACTTCAACAATTCTACCTCCTAATATTTTAATTGCATGCTTAGATACATTTATCTCGTCATCAGAGTCATATCCCTTCATCGATAAAAAGAATCCTCCTACCCTAACAAATGGCAAACAGTACTCCGCTAAGACGTTTAATGAAGCCACTGCCCTGGATATGGAAACATCATATCTCTCTCTAAAATCACGATTCATTCCATAATCCTCTGCTCTGCCATGTAAAAGCTGTACATTCTCTAGATGAAGCTTGGCTGTCACTTCTTCTAAGAACATAATCCGTTTATTTAAACTATCCAATAGAGTAAGCTTCATCTGATCATGAAAAATTTTTAAAGGAATTCCAGGAAATCCGCCACCTGTACCAACGTCTATTATTTTTTTATGATTAAATTCAAACATATTTTTAATAATTATACTATCTAAGAAATGTTTGACATAAATCTCATGACTTTCTGTAATCGACGTAATATTTATTTTTTGATTCCAGTCCTTAATTAATGTTTCATATTCTAAAAAAAGGTCTAATCTTTCCTCTGAACATTGTATTCCGGCACCATTAAGTATCTCTTTTAACTCAGTCTTCATCCCTTTGCCTCTTTCTTTTTTGTTGCTCTAAAAAAATAATCAATACATTAATATCTGCCGGAGATACACCTGAAATCCTAGATGCCTGACCTAAAGATTCAGGTCTGATTTTTGATAATTTCTGCACGGCTTCAATTCTCAACCCTCTTACTGTCGTATAATCAATATTTGAAGGCAAAACTTTCGTTTCAAGTTTTTTAAATTGCTCGATTTGAATGTATTGCTTATCAATATAGCCTTCATACTTAATTTGTGTTTCAATCTGCATTCGAATCACTTTGCTCAGCTGTGGTCTGTGTGGATCAATTTCAACCGTGTTGTCATATGTTAATTCAGTCCTTTTAATCAGATCATAAAGAGACACCGGTGTTCTTAACTCAACCGACCCTATTCTCTCCAAAAAACGATTGATTTCAAGCTTTGGCGCAATCTGTGTTGATTTTAATCGATGTGTTTCATTTTCAATACTGCTTTTCTTTTCAAGAAATGCTTGATATCTTTTTTGTGTAACAAGCCCGCAAAGGTAACCTTTTTCTGTTAATCTCAAATCTGCATTATCCTGCCTCAATACAAGTCGATATTCTGCCCTTGAAGTCATCATGCGATAAGGTTCATTGGTGCCTTTAGTGACTAGATCATCAATTAAAACTCCAATATAAGCTTCTGATCGATCAAGAATCAAAGGATCTTTATGGTCAATCTGTAATGCGGCATTAATGCCTGCTATTAATCCTTGACCCGCGGCCTCCTCATAGCCTGAGCTACCATTAATCTGACCTGCACAGTACAAATGACTGATTGCTTTAATTTCTAAACTTCTCTTCAATTGTGTCGGGTCTATGCAATCATATTCTATGGCGTAGGCTGGCCTCATGGTTTGACAATTTTCAAGTCCGGAAACGGTCTTGTACATTTGTATCTGAATTTCCTCAGGAAGACTAGAGGAAAAACCCTGCACATATAGTTCTTTGGTGTCGAGGCCTTCCGGTTCTATAAAAATTTGATGCTGAAGCTTATCATGAAATTTAACCACTTTATCTTCGATTGAAGGACAATATCTCGGCCCTACACTTTCAATTTGACCCGCGTATATCGGAGATCTATCTAAGTTTGATCGAATAATATCATGAGTATTTTGATTCGTATAAGTCAAGTAACATGGAATCTGGTCAATTGAAATATTTTCCGTCATAAAAGAAAAGGGAATAATTTCTTGATCTCCATCTTGAATCTCCATTTTAGAAAAATCAATTGAATCCCTATGAACACGTGCAGGTGTACCTGTTTTAAATCTTTTTAGGACAATGCCATTATCGATTAATGATTTTGAAAGACTATTGGCCGGAAATAAACCTGCAGGACCACTTTCATAATTTACTTCTCCAATATAAACCCTTCCTTTTAAATAAGTACCTGTACATAAAATAACTGCTTTGGATTTATACCACGCTCCTGTCTTAGTCAGTACGCCTTCTACTCTACCGTCATTAACCAAAATTTCCACTACTTCCGCTTGCTTAATATCAAGGTTTGGTTCGTTCTCAAGAATTTGCTTCATTTTAACATGATACATTCGCTTATCAGCCTGAGCTCTGAGTGAATGAACCGCTGGTCCTTTAGAAGTATTCAGCATTTTAAATTGAATCATGGCGTGGTCTGTCACAAGCGCCATCTGACCTCCTAAAGCGTCAATTTCTCTAACCAGATGACCTTTTCCGGTTCCTCCAATAGAAGGATTGCAAGCCATTAAAGCAATAGAATCGAGACTCATAGTAAGCATTAATGTCCTTTTCTTTAGCCTCGCTCCGGCTAAGGCCGCTTCACACCCCGCATGACCAGCGCCTATTACAATAATATCATACTGGTCCGCTAAGAATCTAATATCCTCTTTCAACTTATCCTCCACTTATTTTCCTATACAAAATTCGGCAAAAATTTTATCAATTAAATCATCTTTGACCGATTCACCTGTAATCTCTCCTAAATATTCAAGCGTATTAATAATATCTACTTGCAAGCATTCAAGAGTAGCCGAATTTTTAATACTCTCCAAAACCTCGCTGATTGATTTTCTCGCTTTATGAAGCAAATCCTTATGTCTCAAATTATTAACAATAATATCATTTTCTACGCTAATACTTCCTTTTAAAAATTCAGCCTTTACTTTCTCTTCAATTTTATCAAGTCCTTCATTATTTACAATAGATATTTTTATTATATTATTTTTTATCGTATCAAGAGCTTCAAAATTAATTTGTTCCGGTAAATCTGTTTTATTAAGAAGATATATCACATTTTTGCCTTTTATAGCTTCTAAAATCATCTTGTCTTCTGACTCAATAGCCGTTGAAGCATCAAAAACCATCAAAATGAGATCTGCCATATCAATTTTATCCAAGGCTTTTTTTACCCCAATCTTCTCAACCTCATCTTGTGTGTTCCTTATTCCAGCCGTATCAATTATTTTTAAAGGTATACCTGCAAGATTTATATATTCTTCAATTGTATCTCTAGTCGTTCCCGGAATATCAGTGACAATTGATCTGTTTTCATTTAATAAATAATTCATCAAGGATGATTTGCCAACATTTGGTTTTCCAAGGATTAATGTTCGTATTCCTTCTTTATATATTTTTCCTGTTTCTGAAGACTGAATCAATTTGTCAATTTTATATACTATTTCCCGGGAAATGGATTCAATATTTACAACGGTCATCTGTTCCTCATCATACTCAGGAAAATCAATATTAACTTCAATCTGAGCCGTCATATCCATCAATTTCTTCCGAATATGATTAATTTCCTTTGACAATCTTCCTTCCAATTGATGAAAAGAAATATCAAAGCTATTTTGTGTACGCGCTCCAACAAGATCCATAACGGCTTCGGCCTGAGTAAGGTCCAATCTGCCATTCATAAATGCTCTTTTTGTAAATTCTCCTCTCTCAGCAAGTCGAACACCATTTGATACCAACAGATTTAAAATTCTTTCTGTTGACACAATACCGCCGTGACAATTAATCTCTACAACGTCTTCCCTGGTATATGTTTTAGGAGAACGCATATAAACAACCAATACTTCATCCAGTATAGCATTAGTTAAGGGGTCTATCATCCATCCATAATTAAGCTTTCTATCTTCCAGTTCACTCAATTTTTTTCTACTTTTGCTTTTAAATAATTTTTCTGCTATATCTATAGCTTCAATTCCACTCAATCTGATGATGCCTATTCCGGATAATCCCGGTGAGGTAGCTGAAGCAGCTATGGTATCATTAATCATATTTTCACCTATTTTCTAATATTATAATCAAAAAAAACCCGATAATTACCGGGTTTATTCATCTATTTTAAGTCAATGATTACTTTCCTATACGGTTCTTCCCCTTCTGAATATGTGATAATATCCGTTTCACCTTGAAGCGCAGAGTGAATAATTCTTCTTTCGTAAGGATTCATTGGCTCAAGTCGAACTTTTTTGTTGTAGTACCTACTTCTGTCCGCCATTTTATGTGCAAGTCTTATGAGTGTTTCTTCTCGTTTCTCTCTATAGTTTTCGATATCTACAGAAGTTCTTACGTAGCTTTGTCGATCTTTATTAACGACGAGACTTAAAATGTATTGAAGTGAATCGAGATTTTTACCTCTTTTACCAATTAATATTCCTTTATCTTTACTATTAATTTCTGTGATTTGTATACTTAGAATATCGTTTTCAAAAGTAGTAAGGTACTGGCATGTAATATTCATTTTAAGAAACAACCCATCTAAAAACTCTATTGCTTTTTCTCTAGGTCCATCTATCAATGTAATTTTTACCTTGGCGTTCTTTGATAATAATCCTAAAAAGCTCCTACTAGGTTCTTGAATAATTTCTATATCAACCTCATTGATATCTGCATTTAACTCCTGCAAGCCATCACTAACAGCTTTTTCAACAGATTCACTTTCTTTGATTAAAAATTTCATTTTGATTTAACCTCCAGAATCTTCTTTCCATAATGAAGCGCAATATATTGTTGTGCTATTTGAAACACATTACTGACCACCCAATACAATGTTAAACCTGAAGGGAAATTTAAAGCAAAAAAGAATATCATGAAAGGCATCATAATAGCCATAGTATTTTGAGTTGAAGCTTGTTGCGCATTTCCGGTTGACGGCTGATTAGCTGTGGTCATTTTAGTCTGAATATAGGTTGTAGCTCCTGCCAATATTGCAAGCATAGGAAAAGCAACACCAATAAAAGGAATTTCAAATCCTAAATTAATGCCATTGACAACCTCGGTTCCTCCAACATTAATTGTTTGATTAGCTGCATATCCCAAGTCTTTAATCCAAAAGAAGCTTTTGTTTATGGCATCAAATATAGCCTGATCTCCATATATATACATAACCGGATCACGCAATACATAGAAAAACCCAATCAAGATTGGAAATTGAATAAGCAAAGGCAAACATCCACCCATAGGATTGACATTATATTCCTTGTATAACTCCATTGTCTTTCTATTTAAGGTTTCAGAATCATTTTTATATTTTGCTTTTAAACTAGCGATTTCAGGATTAAGCTCCTGCATCTTCTTCATGGAATCAGTTTGTTTCTTAGTTAAAGGAAACAAGACCACTTTCAATAGTATGGATGCCACAATAATAGACATGGCATACGCTGAAACAATTGGATTATCCAAAACTGACAATAAGTCATAAATAACCTTTACAATAATCCCGATTGGCTTTGCTATGATTTGCATTAAAAATACCTCCAATTATATTAAAGGGTCATACCCTCCAGGATTGAAGGGGTGACATCTTATTATTCTCTTAAAGCTCAGATACATGCCTTTAAAAAAACCGTATTTTTCAAAAGCTTCCAATGAATATTGCGAGCAAGTAGGATAAAACCTACAATTGCTCCGACCATTTCTTTTAGAATATGCTTGATAAACTTTAATCATACCAATCATTATTCTTTTCAATATAATTCCTTCTTCCATAAATTCGACTTTTTCAGAAGTCTTAAATAAGATTTTTCAAGTGCTGAAAAATCTGAATCCTTACCGTTCAGTCGGCACATTAAAACGAGATCGTATCCAGGTTTTACATCATGCAAATTTTTTCTAATGATTTCCTTCATTCTTCTTCTATATCTGTTTCTTTCTACAGCCTTCTTGATTTTCTTTGCTGTAGTCACACCAAAACGTGTATTTTCATCAGTTCTTCTTTTTACAAATAACACTAAATTATAGTCAGAAAAAGACTTTCCTTTTGAATATACACTCTTATAATCAGAATTATTAGTTATTCTGTTTTCCTTTTCCATTATCATGCACCCTTGTATAAATGGAACAAAAGGCCTCTTTAGACAGGCCTTACGCTGATAGTTTCTTTCTTCCTTTTAATCTTCTCTTTTGAAGGATATTTCTTCCTGCCTTGCTATGCATTCTTTTCCTAAAACCATGCTCTTTGCTTCTTTGTCTTCTTTTAGGCTGATAAGTTCTTTTCAACGTAAACACCTCCTCAACAAAAATCTTTCAATCTCAAAAAACAGTACACTTACAAAAAACAGTATACCCGTATAGTCTACATTAGATTATATTAATATACAATATATATGTCAAGAAATTATTAAAATGGCTATTTTTCAATTTTAATTTAAAAACTATATATTGTGTTATCAAAAATTTTATATACCATATAGAATGTTAAAGTCTATTTTTCATTCCTAAACTCATTAAAAATATTTTTTACAGTGTCTATTTTTTCTATTTTATACCCATTAGTTCCTGTAAATATGAGACCATTATCAACATCTCCTTTTACCGCTTTAATCAATACATCTGAAATACAATACATATTTTTTCCTAAATAACATTCTTTTAAGCAGGCTGTACATTTATTAGGGTACTTCTTTATTCCGTTTTCTATATCTTTTAGCATTTTATTGTTATAGGCTCTTGCAGGTAAACCAACAGGACTTTTTATTATTTTGATATCTTCTTTTTTCATTTTAATAAAGACTTCTTTATAAGCATCTGCAGCGTCACATTCTTCCGTTCCTATAAATCTAGTTGACATTTGAACACCATCTGCACCTATTTTAAAAGCTTCTTCTGCATCTTCTCTATTAAATATGCCCCCTGCAATAATAATCGGTATTTTTTTTCCATACTTATCTTGATATTTCTCAATCAGATGTTTAACCTCTAATATTGTATTTTCAAAAGAAAAATGATGATTAATGATTTCCTCCTCCTTGAAACCAAGGTGCCCACCAGCATTAACGCCTTCAATAACCACCGCATCTGCTGTTCTATTATATTTAGCGTCCCATTTTCTTAAAATTAATTTCAATGCACGCTCCGAGGATACAATTGGAAGTATTTTAGTTTTTGGATTCTCAGAAAAAAATGGTAGCTCAAAAGGTAATCCGGCTCCGGATACAATTAAGTCAATTCCTTCTTCGACTGCAGCTTTTACGTAATCACCATATCGATTCATCGCTGTCATAAAATTAATACCTATAATTCCTTTCGGACTTAATTTTCTAGCAATATTAATCTGATCCTTCATGCCTCGAATATTAGCCTCAAATGGATGTGTATAAAAATCCGGCTGATCATAACCAATATGAACGCCTGACATAACTCCAATACCCCCTTCATTTGCTACTGCAGAGGCTAACCTACTTCTACTAACGCCTATTCCCATGCCTCCCAATACAATAGGAATATTAGCTTGTAATTCACCAATCTTAAGTACTGGAAAATTCATCAATATCTCCTTTAATATCATCATAATTTCTTGATAGTACTATATATTATTTATTTATGATATGCAAATCAATTTTAAATTATTAGACAATTATTTAAGAAATGTTAGATAAAGCCTTTTATGTGATTGATATTGTGGATAAAATTTGTTAAACTATGTTTAGTTGTGGATAACTTTTATTTATTTAAATTATTTATTATTATTTATCAACAGTGTTATGCTATTGTGGAGGTTTTTTATGAACAAAAATATTGACCAAATATGGGAAGAAGTGCTGAGTATTATAAAAGAAGACATGAATGAGGTTAGTTTTAGCACTTGGCTAAAGCCTATAAAACCTTTATCAATAAATAAGAAATTTGTTTATCTTCAAGCTCCTGAAGAATTCTTAAGGGATATGCTGGTTAAAAGATACAACAATTTGCTTTCAAATGCCTTTATTTATGTTCTTAAGGATGAAAATATCAGTGTCAAAATTTTGGTCCCCGGTGAAGATATTGAAGAAAAATCTTCTTATGAAAAGAAAGAGAGAAAAATGATTTATCCAAACGATACACCTTCGGTACCCTTTCTAAATCAAAAGTATAAATTTGATTCTTTCATTATAGGGAATAGTAATCGATTTGCTCATGCAGCTTCCTTAGCTGTTGCTGAAGCACCTGCCACAGCTTATAATCCACTTTTTTTATATGGTGGTGTTGGTTTAGGTAAAACGCATCTGATGCATGCTATTGGTCATTATATTTCTTCAATAAATCCAAAATCCAAAATTTTATATGTCACGAGTGAAAAATTTACAAATGATTTAATTAACTCTATTAAAGACGATAAAAATGATGAATTTAGAAATAAATATAGGAAAATAGATGTATTATTGGTCGATGATATACAATTCATAGCTGGAAAAGAAAGAACTCAAGAAGAATTCTTTCATACTTTTAATACCCTGCATTCAGCCAATAAGCAAATTATAATTTCATCTGACCGACCTCCTAAAGAGATTCCAACTCTGGAAGATCGATTAAGATCAAGATTTGAAATGGGTTTAACGGCCGATATTCAAGCTCCTGACCTAGAAACAAGAATTGCAATATTGAGAAAAAAAGCAGAAGACGAAAATTATGACGTTTCTAATGAGGTCATAGAATATATTGCTAATAATATTCAATCAAATATTAGAAAGCTTGAAGGTGCTCTCATTAGACTTTATGCCTATTCTTCACTGACCAACAAGGAAGTCACTCTTGAATTAGCACAAGAAGCACTAAAACATTTAATTTCAGAAAATAATAAAATTATTACTGTTGATATTATCAAAAATTCCGTATCCAGTTATTTTAATATTTCACTAGAAGATTTAAGTTCCAAGAAAAAACCAAAGAATATCTCTTATCCAAGGCAAATAGCTATGTATCTGACTAGAAAATATACCGATCATTCCCTTCCAAAGATAGGTGAGGAATTTGGTGGTAGAGATCATTCAACAGTTCTTCATGCCTTCAATAAAATTAATAATGATTTACAATCAAACATCGAATTAAAAAAATCAATTGAAGATTTAGAAGCAGAGATAAAATGATAATACTGTGAATTTGCTGTGAATTGTTTGTTTATTGTTTTTTTTGTTAATTTTTATTATTATATTATCCACAATATAGAAAACCTCATAGCTGTTAATATATTTAAGCTAGACAGCTTATCAACAAATTAACAGCACCTACTACTATTACTAAGTTATTTATTATATATATACTTATACACATTATTTTCTATTATTAAATAAACCGGAGGATAAATATGAAGTTTAGTGTAAAACAAAATGAATTATCTAAAGCTATGAATAATGTTCAAAAAATTGTATCATCCAGAACCACTATGCCTATTCTAACAGGTATTTTAATTGAATCAGAAAATAATCAACTTCATTTAACTGCAACTGATTTAGAAATTGGTATTAAAACAACAATTGATTGTGAAACAGAAGAACCGGGTGCTATAGTAGTGAATGCAAAATTATTAGGGGATTTTGTAAGGAAATTGCCTTCTAAATCTGAAATATTAATTTCTACTGATCATCACAATAAAATGGAATTGAAGTGTATGAAATCTGATTTTGTAATTTTATGTAATTCTTCTGATGAATATCCTGATAACACTTTCTACAATGAGGGTGAAAGCATTAAGATAAATAGCTATAACCTTAAAAAATTGATTCGTTATACCTCCTTTGCTGCCGCTCAAGATAATATTAAACCTATTTTTACAGGATGTTTATTTGAAATAGAAAATAATCTATGTTCTTTGATTGCTATTGATGGGTATAGACTAGCTATCAAAAAAGAAAGAATTGGGTATAATACAAACATAAATGCAATTATTCCAAGTAAATCCCTTCAGGAAGTATATAGAATTCTGGAAGAGGAAGATCAAGATATTGAAATTGTTATTTCTAAAACACATATCTCATTTATTTTTGATAAAACAATCATTATTTCTAATTTATTAGAAGGAGAATTTATTAAATATAGAGATATCATTAAAGAAGGTTTTATTACAAAAGTCAAAATAAACACATTTTTATTAAGAGAGAGTATTGAGAGAGTTTCTCTTCTATCAAAAGAAGATAAAAATAACTTAATTATTATGTCTGTAGAAGATGATAATATCAAAATTGAATCAACTTCAGAATATGGAAATGCCGAAGAAAACATTGAGGTTGAAGTATCTGGAGATAATTTAAAAATTGGTTTCAATTCAAAATACATATTAGATTTATTAAGAATAGTGGAAGAAGAAGAATTGGTGCTGAATTTTCAAGGAAGTTTAAATCCTTGTATCATCAAGCTTGAGGATAAAGAAGATTATATATATTTAGTATTACCGGTTAGAATAAGTTGAGGTGATTTTTAAATGGATGAAATAAAAATTGAAAGTATGTTTATAAGATTAGATCAATTATTAAAATATATTTCTGTAGCCAGTTCGGGTGGAGAGGCAAAAGTAATGATTTTAGATGGAATGATTAAAGTAAATGGAAAAACTGAATTGCAGAGAGGAAAAAAAATCAAGCCAGGCGACATTGTTACATTTAAAAATAAACAATATTTAATTAAATAGCAGATAGATATGTATGTAAAAAAAATCAATCTCAATCATTATAGAAATTTTGAAAATATTCAAGTTGAATTAAATCAAAAACTAAATATTTTTATTGGAAACAATGCACAAGGCAAAACAAATCTACTAGAGTCAATATTTGTTTCTGCTGTAGGAAAGTCATTTAGATTTTCTAAGGACGACAATTTGATTAATTGGAAAAGTGACACAGCTCGTATCAAAATTTACTATCAAAGAAAAGATGATCAAAAAGAAATAGATATCAATTTTGTTAAATGCAATAAAAAGAATATAAAAGTAAATGGACTTAGTTTAGAGAAAAATAGTGAACTAGTTGGAATTACTAATGTTGTCGTATTTTCTCCGGACAGTATCAATATTATTAAAGGAACACCCTCAGAAAAAAGAAGATATCTTAATGTAGAGTTATCACAATTAAAGCCAAATTATAAATATCTATTAACTAAATATAATAAAATATTAATGCAGAGAAACAATTTATTAAAAAAAATTATTGAAAAAAGGGAAGATAAAAAAGTATTACCCGTCTGGAATGAACATCTTATTAATTACGGTACTGAAATTATTGGATATAGGCTAGATTATTTAAAAAAAATTATGTTTTTTTCTGAAAAAATTCATGATAGAATATCCGGTGGAACAGAAAAATTAGATTTGATTTATAGATCAAATTTAGGAAAAATTAATGATTTAGAAAAAAAAGAAATAAAGAATATTTTTCGTGACAAATTAATATCTAATTTTGAAAGAGAATTAATTAGAAAATCAACTTTATTTGGACCTCATTTAGATGATATTGAAATATTGATTAATCATATGGATTCCAAATACTATTCTTCACAAGGACAAAAAAGAACGGCAGCATTGTCGATTGTTTTATCTGAAGTAAATATCGTGCATGAAGAAAAGGATGAATATCCTATTCTTCTTTTAGATGATGTTCTTTCAGAGCTTGATAATAATCGAAAAAAATATTTAATTAATTTTATTGAGAAAATTCAAACCATTATTACTTCAACAGATGATACAGACTTGATTGACTTATTAAAAGACAAAGAAAAAAAAATATTTTATATAAAAAACGGAAAAATTGAAGGAATATTAGAATAGAGGTAGAGGTGCAATATGGCAGAACAAAAAAGAAATTATGGTGCTGATCAGATACAAGTATTAGAAGGACTGGATCCGGTTAGAAAAAGACCTGGAATGTATATTGGTTCGACCGGACCAAGAGGATTACATCATTTGGTTTATGAAATTGTTGATAATTCTATTGACGAAGCGCTGGCAGGTGTTTGTGATACAATTAATGTCGAAATAATGGAAGATAATTCTATTAGAGTAGAAGACAATGGAAGTGGGATTCCTGTAGAATTACATCCAAAAACAGGAAAATCGACTGTAGAGACAGTATTAACAGTGTTGCATGCAGGTGGAAAATTCAATTCGGATGCCTATAAAGTTTCAGGAGGTTTACACGGTGTTGGAATGTCTGTTGTAAATGCACTTTCTGAATGGTTAAAGGTTGAGGTGCATAGAGACAATAAAAAATATTTTCAGGAATATAGGAGAGGTGTTCCCGTAACAGATTTGGTAGAGACCGGAACAGCAAAAGGAACAGGAACCATAATTGAATTTAAGCCTGATAACACCATTTTTGAAGAAATAGTATATGATTATTCAACTCTACAATACAGATTGAGGGAAATGGCCTTTTTGAATAAAGGTATTAATATTAATTTGACTGATAAAAGAGATGGAAGCAAGGATAAATTTCATTACGACGGGGGAATTAATGAGTTTGTCAAATATTTAAATAAAAAGAAAAATCCAATTCATAACAAAATCATCTATTATGATGGCGAAAAAGATGGAAGTACGGTGGAATTTGCTATTCAATATACAGATTCTTATGCTGAAAGTATTTATTCTTTTGCCAATAATATTAATACCCATGAAGGGGGAACCCATTTAAGTGGATTTAAATCGGCTGTAACAAGGGTTTTTAATGATTATTCAAGAAAATATAATATTATAAAAGAAAAAGATGAAAATTTAACAGGCGAAGATATTAGAGAAGGGATGACTGCTATTCTATCAGTCAAATTGATGGAGCCTCAATTTGAAGGCCAAACGAAAACTAAGCTTGGAAATAGTGAAATGAGAGGGATAGTTGAATCACTGGTCAATGAATCTCTAAATAATTTTCTTGAAGAGAATCCCAAGGAAGCGAAGCTCATCATCGACAAGGCTCAAAAGGCTGCAAAAGCGAGAGAGGCAGCTAGAAAAGCTAGGGAATTAACGAGAAGAAAAAATATATTGGATGGACTTTCTTTGCCGGGAAAACTTGCCGATTGTTCAGAAAAAGAAGCTGACAAAAGTGAAATTTTTCTGGTTGAGGGAGATTCAGCGGGTGGTTCTGCTAAGCAGGGAAGAGATAGAAAAATTCAAGCCATCTTGCCCTTGAAGGGTAAAATATTGAATGTAGAAAAAGCAAGACTGGATCGGATATTAAACTATGAAGAGATTGGAGCTATGATTACGGCGTTTGGTTGTGGCATCGGTCAAGAATTTGACATTTCAAGAATTAGGTATGGTAAGATTATTATTATGACAGACGCAGATGTTGACGGGGCCCATATTAGGACATTATTGCTAACTTTCTTCTATCGGTATATGCGTCCATTGATAGATAATGGCAATATATTTATTGCGCAGCCTCCTTTATATAAAGTTAAATATGGAAAATTAGAATCATACGTTTATTCGGATAAAGAACTAGATACGCTTTTAGAAGAAATCGGACGAGATAACAAGTATTCCTTACAAAGATACAAAGGCTTGGGAGAAATGAATCCGGATCAACTTTGGGAGACGACCATGAATCCGGAAACTCGTATAATGCTTAGGGTTGAAGTTCAAGATGCATTAGAAGCAGATGAAATATTCACGATATTGATGGGCGATAAAGTTGAACCAAGAAGAGAATTCATAGAAAAAAATGCAAAATACGTTAAAAATCTAGACATATAGCTTATATGTTTTAGGAGGACTAAATGGACCAAATTGATAATACTTTTGACAAAATTATTCCAATAAATATTGAAAAGGAAATGAAAAAATCCTATCTTGATTATGCCATGACGGTCATTGTCAGCAGGGCATTGCCTGACGTGAGAGATGGACTTAAACCTGTACACAGAAGAATTTTGTATGCGATGAGTGAATTAGGTGTAACACCCGACAAGCCTCATAGAAAAAGTGCTCGTATTGTCGGGGATGTTTTAGGTAAATATCATCCACATGGTGATTCGGCTGTTTATGATGCTATGGTTAGGCTCGCGCAAGACTTTTCAACACGCTTTCCATTGGTGGATGGACATGGTAACTTTGGATCTGTCGATGGAGACAGTGCTGCTGCAATGAGGTACACTGAAGCCAGAATGTCTAAAATTGCAATGGAAATGCTTCGAGATATAAATAAAGAAACTGTTGACTATAAATTTAACTTTGATGAAACCTTAAAAGAACCTGTTGTGCTTCCAAGTAAATATCCCAATCTTTTAGTTAATGGGTCCAACGGCATTGCTGTCGGAATGGCAAGCTCTATACCTCCTCATAATTTAGGGGAAGTTATCGATGGCACGGTTGCTTATATTGAAAATTCAGAAATAACAATAGACGAGCTCATTGGTTATATCAAAGGACCTGATTTTCCAACAGGAGCAGAAATTATAGGAAAAGATAACATTAAAAAGGCCTATAGAACAGGCAGAGGAAAAGTTATCGTTAAAGCAATTGCGAATATTGAAGAAATGAAGAACAATAAGACAAGAATTATTGTGACAGAAATTCCTTATCAGGTGAATAAATCGAGACTAATTGAAAAAATAGCAGATCTTGTAAGAGAAAAGAAGATAGAAGGAATTACTGACCTCAGAGATGAAAGTGATAGAACAGGGATGAGAATTGTAATTGAAATTAAAAAAGATTACAATCCCAACATAGTATTGAATAATCTTTACAAGCATACGCAGATGAGGGACACTTTCAGTATTATTATGATAGCTTTAGTGAATGGAGAGCCTAAGGTTTTAAACCTAAAGGAGATGATTCACTATTATGTTATGCATCAAAAAGATGTAATCAAAAGAAGAACGCAATATGATTTAGATAAAGCAGAAGCTAGAGCACATATTTTAGAGGGTCTTAAAATAGCACTTGATAATATTGATGAAATTATTGCAATCATTAGAAGTTCATATAATAATGCCGAAGAAAAATTAATGACACGCTTTAATCTTTCAGAAATTCAGGCAAAAGCAATTGTTGATATGAGATTAAGAAGACTCCAAGGCTTAGAACGAGAAAAGCTTGAAGAAGAATATCAAGAGCTTATGAAAATGATCCATCATTTCAAGGAAATTTTAGCCAATGAGTTTATGCTAATGGATATCATTAAAAGTGAATTGATTGAAATTAAAGAGAAATATAACAATATCAGAAGAACAGCTATTAAAGCTGATGAGGCTGAAATCAACATGGAAGATTTGATTGAAGAACAAGAAATCGCCATCACTGTCACTAATCATGGATATGTGAAAAGACTTCCGGAAGACACTTATCGCATACAAAAAAGAGGTGGAAAAGGAGTAATAGGTCTTTCTACTCGTGAAGGGGATTATGTTAAGGATATACTCATCACTTCTACACATGACAATTTACTTTTCTTTACCAATCGAGGAAAAATTTATGAAATAAAAGCCTATGAAATTCCGGAGGCAAAAAGACAAGCAAAAGGAACAGCTATTATCAATCTTATACCCGTTGAAAGCGGTGAAAGAGTGACTAAAATTATTCCAATCAGAGAGAAGCAATTTGAAAATGAAGAATTGCTATTCTGCACAAAGCTTGGTAAAATTAAGAAAACCAAGATATCAGAATTTAATAATATAAGGAAATCAGGCATTATAGCCATAAAGCTTGAAGATGAGGATGAATTGATAGGCGTCAGTAATATTATTGGCGGAGAAGATATATTTATAACCAGCCAAAAAGGGAAGGCTATTCGATTTAACGAAGAAGATGTTAGATCAATGGGAAGAACTGCGATGGGAGTCAAGGCGATTACGCTCAACAGAAATGATGAAATTGTATCTATCAGTATACTCAATGAAGATAAGATCATTTTTATCATTACAGAAAATGGCTTTGGCAAGATGACCAAAACCAGCCTCTACAGAAGCCAAGCCCGAGCAGGAAAGGGTGTGAAAACATACAAGATTACTAAAAAAACCGGAGATATAGTCGGAGCTGAAATCATTGAAAAAGAAGATGAAATTATGCTTATTAGTAAAGATGGCGTTGTTATTAGAATGAGTGCCTCAGAAGTGTCAACAATGGGTAGAGATACACAAGGAGTCAAAGTAATGAAGCTCAATGAAGGGGACAAAGTGGTTGCATTAGCCAAAATAGTTTTGGAAGAAGAATAAGAGGAGGTTTATATGTCTTTAATAATCGAAAAAGAAATCGATCATCAAAAAGTGAGAATTATACCAATAGGCGACATTGATATTGTGACTTCAAAAGAATTTAAAGAGGAGATCTTGAAATTTATAGAAGAAGAAAAGGAAATTTTGATTGACGGGCAAAAATTAGATTATATGGACAGTACCGGACTGGGAGTCTTAATCAGTCTGTTAAAAAAAACCAGAGAAAACAATTCTAAACTGTATTTATCAAATTTAAAACCAAATATTTATAAGCTTTTTGATATTACCGGTTTAACTGATGTTTTCGAAATCCTTAGGTGAAATTATGAAAGAAACGATCAAGCTTGAAATACCAAAAAAATCCGAATTTATAAGCATTATTAGATTAACAACTTCTTTTGTTGCTAATAATGTTGGTTTTAATATTGAAGAAATAGATGATTTGAAGGTTGTTGTTTCGGAAATGTGTATTTATTTTATCAATCATTTAGATGCAGCGATTAGGCCATTGAATATCGTTTTTCAATTTGACAATCATGAATTGACGGTTGAAATTGAAGATTTGAATTTCGGGTTGATGGCTCAAGAAAAAGAAGATATGGGGATTATGATTATCCAAAGCTTAGCGGACCAATTTTCTTTGGACATTGAAAAAAAGAAGATTCTTATTTCAAAAAGAATTCAATAAGCGGGTTAACTATGAATTCAGAAAAGCTTATAAAAAACAACGAATTATTTTTTGCCTATATTCAAGATAAAGAGAATGTTGAGATTAGAAATAAGATTTTTTCAGAGTATCAGCATATTGCAGAAATCATCTCAAAAAAATATACCAATAAAGGGATAGAATATGATGATTTATATCAGATTGCCTGTATTGGACTGATTTATGCTATCGAAAGATATGATCCGGAAAGAGGTTTTGAGTTTTCAAGTTTTGCAACCCCGACCATTCTTGGAGAAATTAAAAAATATTTTAGAGATAAAACATGGTCGTTAAAAATACCAAGAAGAGTCCAAGAATTATCTTTAAAAATTAATAACGCAAAAAGTGAACTTTCGCATAAGCTTCAAAGGGTTGCGACAATCAGTGAAATTGCAAGCTATTTAAGTAGCACAGAAGAGGAAATATTAGAAGCTATGGAATCCAATAATGCCTATTCTTTGAAGTCACTTGACCAGCAAACAGAAAACAGTACAGAAGATAATAGTTTTAATTTATTGGAGATTTACGGAAAAGAGGATGAACAATACAAGAATTTTGAGAACAAGGATTTTGTTGCAAGAGTTTTTGAAACACTTAACCCTCTTGAAAGAGAAATTGTAAATAAAAGATACCTTTTGGATGAAAAAACACAGACCGAGGTTTCTATTGAAATGAATATTTCACAGGTGACGGTTTCAAGAATTGAAAAGAGAGTTTTGCAGAAATTCAGAGCAGAATACGATAAGCTATAACGGGTGAATTTATGATGAAGAGAATAATAGGTATAAAGAAAAAAATCGCATTAATTGCCCATGACAATAAGAAAGATGAATTGGTAGAGTGGATAAAGCTAAACATTGAACCACTCAAAGAGCATCAATTATTTGGGACCGGTACGACTTCCAAATTGATAAAAGATGAGACAGGCCTTGAGGTGTTCGCTTATAAAAGTGGTCCTTTAGGCGGTGATTTACAGATAGGTGCCGCTATCAGTGAAGAAAAAATTGATTTTATGATTTTCTTTTGGGATCCTTTGACAGCACAGCCACACGATCCGGATGTCAAAGCGCTTCTAAGAATTGCGGTTTTATATGATATACCGGTAGCTATGAATTATTCTACAGCGGATTTTTTATTAAGCTCGCATTATATGAAAACAGAATACAATAAAAAACAATGATTTAATCTCTGATTGTTAGCAATTGGGGATTTTTTATTAAAGGTTTTATGGTATAATAAAAACACAAATAGAAAATAAAACATAAATTTAAATAGATTATATTTTTGGGAGGATTTTTATGGCGAAAAGAAATAAAACCAATGTTATTGGTTTAGTCATTTTTTTTGCAATAATTGTTGCATTGACTTCTTTTGGAGGTCTAATTTCATTTATCGCAGATTATAAATGGTTCGAAGAACTTGGTTATACCGAAACATTTTTAACAAAATTAAGAACACAATTTTCAGTGGGCATTCCGGTTTTTGTTGTTTTATATATTATCTTTAATTATTACATGACTTATCTCAAAAAAAAGTACTACAAAGAGTTGGCTATTCAACATGATCAAAAGACTGAGAAAAGAATATCTTTGGGTGTGAGATTAAGCTCAGCTGTTATTGCGTTTTTCTTTTCCACCTCCATGTCTGAGATTATGTGGTTTGAAATTTTAAAATTTTTCAACGGTATTTTATTTAACGTTTCAGACCCATTATTTAATAATGATGTGGGATTTTACGTTTTTAAGCTTCCGTTTATCATTAGCGCTTTGACTTTTTTCATGACAATGCTTTTTATATTTATGGTGATTACAGCTGTTTTTAATACGGTCGTATTAGCAGCCAAAACAACAGCGAAAATTCATTCCGGCGAAAAGGTGATAGACCTGGAAGGATATGGCCACAGACCTAAATCGCTTAATGATTTAATTGATAAGAAAACCATCACCAATATTGTGAATCAGATTGCTTTATTTGGCCTAGCCTTCTTAGTTTCTTTGGGTGTTAGGTTTTGGCTCATGACGTTTGACTTATTGTATACCAGTCGAGGTAAAGTATATGGGGCCGGATATACCGATATTTTTGTGACTCTCAACGTTTACAGAATACTTGCTGTATTAGCAATAGTAGGAGGGGTCATATTTTATATAGGTGCTAAAAAGAAAAATATCATCATGGCGCTGTCTTTTCCGGCATTATTGATTGCAATATCAATCATTGGAGGTATCGCAGGAGGTTTGGTACAGAGTATTATTGTTGAACCCGATGAAATCTCAAAGGAACTGAAATACATTGAGTATAATATTGCTTATACGCAAAAAGCCTATGGCTTGGATACGGTTAAAGAAATAGACTATCCTATCAATTATAATCTCACCTCTAAAGATTTAGAGAATAATATGGATATTATTCAAAATATCAGAATTAATGACTATAGACCACTTAACCAAGTTTATAATCAAATTCAAGGGATTAGACCCTATTATGTGTTTAATGATGTTGATATTGATCGCTATACAATCAACAATCAGTATACCCAAGTTTTTCTATCGGCTAGAGAGCTAGATCAAAATAGAATAGATGCACAGGCTCAAAATTGGATTAATCAAATACTTAAATACACACATGGCTACGGATTTGTTTTGTCACCCGTCAACACAGTTACAACTGAGGGACAACCTGTCATGCTAGTTAGAGATATTCCTCCGGTAACTCAAACAGATTTAAAAATAACAAGACCCGAAATATATTTTGGAGAAAAAACCAATAACTATGTGGTCTTGAATACGGATGAGGAAGAATTCGATTATTCTTCCGGGACAAGTAACGTGATGACTTTCTATGAAGGAGAAGCGGGCATTAAATTAAGTCCTTTCAACCGACTTATTTTTTCTATCAAAGAAAGAAGTCTAAAAATGCTGATCTCCAACAATATTAATTCGGATAGTCGAATAGTTTTGAATCGAAACATTATTGAAAGAGTTAAAAAGATAGCGCCCTTCCTTTATTTTGGAGAGGATCCCTATTTGATCGTCAATCAAGAAGATGGCAAATTATATTGGATAATTGAAGGCTTTTCTATTACCAACAAATATCCATATTCACAGCCTTATGAAGGGACTAATACTTTCAATTATGTCAGAAATTCTGTTAAAGCGGTTGTTGATGTCTATAATGGCACCACCGATTTTTATTTAATAGATGAAGAGGATGCCCTTGCCGTTACTTACAGAAATATATTTCCAGATTTATTCAAAAGCTTGGAGGATATGCCTCAAGGTATCAGAGAGCACTTAAGATATGCTCAGGATTACTTTGATATCCAAGCCGATATTTATAGAACCTACCATATGGCCAATCCGCAGGTTTTCTTCGGAAAAGAAGATTTATGGATTATTTCATTGGAAAAATACATGGACAAAGTCCAAACCGTCGAATCGAATTTTCTCATGTTTAGATTACCGGAGGAGGAAAAAGTTGAATTTTTGTTATCTGTTCCTTATTCCCCCGTTGGCAAGAACAACATGACTGCAATGCTGGTAGCTAGGAATGACGGTGATAATTATGGAGAGCTTGTGTTATATCGATTTTCTAAAAATGAAAATATTCCGGGTACCAATATGATTGAATCAAGAATTGACCAGGATTCTGAAATTTCACCTCAAATCACCTTGTGGTCACAAGAGGGTTCAAACGTATTGAGAGGAAATCTTCTCATCATTCCAATAGAAAATTCATTACTGTATGTAGAGCCTATCTATCTCCAATCCAACAATGAGAATAGTTTACCTGAAATGAAACGAGTGATTGTCGCTTATGGGGATCGAATTGTTATGGAAACGACTTTAGAGGCTTCACTGAATAAGATTTTTGGGACAGGATTCTCAGGATATGATCCCGGAGAAGATGGTATTCAACTTGAAGACAGGACGATTAAGGAATTGATAAATGAAGCCAATGATTTATTCCAGAAATCGCAAGAGGCGCTTAAGAACGGTGAGTGGACTCTCTATGGTCAATATATTGAACAGCTTAGTATCATTCTTGAAAAATTAGAGACGCTACAATAAATAAAACCCCGGATTTTCCGGGGTTTAGTTTATTGGCTCAGTATGAATTCTATGAACTCATGATTAGATAATTGATTAAAAAACAACGAGATATCGGTATCTTTTAATTTGGCTTCCAAAGCATCCCTATTAATCAAAGTTCCTTTGAGAATATTTTCAAGCGTTTCTATCTCTTCAGAGGTAAAGAAGTCTCCGTATATTTTGATGTCTTTTATGATACCTTCTTCAATATTCATATTTAAATCAATCAAGCCACATGGAAATTTCCCCGATATTTGATGCTGGTATTTTGGAGATTTTCCCCAATTCCACTCCCAAGTTGAGAATTGATCTGCGACTTTTTGATTGATTGAAGCTAACACCTCTTTGTCTAGCGTCATCTCTTCAATATTTTTAGATTTACTAAAATAAGAAAGAAGATAATTTTTAAATTCATGGATTTCCATGGGAGATGCCATGTATTCAGCAATATTAGCGACTCTGCTTCTGACTGAAGCGATCCCCTTTGACTTGATTTTGATATCTCTTACATTAAGTGCTTGTACAAGGTGACTCATATCCGCATTGTATAAAAGAGTGCCATGGTGTAGAAGTCTTCCGTTTTTGAAGCATTGAGCATTTCCTGAAATTTTTTTATCTTCTACAAGAAGATCGTTGCGTCCGGAGAGCTTTGCGTCAACTTTTAGTGATTGAAGCGCTTCGACGACGGGCTGAGTAAATTTTTCAAAGTTATTGACATCCTCGCGACTAGCCCTATGAACAAAAGAAAAATTGAGATTTCCATCATCATGATAGACAGCACCTCCTCCGGAGAGCCTTCTCGCTACAAGTATATGATGTTTTTCAACATATTCCTTGTTGATTTCAGCCAAGGTGTTTTGATATTTGCCGACGATGATGGAGGGTTTATGAATATAAAAAAAGACATAATCATCTTCAGGTGCATCTGTTAGAAGATAATCTTCTAACGCGAAATTGTAATAAGGTATCTCAAAATTGGTATTGATAAATTTCATAGCGTGTCCTCCTAATAGGCGTAGCATGAGTAAAGGCTTAATTAATATATTTTAACACAAGAAGTCAATAATATTCAATCATATCATCTTGACAAATGGCTAATCCTGTACTATTATAAGGGAAATTAACGAATAGATGGCTTTGAAGGAAAGTAGTAGGCGGCAATGTTTTGAAGAGAGCTTTTGGTTGGTGAAAAAGAGCAAACAGACCTGTTGAATCCATTCCGGAGCCTGTGGGAGTGACAACTCACACGTTGAGGGCGTTAACCTTTTGAGAGACTATCCTTATGGGATAGTAATTAGGGTGGTATCGCGGTAGCAAATATGACTCTCGTCCCTTTTATGGGTCGAGAGTTTTTTATTGAAAATCAATCAATAGGGAGGAAAGTATGTTAGATTTAAAAAGAATTCGAAAAAATCCTGAAGAAATTAATGAATTACTTCAAAGAAGGAATGTTGAATTATCAATAAACAATGTCTTAAAGCTTGATGAAAGAAGAAGAGCCTTGCTTTTAGATGTTGAAGAAATGAAAGCCGAGCAGAATAAAGTATCAAAAGAAATTCCGAGCATGAAAAAAGACGGACTTGACGTAACGCCGGTTTTGGAAGAAATGAAGCAACTTTCAATCAAAATTAAAGAGCTTGATTTACAAGTTAAAGAAGTGGATACAGAGATTAATAATGAGCTACTTTGCATACCTAATATACCCAATCCTGACATTACAGTTGGGACAACGGAGGAAGATAATAAGGAAATTAGAAAATGGAAAGAGCCAAGGAAATTTGAATTTGAAATCAAACCGCATTGGGATTTGGGAACGGAGCTAGAAATACTGGATTTTGAGAGGGCCGCTAAAATTACCGGAGCAAGATTTTCAATGTTCAAGGGCATTGGTGCCAAATTAGAACGAGCATTGATATCTTTCATGTTGGACGTGCATACTGAAGAGCACGGATTTACAGAAATATCACCTCCTTTTATGGTTAATAGAGAAAGTATGATTGGAACAGGGCAATTGCCAAAGTTTGAAGAGGATGTATTTAAAATTCCCCAAAAGGATTTTTATCTAATTCCTACGGCTGAGGTGCCGGTTACTAACATCTACAGAGATGAAATTCTCGAAGAAAATGACCTCCCTTATTATATGACAGCCTATACGCCTTGTTTTAGATCTGAAGCAGGTTCAGCGGGAAGAGACACAAGAGGACTCATCAGAAATCACCAGTTTGACAAGGTAGAAATGGTCATGCTAGCAAGGCCGGAGGAATCTTATGAAGAGCTAGAAAAATTGACAGGATACGCCGAAACGATACTTCAAAAGCTAGGGCTTCCTTATAGAGTTATCGAATTATGCACCGGTGATATTGGCTTTTCATCAGCAAAGACTTATGATTTAGAGGTATGGATGCCAAGCTATAATCGATATGTAGAAATATCATCTTGTTCAAATTTTGAAGATTTTCAAGCGCGTCGAGCCAATTTACGCTATAAGCCGGCCGATAATGGAAAGCCTAGGTTCCTTCATACATTAAATGGATCTGGACTTGCAGTCGGCAGGACATTTGCGGCTATACTTGAAAATTATCAAAATGAGGATGGAACCATCACAATCCCGGAAGTTTTGAGAAAATATCTTGGAGGTATTGAAAAAATTGAGTTATAAAATTTACGTTAAACGTTTTATCTTATCCCTCCTTGTCATTCTCCTATTGACTTGCAACACGGCCTATGCCGATATTGATGTCAGTGAAAATATAAAAGCAGCTCTGGTGGGAGATGCTGAAAGCGGAGAGATTTTTTATGAATATCAATCGAATGAAGCCGTAGAGTTAGCTAGCGTCACAAAGCTGATGACCTATTTAGTGACGAGAGAAGAGGTTGAAAAAGGAACCGTATCTCTGAGTGATGACGTGATTGTCTCAAACAAGGCAGCTAATACGGTTGGCAGCTCTTTCGGATTAATAGAGGGAGAAAGAATCAATCTTGAGCTGCTGATGAATTCCATTCTTATTGTATCCGGCAATGACGCCGCCGTTGCAATAGCAGAGCATGTTGCCGGAAGTGAAGAGGCTTTTCTGAGGATGATGGAAAACAAGGCTACAGAAATTGGAATTACAACTGCAAAATTTATTAATCCTAGCGGTATGCCTATTGATGATCAGGAAACGGATCAAAATTATATGTCCGCAGCGGATATTTTTAAATTAGCGGCCTATTTATTAAACAAGTATCCCGATGTCGTTCAAGTAACAAACCAATTGGAAGTGGTTATTCCGGAGAGAAATTTCGTGAGAGAGGCTACTAATCCTCTTCTAGGTCTGATGGAAGGCGTGGATGGTCTTAAAACCGGTTATACGGACAAGGCCGGTCTTTGCCTAGTGTCCACTATTCCTTATGTAGACGGATCGGATAGTCAAAAGGATAGAAGAGTAATTGCTGTTCTGATGGGGGCTCAAAGCCACAATGATCGTATCAATAAATCAAAGGAGCTGCTTGAATATGGTCTCTATAATTATTTTATTGAAAAAATCATAGAAAAAGATCAAATTGTTGGAGAATTATTCATTTCAAATGCAGTGGACGTCAATGTTAAAGTCAAAGCAAGTGAGGAATTCTATCAGTTAGTTAAGAACGGAACAGTTTTGAAAACAGAAATCAAATACTTTGAAAACATCAAAGCACCATTGCTAGAAGGAGATTCTGTTGGGACGTTATCTGTCTATCTAAATGCAGAGAAAATTAAAGATATTCCGGTTCAGGTAATTTCAAACGTAGAAAAAGCAGGATTGTTTAAAAGATTGTTAAGATATATATCAAATCTTCTCGGAATATAAAACTTATAAGGTAGGAAAAATTTATGTATCAATTACTGGTCGCATGTCTGTCTTTTTTGGTGATTCCTGTATTAATTAAGAAAAAATTTAAGCTCAGTCAAACGATCGTTATGGCTTCATTGGTTCTGGGAGTGACTTCCGGAATTGGATTTAGAAAGTTTGTTGAAGCGGTGACGGGTGTGTTTTTGAAGGCGTCATCTCTCAATACAATCTTAGTGGTCATGATGGTCAGTGTTTTGGGCGGAGTTATGAAGCACTATGGGATTCTAGATGTGATTGTTGAAACAATGCAAAAGGTTGTCGGTAGCAAAAAAAAGACAATAGGACTTATTCCCGCGCTTATAGGGGTTCTGATTATTCCCGGAGGGGCACTCCTTTCAGCGCCATTTGTCAATACTATCGGCGAGAAAATTGGAATCAGCCCTCCTAGAAGGGCTGCAATTAATTTGGTATTTAGACATATGGCCATGTTCATAATGCCTTATTCAACATCAATTTTGATAGTCTCTTCTTCTTTTGATGATGTCAGCATCCCTTTTGTTATTTTCTTGAACTCGTTTTTTGTCTTAGGCATTATCATAATTGGTTATTTTCTATACCTCAAAAACCTGGAAAATGATCCCGTCAATAGCACAGAAAGAACCTTGTCAAATATTAAAAAACTGATTATTTACACATCGCCGATTTATGCTTGTGTCGTGGTAACCGGGATTACCGGACTTCCTTTTTACCTGACCATTTTCATCAGTTTGTTGATTGTATATTTATTGAGTGATAAGAAGGATTTTATAAAGAAAATGCTGCAATCAGTCAATGTTCATATCGTAATTACAGTGACAGCTGTATTAATTATGCAAAGTATTATCCTTCAAATGACTGATATGTTAACGCTTTTTAATGATTTATTTGTCAATAGTGGCAATATGCTTACAATTAGTCTTGTATTACTTGCCGCTTCATTTTTTTTCGGTTACATAACAGGATATCAGGTTGCGTCTCTTGCCATTACACTTCCGTTGATTGCACAGCTCAATGTATCATACGAGATGATGCATATATATATTTATTTGGCGACAGGCTGTTCGTTTATCGGATATTTTTTCTCACCATTGCATTTGTGTCAAGCCTTTACAGTTCAAATCATGGGTGTATCTACCGGAGAGCTTTACAAAGAATATCGATGGTTCGCACCCATATTACTGATTTATTTGATGCTTACTGTATTTTTGATGAGACTGATTATAGGTTAATTCAATGGCTGTATGGACTGACTGACTGCGCTTCTTACAGCAGAGTAAAAACCTCTGCTTGATGCTGTTGCACCACTAACGGCATCTAAATATAAACCTTGTTTTTCAATTATTTCTTTAGATTTTATCATAAAGATCTCTTCGAAATAGCCGCTACTTTCTCTATGGCTTACAACATCGATTTTTGATATCTTGTTATTTTCAATCCAAACACTGACTTGTATAGGTCCTCCGAATCCGACACCTGTGCCGAAATAACGACCATCTATTAAAAGACCTTGAAAATAGTTGTAGGATGTTTGTGGTGACAAATTTGCAATTGAAAGCAATAGATAGATAGCTAAGAAGACAATTAATCCTAGCAAAATATATCGATTGACTTCTATTTTTTTATTGAAGAACATGAGAGAATATCCGGAGTGATTTTTGATGCACCTTCTCTCAACACAGTTTAAACAACTAATGCATTCAGGAGACAGTTCTCCGTTATCAAAGGGCCTTTTGATGTCAATAGGGCATAGCTGAAGACAGTGATAGCAACCGTTGCAATTTTGGTTGCTTTTTATTTTAAAGGGACCTAAAGTCGACATCAAACTTTGAAAAGCACCTAAAGGGCATAAAAACCTACAAAAAGGCCTTTGAAAGAATAGTGATGTCATTATAATCATCACTAAAATACCAGTGCCGATAGATAATTTAAATCCTAGAATAATATTCAAAAAAGCTAGCCAGGGTGAAAAGGAAGAAATAAGATGTCCAAAATTCAATATACTCAATACTAAGGCACTGACTAATACAACATATTTTATCAACAACATTCCGGAATTTGTTTTTTCGTTTACAATTATTTTATTAATTTTAAGGCGATTCCCTAGAAAACTAAAAAAATCTTGAAGAGCACCTAATGGACATATAAATCCACAGAAAAATCTCCCAAAGAGGAGAGAGGTTAGTAGAATTGAGAGCGTTAAGGCTGTTGACCTAGAGATGCCTCTAAATCTAAACGCTACATCAGTGAAAGCTGACTTCAATTCACTCCAACCTCCATATGGATTCAAATCCCCAACGGACAAAAGTTTAAATTCTATGAACCCCCTTAAATAGAAGGCATAGATTAATCCGCTCAATAAGACAAAAAGGAAAATAATGAGCTGGGTGAGGCTTCTTTTTTTAAGATTCATATTTTTCGATTCTCAATAAATTTTTCATAACGAGATCATCACCTAAATATAGCATGACAACATCATCAGACATCAATAAATAAGTTTTTTGAATATCTTCTTGAGATAACTCTAATACTATGCCATCTTCTGATATCGCTAAAAAGTTGGTTTGACTACTCCATTTCATGCTTACTTTCTTCAAAACATCCTCAAGCAACAAACCTTCATCAACACCAATAGATTTTGTAGTTACAACAGCTTTCATTTTTTCAGGAAATACGACAGCGTCCTTTGTCGTTGAAAAATGAGTCATTTGTTTTACGTTCATTCCAAGTTTAAAATTGGGTGCGATATTCATCGGCGCATTTTCCCCTTCAATTTTCAAAAAATAACGCTGTCTGACTAAAGAGATGGTTTCATTCTTTTCTAAGCCATCCACAGAGACCATGGTGAAAAAACCTTTTGTATCTACATTTTCAAATTTGGCTAAAATTTTCCCTATTTCTATGGACTTATCTTTGCTCCCGTAGTATTCATAATAGTAAGGTTCAATGTCTTTAGTCAAGGGTTCAAAAAAGTGTACTATTTCGATGTTTTTAGGAGAAATTTCATCATATAAGTCAATAGTGGACACCATTTTTACCCAATAAGGGCCTAATTCATCAGGCATGGCAATTCTTACAGGTTTTTCAGCATCATCAATTGGTTTTCCATTTACTTCCCAAGACAAAATGACTTCACTTACATCTAATTTTTCTTTGTCGATCATCGTATAGTAGCCGTCACGTCCTGTAACGCCAATAGCTTGAAATTCACTTAAATCGATACCTTCCTCTTCTAATAAATTTCTTAAGGTGGGTCCTTTGACCTTCATTTTTGATTCAGTCCCAGTTGTATTGATGAGAATGACATCTTGCTCGACTTGTGGATATTCTTTAAGCTCGTCCATATCAATTCTAATTGTTTGGTCAGAGTAGTTTATGGCAAAGCTATTAAACTCTTTTTCCCACATTTCTTGAGGGATAACATCAGTGACACTGCTCATTTTGATGCCATTGTTGACGTAGTTATAAGCACCTATAGAAGCGTTGACAGCAGTGACGACAGCTTTAGAACTAATCGTAGCACCTGTGATTTGAATAATATCTTCAGGATTTTCTTGATCAAGAATGACAAGGTTTAAGAAACGATCAAGGACGATATTTTTGAACCTTTCTAAAAACCAATCTGAATCTAAATGTTCAGCATAATCTAACGTTTCTTCATGCTGTATTATTTTTATGCCTATTATTTCATCATTATTTCCAACAGCGGTTAAAACATCAACCGGACCGTTATAACCTACACAGCTCGATATAAGCGCTTTTACTTTGCCGTCAATCTTGTAGGCTCTCATTACGCCGGGAAAGTTTAATGATATGAAAGAATCATCAGAAATATCCTTAAATAATTCTATGTTTTTTGCTTCGGGGTAAAATTCTTTAATTAAGAGCTCTTCCTTTGTGACTGAATTGTTGAATGCAAGCATCGTCCCAATAGCAATTATCATGACTAAAATAAAGAGGATATAATATTTCTTATTTTTCATTTGTGAGTTACTCCACTATAATTTTATCGATATCTCTAATCCACTGAGGCTTGTTAATATCCCCTTCTTCTTTTTGACCCACGATTAATTTGAAGGGAGGTCCATCATTAGGATTATATTCAATACCGTTTTCTTCCCAAGCAATAATCATTGGAAGCTGTAAATTAGGATTTGTTTCATCGATATAGTCCTGTTTTTTCACTTGATCGATACTGAATTCCATTTTATAGCCATCAATAGCAATGACTGTAATTTTTTGTGCATCAGGCGAAATCAGGGCTTTTTCATTTAATAGCTGCCACAGATTGACTCCTTTAAAATCAGTATATTCAGTCGTGCCAAAGCTGTTGAGTGAATAAAAAGTACCTGAATAAATGATGTCCTGCATGTTTTTCAGCTCGTCTAAGCCCAAAGACAAGACGTTTTCTACTAATCCTTCAATTTTCAATTGGTTTTCGGTCGAATTTTGACTTTCATAAGAAGCTTCAGTTGTTGTTTCCACATTATATTGTTCTGTTGTGGTTTCTACTGCTATGGTATCTTCTGTAGTTGCTTGTACGGTAGCTTCAGTTTCAATTTGAACATCTGTAACCATAATGTTTTCTTCGCTAGAACCTTCTGCAGTAGTGGTTTCTAATTCTTCATTAGTTTCAGAAGTGTCTGTTACAGTTGAAGCTTCATGGGATATTTCTGTATTTTCTACGCTGGAATTAGGGATAGCTGGCTGTTGAGTACAGCCGGCTATAAGAATTAAAAACAGTAACGAAATAATGAAGATTAATTGAAAAACTGTATTTTTTTTCATCATGACCTCCTGGGGTTGTTTTATCATTTAGTGGCTTAAAAATCTTAAAAGCATGACAGCAGATTGAGCTCTTGTCGCAAATTCATTTCCTCCGAACCGCCCATCAGGAAATCCGATGAGTAAATCGGACGCTACTGCTTTTGCAATATCTATTTTAGCCCAATTTGAAATGGGATCGTTAAATTTTGACAATATTTGTTCTATGTTTTCTTCTTCTAATTCTTTATTGGTAACACGAGATAATATAGCGCATATTTCTTCTCTAGAGATTGGATGATCCGGCCTAAGGGTTCCATCTTCATAGCCATTAACTAAATGGTTTTCAATGGCTGTTGAGATATAAGGAGCGAACCAAGCATCTGCGGTCACATCATTAAAATCATTTCTAGGAGATGTTTTTTCAAAACCTAAGACGTTTACAAGCATTGCAATAAATTCTGCTCTAGTTATAGACTCATCTGGTCTGAATTCTCCCTTGTATCCCTTAATATAACCTAAAGTACTCATTTTTTCAACATCATTCTTTGCCCAATGGGTTACAATATCTTGAAATGTTGAGATTGTTGTCTGTAAGGCTGCTCCACCGTTTGTGCCAATCAGCAAATCTTGATTATTCCAATCCAGAAAATAGATGTTGTTCCACTGATTGGAAGAAAAAACGTTACTGGAGTTATATCTTTGCGTTATATTTCCAATTCCTTCAGATTTTAACAAACCATTTTTTAATGTTGCGATGTAGAATACATCGTCATTATATGGGTCTGTTAGCAGAAGTCTGATATCATCTTCAAAAGGGATTTCAGGTATCAAATCTTTAGCTTGATAGACCGTTTTTTCATCGCCTAAAACATAGTCAATTTCTCCTTGACCGTAACCGAGAGCATTTCCTGATCTAACAATCCATACACCGCCTTTTGAATCCATAGAGATGCTTCTAATCCAATTGAGATTGAAATTACTATTGTCAAAATCTTGAAAGGTGTCAATTTTTCCATCAAAATGAATATGCTGATATCCTCCAAAATAAGAAGTAGTTCCATCATTATTATTGATGATATTAGGATAATATCCAATCCAAATGCCACCTTTTCCATCAGGCTCAAGAGCATCCACTGAATAAGGCAGGAGTCCTTCTTCTACGGTATAGACTTGCCAGTTATTTTCATAATCAACATGAACAACACCATTTTTGGTGCCTATCCACAGCCCTTGATTACCATCGAGTTCAAGCTCCTGTACATAGCAAGCTGGAAGGTTTGAATTATCAGACCTATATTGTATCCAAACATCATTTTTCTTCACAAGAATGCCCTTTGGCTCTGTTGGCCCTCCGGATGTCATCCAGAGTTCACCATTTTCTCTTTGAACAATTGCATAGGTGGTATCTATTTTTATTGTATTTCCTTCAGAGGTTGTGATTTCATCAATGTGTTGCCAATGGCCTTCAGGCGTTCTAATGGATAAACCCCCATTATTTGTGCCTATCCAAAGATTGCCGTGATTGTCGTATTCCATACTTCTGACACTGGCTTCTACCATTTCTTTGCCCGTGTTGTTTTTAAAGTCTAACCAGATTTTTGGGTTTTGCTTATCATTTTCTGATGATGGGAGTGTGGGAAGGTCAAGCGCTACAACATCTTCTAATTTAGGGGCTTCATAATCTCCAGTGCCCACAACAATACAATCTACCCATTTTACCCACATGGATTTACTTTCTTCTACCAATAATCTTAACGGCCCATAGGCATTATTATTAGCATAGCCAATACTGCTTTCATTGGGTACCAAGGGATAACCTTCTTTTGCATAAGCAAGAATAATCTGTTTACTCTCTCCTTTAGAATTAATCACACCTTTGGAAATTTGATCGAAGCTCCTCAATATTTGATTGTAGTTGGGTCCACTAAAAACTCTAAAGCTAGGGATCTCTACCCCATCTTTTATGCCAACCATTTCCGAGACTAATTGCCATAATATGATTCCTTCATATTCACTTATGCCATCTCCGGTGTAAACATCTTTGATTGAATGGTTTAACATTGATTCTATTTGTCTTAGCGTAAAAGTCATAGGGTTTTGAACTTGAGATCCGGTTACTCTCAATATCGGGTCATCTAAATAATCTTTATAGACACCTTGATTGTGATTCCAGGTTATATCCTTGTTGACAGATTGGTGTGTATTTTCCCCATCGCTATTTTCTTCAACGATGATTGAAGAAATAGATTCACCGCCTCCGATGATGATTTCTTTTAAAAACTGCACTTGATTAGAACCATTAACATCATTGTAGTTTGTTTTCCCGAAAATGATTCTTAAAGGACCACCATCATTTCCTAAACCTGTATTGAATCCTTCATCAGTAGGTCTGATAACATAAGGATAACCATTAAATCCATATGCAACTAAAACCGGCATATGTGTGTGCAACGGTGCTACATTTGTGCCATCGTACTTTCCGTCACCTAGATCTTCAGGAGACTTTTCGTAATAATGATATCTTGAAGCATCTTTTATTTCTCCTATGGTCATGGGAGCGAAATTGTAATGATCTGCTGCAATAAATTGAATGCTTGTCGATTCATCAATATGGGGATTCAATCCGGATTTTATCAATAAATCCCATAAGGTAACACCTTTGTATTTATTAAAGTACCAAAAGTACTCACTATTGGATAAGCTGTACTCTGCTTCGTATTGAATGTCGACCATATTTTCAATGTCTGTCACGGAGAACCGAACTTCTTCGCCAAATCCATCACCATGGATGATTATTTGATAATCGGTATATTTGGAATTATTGAAAGGCGGATAGCTATGTTCAGATATATTTGAGGCATCTTTTTCTTCAACATATATGTAGGCTACGTTCGAAAATTCAATAGCCGCATTCTCTTCTTGAGGGTATACAAGTTTAAAGCACCCATTGTCATTCTGTTTATCAGGACGGTAACCTACATCTGAATCTAAATAGACTAGGGGAACTTCGTTAATGCCGTAGGCAATCTTATATTGTTCAATGTCTTCATAAGGTATCGAAAGTATTGTTTGCCTAGATTTGTTTTTAAATATCACACAACCGGGAGTGGTATTAATCTTGACGTAATGATCAATGAGATATTTTACATTAATGCCTTCATAGGTGTTTTGGATGATCTTGTCTGCTGATTTTTCATTATAAGTATCGATACTCTGTCCATCGATATCTTCTTGAATTTGTCTTAACGAGATGGCCCTATATCCTTCAAGAGCAGGTCCTTCTATTGTAAAAGTTGCTCCGGATATCGTGTCTACGTTATAGGGAGCACCGTCATAGCTGATATGCTTATAAGGAGAATTAGTTTCGGGTTTCCCCTCTATTTCTTCGCCAACAACAATTTTAACAACTTTTTTACCCCATTTAGATAAATTCATATCATCGATGTCTGTTTGTCCAAAAACAAGCTTTGGTGAATCGGAATCAAGGTTGCTTTCAGTTAACGTTAAATCTGTCCAGCTAATCGGTGGATTGAAGCGATCCTTAGGAAAATCAGCTAATACAGCTGAATAAAATGCAAGCATGGGTTGGGAAGCTATCTTAGTATTTTCAGTAAAATCACTAAAAAAATAGAGTTTTTTAAGCTCTTCAATACTCTTTGTAAATTGAAAGCCATCAGAACAGATAAATAAAATATTGTAATTTTGATTTGATTTTAGATTACTTTTACCGATGAGCTCAAATAAGTCATAGCCTTTTGTTTTAATAATCTTGTGAAAATTCAAACTGTTATTGACTGAATAGGTTTGTTCAATCATATCATAGTTCTGCCAATCATTTTCAGTGATGACGACTTCTTCATAAATTCCAGTACCTGTAATGAGAAGTTCAACTTGGGATTCTAGGGCATAAGTAGGCAAGAAGATGAATTGAGATAAAAAAAGCGATAATATCATTATTATAGCAAAGGCTTTAATATTCTTTTCAAAAATTAACATACGCATCATAACCTCCAATAATAGCAAAGAGCGAAAGCTAACACCATCGCTCTTTGCTTCATCATTCAATTTAGACTATTCTTGGAATAAAGTTTTATAAACAACTACAGCAGCCTGTGCTCTGTCTACATTTAAAGTAGGTCCAAAGCTTTCACCAATAAAATCCGTAAATATTCCTTGTGCTTCAAGCCAAGCTATTTCATTCTCGGCCCATTCGGGAACCAAATCTTTATCAAGGTAAAGTGATTTTTCCATAACAAATTTATTTAATTTTTCTTGTGAAACAATTCCGGCGGTTACTGCAGCTCTCCCTGCTACTGCAGCAATTTCTTGTCTGGTGATAATGCCGTCTGGATCAAAAATTCCATTTCCTCGACCTTGAAATATTCCTGCATCTACAGCTGCTTGGACATAATCGGCTTCCCAATCCTCTTCAGAAATATCTGAGAATCCACCTTGATAAGCTACAGGAGCATATCCCAGTGATAAGACCATTATTTTACTAAATTCTGCTCTTGAGAATTCTTTTTCCGGAGCATATTTGTTGTTACCCATTCCATTTACAATTCCTTTTGAAGCCAATGCTTTGATGGCTTCGTCGGCAAAGAGGTAAGGTTCAGTAATGTCTGTAAAATTGATAGGGACAACCTCATCTTCAGGCTCTTCAGTAGAGGCTTCGACTTTTGATACATTGATGTTAATAACAAGCTTGAAGACGGTTCCGAATTCGCCTTCTTGCTTCACTTTTCTATAGATGATGACTTCATCATTATCAGGATTATCATCTTCATCTATCGCTAATCCATTAATTTCATAGGCGACAACATATTGTAGCTCTTCATTCATGACATCGGTGAGCGGTTGAGGATTGATAGGATAATCGTCTGATGCAGTAAACCCGACTTCGGCTTCTCCTTCGACCACACCTGCTTCCTCAAGGAGGTAGGTTAAGCTAACACCTTTGACTACGACTGATTTTTGTCCACCCTTACTATTGTATATATAGGTATCATTTATTTGAGCTTCTTCAGGCATAGCTTTTAATTCATCTAAACTTAAGCTGAGTTCAGTTTCTACACCTTCACCTGTAATAGTAATTACAGGCACGGTATCATCTGCAAATACTATTGATTGCGATAAAATTAATATTATGGCCAATAAAATTGTCAATACTTTTGTGCTTTTTCCTTTCATTGTTACCCTCCGTTTAATAAATTCATTTTAATCAAAAAAAATACAACATACCCAATGGAATGTTGTTGACATGATTCTCCTTTCCACTGGGAGGCTAATTTGTTTCCAAAATAACCCTATAGGCTTAGCAACCATAATACATATTTTAGGTTGAAAAGCTCGGAGATATATTCTTTTTTACATTCTAACATTTAAAATCTTGTATGTAAAGATGACAAACCTATTATTTTTCATCATATAAAAGTCTTATTACTTTATAATCACTTAATGATTAGTTTGACAAAATGGGTGCAATCATGTAAAATTTTTAAGGTAAGTTGCACCTGTAGCTCAGCAGGATAGAGCGGCGCCCTCCTAAGGCGTGTGTCGGACGTTCGACTCGTCTCAGGTGCACCAATATAATTTAACAGACATCTGAAGCTAAGATGTCTTTTTTTTATGGATAGAGGTCGGATTCCAGAACCTGCCAAGGGTTGACGTAAGTATTATATATGCTGATGGACCAATGAAGATGAGGACCTGTTGAAAAACCGGTAGACCCCATATTTCCAACGAAATCACCTTTATTGACAAAGTCACCTACCTTTGCAGACAATGAGTCCATGTGATAGTAGCTCGTGAAAAGACCCATGCCATGGTCTATGATTAGCGTATTGCCGGTGAGTATAAGATATTCAGATAAAACAACATTACCGCTATTACAGGCATAAATTTTTGTGCCTGTGGGCGATGCTAAATCAAGTCCCGAATGCCGAGTGGAGCTGATGTGGTCATTTACGTACCTTATTTCTCCGTAGTCTGTTGTCAGGGTATACGCATCTTTGACGGGCAATAGAAATGGACCGTCCCATAGTTTTTTCATTGTTGAGGTAGATCGAGCCGCTTGTGCCTTTTCTCGAAACTCTTGGTAGGCCGCATCACTGTTGGTAGTCTCGTATACTTCTTCACTAATATACAAGTATTGTGTTACAAATTTTTTATCAGAAATTTTGATGTTGCCGGTAAGATTAGCGATGCTCTTATTTTCAACGCTTGAGATCTCAAAGCTAACGGAATAATCTCCCGATTTGGACCAGATATCGATTGGAATGAAATATACAAGCGAATCTTCTATCGGTATAAGTGCAATTGAACCATGACTTAAATCGGTATTTAGTTCAACATGATAGTCTTCTTTTATGTTTTCGACAGATAACACAAGTATATTGCCCGGGAAATGAACGTTCGTTTTAATTTGAAGCTCAGGTAATAGCGTGACATCTAAATTAAACTCGTAAACTAGACGTCCGTAATAGTTTTTATTGTTGCTTTTCTCCCAGGTGGCTTCAATCATGATAGGATAAATGCCATTCTGTTCGATAGACGCTAGCAACTCTTCGATAGATTGATAATGCAAGCCCTTATGATTCTTGAAATAGATGACACTGTATGTCGGCTTTAAATCAAATTGAAGCTTGAAGACAGTAGGTTCATTGATTTGGAGCGTTTTAACCGTCTCATCAGGTATTGTCAATTGAGCATATTCACCGGCAGGATTTTTGTGAAAAAAATCTCCTGACGGAAATAAATCAACCTGGGTATCATTTGCTTTGATGCTAAGATTCAAGTTTTTTTCATAAGCTGATCTATAAAAATAGTCCGGATTTAGAAGGACCTCATGATTGACATGATTGGCTTTGGTGACGGGAATCAATATAGATAAGATAATAATCACTACGATAATGATGAATTGTCTCATAAAGATTTTCCTCACTCATTAGTATTTTTTGATTTATTTGAGGATATATTATTTATATCATTTTTGGAGGGCGGTTGCTATTGATTATATTGAATTGTTAAAAATAAATTAATTGATGCATCTTGATTTTTGATAGTGTATAATAAATGTAATAATGATTTCTACTTAATCAATTGGAGGCTCTATGAAGAATAAGCACTTGGTATTTTTTGTTATTGTTATCATTGTAATGCTTGCGACGATAGGGTGTAATAACGAAAAAGCTTCTGATTCAACGCGTGAAGTGGTCGTTTATACATCTGTTGACCAAAACATCGCTGAAAGCATCTTGAAAGATTTCGAAGCCACAACAGGGATTGTTGTTAAACCGGTTTATGATATTGAAGCTTCGAAAACAACAGGATTAGCCAATAGATTAATAGCCGAGAAAGAGAATCCACAAGCCGATGTCTTTTGGAGCTCAGAAATTATCATGACACTGAGATTAAAAGAAGAGAATGTTTTCCAACCTTATGCGTCGGAAAAAGCGGCGGATATACCGGCATCCTATAAAGACAGCGAGGGTTATTGGACGGGATTTGGAGGCAGAGGACGCGTGATGATCATTAACACTGATATTATGGGAGAAGCTACACCGGACTCCATTTATGATTTAATTTCAGAAGAGTATAGTCGCTTTAAGAAAGCTATCGCCTATCCACTCTTTGGGACAACCATGACACATTTATTTGTCATGAATCAGCTGTGGGGTGAAGAAGCAGCCATCAATTACTTTCTTGCAGCCGAGGATAATCAAACGGTGATTGTGGATGGCAACTCAGTTGTCAGGGATTTGGTAGCGTCAGGTGAGGTTGCTTTTGGAATCACGGACACGGACGATGCATTTGCTGCTGTTAAAGACGGCAAGCCTGTAAAAGTGGTTTATTTAGACCAGAAGAATGAGGGGACGCTAATCATCCCAAACACGGTCGGAATGATTCAAGATTGCCGTCATCCGGAGGAAGGAAAAATCTTTATTGATTATCTTCTTTCTAAAGAGACGGAACAAAAGCTGATGGAAATGGGATTTATAGATGTATCTCTCAATGATGCAACCAGTGATATTGTTTTTCTGACCTGTGATTTTGAAGAAGCCTACAGAGGTGGGGAAGCTATTTTGGAGAAAATTAAGGACGCACTTGTTCAGTAATGCTATGAGAAATTTTACGAAATTTTTGAATATATTGATGAAGGTTGTCGTGATACTGCTCATCCTAGCGCCTGTTTTATTTCTCTTTTATGTGTTGCTTGAGGGAGAGATGGTTCCGCTGGTTTTTAACGCAAGGCGAGCTTGGCTACTCGTTAAAACAGTACTGCTCGGAATCAATGTATCTACCGTTTCATTCATGATTGGTTTTTTCTTTTGTGTTTTTTTATTGAGAAACAAAAGCAAACCAGCTTATATTTTGACGGCTTTGATCTTGACCTTTTATCTGATATCACCCTATATTCATGCGTTGAGCTGGCTGAGATTTTTTAGCGTAGGGAAGCTTGGTTACTTGAAAACAGTCGTGGTGTTGACGATGTATTATGTGCCTCTCAATATTTTGGTGGTTTCGATTGCCTTTCGTTCTATTGATAAGGATTACCTCTACGCGGCTAAAATTTATCGCAAGGATAGTGCCGTGCTCTATAAAATATTGCTACGAATGCTTAAGCCTTTTGCGATATCCATAATTTCTTTGGTGTTTATACTGGTTATTTCTGATTTTAGTGTGCCGTCTCTTTTTCAGCTGAAGACTTACAGTTTTGAGGTTTTTACATATTATACATCAGGCGCTACATTCAAAGAGCTTGTGGTGATGTCCTTACCCTTGCTGATTGTCAATGCTTTTGCATTTTTTATCTTAATCTTTAATTCGGAAAAGTTGTCCTTTATTAGTAGAGGAGGGTCTGTTTTAAAGAATAATGCATTTAAACCAGGCTTGATAACCGAGATTCTAGTTGCATTATCCTTGTTTGGTATGGTTCTTTTGTTTGGTATTATTCTTTCAAACCTGTTTTCAATACTAAAATGGCATACATTGATAAAGACTTTTTTCGAAAACAGGCAGGAGTTGATTTATTCTATCAAGATTTCTTTTGTTTCGGCTTTTTTGGCGGCAACGCTTCTGCTTTATATATTAAGCCATCATAATCATTTTTTGATTAAGATGGTTGTGATGTCACCGCTTCTTTTCCCGGGAGCGCTGATGGGTATCAGTATGATTGCCGTTTTTATTCAGTCGCCCTATTATGCGAGTTTGATGGAAAAAGATATTTTATTGATTTATGGGAATACCATTAGAGCTTTACCGATTGTCTATTTTCTTATGAAAGGAAGCCTAGAAACTAAAGACCGGCATTTGATTGATTGTGGAAAACTATATCAGAGGCATTTGATTCATCGTTTGATTCATGTGGATATTCCATATTTTTCAATTCCATTTTTGGGAGGATTGTATGTAGGTTTTGCATATATCTTTGGAGAAATATCTTCGTCGATCTTGCTTGTACCTCCGGGTCAGCAGTTGATTTCTTTAAAAATATACAGTTATTTGCATTATGGAAGCGGAAGTAAAATATCAGCCATTGGCTTGATAATCATCCTTTTTTTTACCGTCGTTACGTCAGGTGTCATCCTATTACTCAATAAAAAAAGAAGGTATATCCGATGAGCCAAATATTGGAAATCAAGAAACTTTATAAAAAATTTAATCACCAAGTAATTGCACAGGATCTTTCGTTAACGGTTAGTCAAGGGGATATTATTTCGATTATGGGGAAATCAGGAATTGGAAAAACAACGCTATTGAGGATGATTGCCGGTTTAGAAAAACCGGATGAAGGGATTATTATTATTGACCATAAAATTGTCAACGAGGATTTTTTTTCAATAGAACCTTTCAAAAGAGGCATAGGGTTTGTTTTTCAGAATGCAACTTTGTGGCCACACATGACGATGTCGGAGAACATCAATTTTGCTCTCTCAGAAGCCTATCATGATAAAAAAAATGAAATTATCAGATTGCTTGGCATTCAAGCGATAATGGAAAAATATCCCGACGAAGTTTCTGAAGGGGAGGGTAAAAGAGTATCTGTAGCACGTGCAATATGCTCAGGCGCAAAGCTTCTGTTGATGGATGAGCCATTTTCAAACCTTGACAGTGAAACAAAGCTTGAGCTAATCGATTTAATCAAAGCATTGCATCAAAAAACAGGACTCAGCATTTTGTTGGTCAGCCACAATATCGACGAAAACAAAGCGATGGCTAATCAAATATACGAATTATCCGATGGGGCGTTATATGAAAAAAAAATATAAAGTTGTATTATTCTTGGCAGGCTTATGGATGATGCTATTAATATTTACCGGATGCCAACAAGAAGCAGAACAAAAGACAATGCTTTTTACCACAATTATCGAAGAAAAGGAAGTTTCAGACATAGTCTTTTATAAAGATTCTATCTACGCAGGTGGGATGGAAGGATTATATCGAATCAATCCACAATCCTATCAATATGAAGAAGTGGAAATAGGGCAAGCTTTTTTAATTAAGGACTTAATGATTTATGAAGAGAAATTGTATATCGGTCACGATAGTGGCATTACAGTTTATGATGGCAAGGATTATTATTCAATATTAGATAGCTCGTATGAGGTTCCTGACTTTAGGGTCAATGCGTTGATGGCAAATGATAAAAACCAAATATGGGCGGGAACTTTCATGGGGGCGCTTAAGCTAGAGAACAATCAATGGGACAATATTTCCACTGAAGACGGGTTAGCGTTTCATACCGTTTCCTTGATGATGGAAGATGGATATGGCGGCATGATTTTCGGGCATTACGGCTCCGGAAAAGACGGCATTAGTTATTATAAAAATGGAGAATGGGAATATTTCAATATAGCAGAGGGGTTGCCACATTCTTACATTACGGCAGGCAAGAAGGAAGGGGAGCTCATTTATATTGCAACAGGCTTTTATGATGTGGGTGGCGTTGCGATATTTAAAGTGACAAACGAGGGAATAAAGCTAGAAAAATCCATTGTCAAAGAATGGGGTAAATTTGGTAGCAAAGCAAGAAGCATTAATATAGAGGATTCATATATTTGGATAGGAACAGAGTACAATGGCATCTGTCTGATGAAAGGAGATGAATTTGCAAGATTTGATGAAGAAGATGGTTTATCCAACAACGAAGTGAAGGCGATACTTTTTGATGGAGAACGCGTTTGGCTTGCGACTAGGAAAGGAGTTGCAATGGCAGAAAAGAAATCATTATATGATTTATTTGACTTGAGAAAATGAGAGGAGGTTGTTTATGAAACTGAAAAAAGCTTTGAAAGAATTTGAAGCATTAAAGCAAAAGCATGAATCAGGCAAGCTGTCAGACCAGAAGTTTGAGAAACAGGTGGCAAAAATATCAGCCGAAGATGATGCCGGTGAACAGTGGATGGTTGATGCAAATGGAAGCTGGCACAAAAATGTTAATGGTGAATGGAAAGAACTCCCGGTTAGTTCAGCAAAAATTAACAAGGGACCACAATCTCTGCTGCAGCTTTTCTGGATGATTGCCAAGGGAATGGTAACGAATCTTCCGAAAAGACTTTTGTGGTTTGCCATTATTGGAGTGATCACGTTTTTAGTGCATACCTACTTGGTTATCTATCCTAACGGAGGCTTTTGGCAAGGAACCAATCCTACACTTGATAAAATTTTAGCTCTAGTTGGAAATGAAGCCAGAGGAACAGTATTCTGGACTATTTCTGCTTATTTATTGACTTCTATTATTCGTAGAATGTTTAGTGTGGGTCCTAAAAAATTTATTACAGGTATTTTTACAGGACCCGTGCGTGTAGTCAAGTCAACCTTTAGCAAAACCGGAAAATTTTTATCTTTTTTCATGATGAGTATGGTTGTATTTTTGTTATTAGGACAATTTTTGCTAAAAAATACAGCTATTGCCTATACGTTTATCATTAGTGCGGTGATGGGAATTATTACTTTCAGAGCAGATTTGAGTTATCTCATTTTAAGATTGGGATATCAGGATGTCACGAAGCTATTCAAAAGAAAAAATGCAAAATTCAATGATATCTATTTTGATGCTTATCAGCTGGCTATGATCGTGGCTATGTTGATTTATTCGTTTTTGAGCGGCAAACCAATATTGATATATGCAATATGCGGATTTTCAGTTGCGATGCTCATCTTTGCAAAATTCAGAAAGACCAATAAAGTTGCAGCCAATCTATTTCTGTTGGGAGCGGTCGGGTTGAACTTAGCTTTTGTGTATATGATGAAAGTATACGCAGATGACGGAGGCGTTGCTGAGGCCGGAGGCTTGAAAAATTGGATTGGAAGTCCTGGTGCCGGGCAAGCTGTGACGGTTGGTCTACCACCTAGTGTGGGAGCAGGAATTGGGGGCCTTGTCGGTATCGTGACCGGTGGAGGAGACTTCGTGGGGACCTTTGATGAAGACGTTGATTATGGTGAAGACGTTGAATATCCCGAGTCGGAATTAGAAGATTTGCCGGAAGATCAAACCGAGGAAGAGACGACTGATGATGAGGAGACTGAGGAATCTTCAGAGGATACAGAGGATACGGAGGACTCTGAAGGCGACGAAGAAGACGAAGAAGAGGACGAGGAAGAGGACACATTTACAGAAAAATTCGAGGAAGAAATGGTGGAAAACCTCGAAGAACTTCAAGATTTAATTTTTGGTACTCCTGAAGAACAATTGGATGTTATTAAGGACTGGGCAGAAAAAGGATACGAGCTTCCTGGTGAATTAGGAGATCTAATCAGCTCCGGACAGGATTTTGTTTTAACCTCTGATATTATGGATACCATATTTGAAAAATATGATGAAATTGTACCTGATTGGTTTGAAAAAGGAGCTGAAGATGCCGCAAATGAAGCTTGGGATGCTCTTGGATTAGCCAAGGATTTGTTTGGTGATTATCTGCCTGAAGGAAGTCCAATATCAGATATTATGGATGGAGCAGGGGTACTTAAAGATACATTGGACAATATTGGAATGGGGGACAATGCGATTTATGCGGGTATTAAATCTTATCTCTCCAATAAAATCAAAAATGTGATATTTGATAATCCAGCCTGTGCACCACTTGCTATAGTGGAAAAAATAGTTGCAATATTTGCAGGTGGTTCTAGAGCTGGGGATGTTCTTAGTCCGGCTAAAACGGTTCAAGGCGGTGCTAACTTTATCATTGATAAGCTTACTGATTTGTATAATGGAACCGATGATGTTTCAGGAAGGCTTAAAGATGGAAAATATGGCGGTACTTGGAAGGAAATGGATAATCTGACAGAATTTGTTGCAGAATCAGCCTATGATCCGGATTTTAAAAAAGACTTTGACAACGTAGTGACATCAGATGATTTCTATGAAGGTATGTATAAGTCAAATGAAGAAATGTGGAAACCTAAAGAAGGATCTTGGGCAATAAAAAGAGCAGGATGTTATGTTGGTAAAAAAGCTACAGAACAGTTTATTAATGTTGCTAGTGGCGTTAAAAATTTAAGTTCTTGGCTTGGAAGCTGGATTTAAGGAGGTAAGAAATGGCGATATTGGCATTAAGCATAGAAGAGTTGCAAGTGTTGTCTCTTGTAAGCGGAAAAAGAATCAAATCGTATTCCGTGTTAAATGGGATTAAGGATTTCAATAGAGAAACATTTGAAGCAAACAAAAAATTACATGCAGAAATTGTGAGTAATTTTATAGAAGACGGTGCAATATGGACAAATGAAGAAGGTAAACCTTTTTTAATTAGAGAACTTCAAACGGTATTTAATATAATAAATGCCCCTGAAAGAACAATAAAAATAAAGCCTGCTTCGGAAAAACCTTTTGAAGAGCATTTCTATAGTTATAAAGATAGTATTGGTGTGTTGTTTTCTGTAAGCAAAGACGAAAAAATATACAGTATTGAATATCTTTACAATAAATCAATATTTGAAACTTGGTTTAAAGAAAATGTTATTGGTGATTTAGAGATTGAAGAAGAAACGGAATTTCATAATGAGTGGATACTCAGCAGTGAAGAATTCAACATCCTGTCTCTTCTGATCATTAACAACAACTATATTAAATACACGAACAGCAAAAAGGTCTTAAAAATTGATGAACTGATGAATGAGGATTTAGTTGAAAAGATAAACAACATGAATCTTTTCAAACTAAATCAGGAAACAGTAGATCAGATAATGAAAAGCGACAATTTTACAAACGTTATAAATTCATTGGAATCAAAAGGTGCTTTAGAGTTAAAGTCAGATGAGATCATTTTAAACAAGGTTATATGTGAAGGCTTTGAATCTGGCAATTTGCGGGATGTAATAGAACTTACAGAAATAGACCCCTTCATGAGAATTAAAAACTTGTATATTACAAATCTTGGTTATATATTATTTGAACCAATGATAGTAAAACCACTTCAATGGAAAATAACGACAATGGGATTGAAAAATTCTCACTCTGAATTCATGGAGAAGCTTTTGGAATTCAGTGGCATTCAACCGAATGAAAAATTGAAGATGGAGCTTAAAAAACATATTAATTAAATAAACCCCCTGAGAATCTGATTAGCGTTTTATTTTGAACTTGGATTTAACACAATCCAGGTTCATTTTTTTTAGTAATAGTGATATAATCAATACAACAGAGTATACTGGCATCACAAAAAATTTAGAGGAGGTCTTTTGATGAAAGGCAGGAAGTTTTTTGTAATATTTATGGCAGTGGTTGTACTGGTTGGCTTGATGGCCATTCCGGCATCGGCAGCAACCTACACGGTGCAAAGCGGAGACATGCTCTACAGAATTGCTCAAATGTATGGCGTGACTGTACAGGAAATTGTGGCTTTGAATGGCATTAAGGATCCGGATTTAATCTTTCCCGGACAGGTATTTGTGATTCCTGACGGAACGGAAAAGGAAAAATCCGCTGAAATTACCATTGTTCACACAAATGACATCCATTCAAGAGTTTTTGAAGGTAGCTATGACGGCATGGGATATGATAAAATAGCGACTATTGTGAAAGCAGAGATGGCAAAAAATCCAAATACATTAGTATTGGATGCCGGGGATTCTTTCCATGGACAAACTATTTCAACCCTCAATGAAGGAGAAAGTATTGTCAGAATCATGAATCTTATTGGATATGATGTGATGACAACAGGTAATCATGATTTTAATTATGGACAGGATAGATTGCTCGAATTGGCTGAGATGGCTCAGTTTGATATGGTTTGTGCCAACGTATATGACAAGGATTACAAGACATTTTTACCTTCTTATGTGATTAAGGAGATAGATGGTGTCAAGATTGCTATATTTGGCTTGGCAACACCGGAAACAACCTATAAAACTCATCCGGACAATGTTAAAGGCTTGACGTTCTTTGACCCTGTCATTATCGGTAAAATGATGGTAGCTGAGTTAAAAGAAAAATCAGATATTATTGTATGCCTATCTCATCTCGGTCTCGAAGGAGAGGATACAAGTGAAAAGCTTGCTCAATATGTTGACGGCATTGATGTGATAGTGGATGGACACAGTCATACTGTTCTTCCTCAAGGTATGACAGTTAATAACACCTTGATTGTACAAGCAGGTGAATATAGCAAAAATGTGGGGATAGTCAACCTCAAGCTGAATAATGGCGTTTTAACGAAATCAGCAAGCTTGATTACGAAGGAAGAAGGCGTGGCCATGGAAGCAGACCCATCTGTGAAAGCCCTGGTTGACCAGGTGAAGGCAGAAAATGATGTCATTACTTCTGAATTAATTGGGGATACTGCAATAGACCTTGTAGGCGAAAGAGGTTTTGTTAGAACAGGAGAAACTAACCTTGGTAATTTGATTACAGATGCGATGCTTTATGAAACAGGTGCGGACATAGCCATCACAAATGGTGGAGGTATTAGAAGCTCAATAGGAGCCGGTCCAATCACAGTGGGTGATGTCATTACCGTTCTTCCTTTCGGGAACTATGTTATTACCAAGGAATTGACAGGCGCTGAAATAGTATCGGCCCTAGAAGTAGGATTAGATACGTATCCTGCAGAAAAAGGTGCCTTCCCACATATCGCAGGAATGAAAGTGACCTTTGATCCTTCTAAGCCTGCAGGAAATCGCGTTGTTTCAGTTATGGTCGGATCAGAAGCACTCAAGATGGATCAAAAATATAATGTGGCTACGAATGATTTCTTGGCAGCTGGTGGGGATGGATATGTCATGTTTTCAGATGCGCCCGTGACCGGAAATTATCCCGGACTGGATGAAGTCCTGATTAAGTATATTAAATTGTTCGGAACAGAGGGATCACCTGTTGAAGGTAGAATTCTGACCACAGAGGATGTTTCATGGTCTTATATTCGCATAGCAGCTTAGTATTTTTTCAATACTAATTTTAAATGCCTCGCTCTCTATTTGAGAAGCGGGGCATTTTTATTGACTTGAAAGCACATTTAGGTTTATGATAGTTGAAATGGATAATTGGAGGTAAAAAATATGAAATATTCGGTAGACCCATGGGTTTTTGAAAAAAATCCGGAGGTCAGATTTGGTATTATCATTGGGAAAGGATTGCAGAATTCTGAAACAACCGTTGAAGATTCTGACCTGTTGGCCCAAGCAGAAGAAAATCTGAGAAAGAAAATAAGCGCTGAGGAACTTAAAACTTATCCTGATATAGAGATTTATCGTGACGCCTTGGTTAATGTTGGGATTAATCCCAATAAGTTCATGAATTCTGTTGAAGCGATGAGCAAAAGAGTAGTCAAAGGGGGAGAGCTTCCTAGAATTAATGCCTTGGTAGATTTATGCAATGCGATAGCACTAACTGAAGTAGTGTCTCTTGGAGGACATGATTTAAGAGACATTGACAATAATTTAGAGGTCAGGCTCACCACGGATGATGATATCTTTCTACCCTTTGGAGAAAGAGTTTTTGAAACTGTAAAAGCCGGAGAGCTAGTTTTTACTAGCGGAAATAAAATTCAGACAAGACAATGGTTATGGAGACAAAGTGAGCTTGGAAAAGTAACATTGGAAAGTAGTGATATCTTCTTTCAACTTGTAGGCTTTGGAAGCGAGCACGCCGCAAAACTAGATCGGGCGATGTCTGCTCTAGAAAAGCTTATAGTAGAAAGGTTTAATGGACAATGTCAAGCTTTTGAAGTCAATAAAGATAATAGAAGTATATCGTTCTAATTTCATAAAATCCTCAATATCCCCTTAAAATAAGGGGGTTTTCTGTTTATTGAGAAAGTCTTAATTATTATGGTATTAAATGATAATACTCAGCTCATTCGGACATTATCAAATGAGCTCGAAGACTTAAGGGTTTCCCAACAACTCATCCCTT
>JAFGVC010000012.1 GCA_016938195.1 Tissierellales bacterium | reverse complement strand
TATAAGAACATTGGTAAGACAGTCAATCCAATTGTAGTAAAGATAAACCAGAACAACCAGATGAAGGCCATATAACCCCATACATCCTTGAGCTTCATTTGAACAATAGCCAACGCAGGAATAACGTATAAAGGCTGCAGTAAATTAGTAGCCTCGTCACCATAGACAAAGGCATTGATGACATAGGGAATATTAGCCTTTAACTCAATGGCCGCATCAATCAAAATCGGGCCTTGTATAATAAACTGTCCTCCCTGTGAAGGTATAAACAAATTAACTATTGAAGCCGACCAGTAAGAGAATAATGGCAAAGTATTAGCAGTAGCGACTGATGTAAATCCACCCACAATAATCTGCCCCAATCCTGAATCTGCCATCATTCCTGAAATACCGCCATAAAAAGGGAACTGTATCATAACATCGGTTGCCAAGCTCAAATTATTTCTATACGCTGCAATAAATCTTGAAGGTGTTTGATATAAAAAGAAGTTTGATGTCAAGAAGATAAAAATAACAAAATTCAAACTTAATGATCCTAAAAAGCCTTTTTGCATGATGGTATAAATAATATTAACAAGTCCTGCCGTTCCAATAAGATACATAATGATTTTGCTGCCATTCATACGGTCCGCAAAGGTCAGTTTACCCGAAATTTTATCTTCAGCTATTTCCTGATTTCCCTCATCTCCATGAAATTCAACAACTTCATGCTTAGGTGGCATGGTCTTAATCGTTAAGACTATTGTTCCAATAGCTAGGAAGAAAAACAAGGCCGTATTCATAGGATTATACACAGAAACATCCTGTGTGATAACGCCAATCTTGTCCACTAAAAAATGATTAGAGCTTGCAATCAATGCATAGACAGAAGCACTTGGTCCAAGACATTGCCCTAAAATCATGGTAGAATATCCTGCTGCAATCAACATTGGAAAATGAAGTCCCTTGATATTTTTTGTAAGCTGCATCGCTAAAACAGGTGTAGCAATGGTTCCAAACGCCCAATTCATAAAGCTTGAGATATATCCGAAAATCATTAGTAATATGACTGCCGCCATAGGTGTTTTAACGAGCTTCGCTAATTTGGTCAAAACATTTTTAACTTGTCTTGACCTAGCTGTAATGGCGCAAGTGACTACCATAAATGACATTTGGAAGGCAAAAGCAATCTGTGACCAAATCCCATTAAACCAAGAATTCAGCATTCCCAAAATTCCCATTTCTGTGAACAGTACCCCTGATATAAAAATTAAGATGGTTAAAATAAGGCAAAACACAAGGGGATCAGGTATAATATTTTCAGCGGCAAATTGAAATCTTTTACTAAACCGCCAGAACATTGATCCGCGATCCTGCTCAGACGATAATTTGGCATCATGTTTTGAAGTTGACATTTTCTCGCTCCTTAAATAATATATTTTTTTGATGTTTGAAGTTGAATCATTAATCTTCTATAAAAATCATTTTTGGTATTATTGATGGTTTCTTCAGAATACTGAAAAAATCCTTCTCCTGATTTCATCCCCAATTTTCCCTCTTCTACTTTTTTTCTTAAAATGGGGTTAGCTTCCTTACGATTATCCATTTTGTTAAGTAAATTATCCCCTACTATGCACCAAATATCAAGTCCTCCCATATCCGCAATTTCAAGCTGTCCTGTTGTCGCATACCTAAACCCAGGTCCAAATTTCAAGGCCTTGTCAATATCTTCTGGGGATGCAACCCCCATTTCGATTAATGAAAAAACTTCCCTCGCAACACCTTGTTGAATTCTATTTGCTACTAGTCCCGGGATGTCTTTTAATACCTTGACCACTTGCTTCCCTGATTTCAAGTATAATTCCTCCACCTCCTTATATATATTCTCGGGCATATTGCCAAAATATGATAATTCTGCAATCGGCATAAGATGGCCCGGATTGTACCAGTGACAAACCATCATCTTCTCTTTTCTGCTTTCACTTACAGCTTCCATCATTTCATTCAAAGGTAAGCTAGAAGTATTTGACGCCAAAATCGTATCCTTGCTACATAATTTATCCAACTTACTAAATAAATCTTTTTTTAATTGCATTAATTCCGGAATAGCCTCTATAACATAATCTGCCTCTTTAACCGCTTCTTCCAAATCCGATGTAATGACAATTCTGTCAAGAGTGGCCTGAATATCCTTCTCAGAAATCATATTGTTTTCAAAAAGAAGCTCTAATTCTGTGGCAATAACATTTTTAACACCATTGCGTATCTGCTCGTTGGTTTCGTATAGATTCACCGGATATCCATGCAATGCAAATGTTTCAGCAATCCCATGACCCATGGTTCCAGCTCCTAAAACAGCTATTTTACGTATCATTTTTAACCTCTCTTCAATCCTAAAATCGTTCTGGCATCTTCAGGAGAAGCTACCTCACAGCCCGATACTCTGATTAGATTAGCAGCTCTTTCAACAAACTGAGCGTTTGAATCAGCTAGCTGTCCAGGTCCAAACATAACATTATCTTCCATACCTACCCTGACATGTCCGCCCAAGGCTATTGAAGTCAATAAAATCGGCACATGTCCTTTACCGATACCAAAAGCCGACCATGTTGATTCTTTTGGAATGAGACTCTTCAGATAAACCAAATTCTCCACGGTTGCAGCTGTTCCTCCTGCTGCTCCTAAAACAAATTGATAATGAAGCGGACCTTTCAAAAAACCTTTCTTTTGATAATAGAGTGCATTGTAAACCATGCCTGCGTCAAAAATCTCTATTTCAGGTTTGACACCGTTTTCATTCATAGTCACCGCTAGCTCTTCCAGAAAACGCGGATGATTAATAAACAAACCACTATGCATCCAATTCATAGAGCCACAATCATAAGAGGCCATCTCCGGCTTCAACAATTTTAAATGTTCTTGCCTTGTCTCATCCGTTGCAAGTAAATCTCCTGACGTTGTAAGATTAATGATAATATCACATTGTTCTTTTATTAAAGAAACGGTCTCTCTGAATAAATCTTTATCCATGGTTCCTTTTCCTTCAGCGTCTCTCATATGAAGATGCGCTATAGCCGCACCCGCGTGATAGCATTCAACCACATCCCTCGCTATTTCTGCAGGCGTCATGGGAACGTTTGGATTGTTGTCCTTCGTTGGCCATGCTCCTGTAGGAGCAACTGTAATAATTCTTTTATCCATCATTTCCTCCAAATATTTATTTGCTTTATAATTAGCAAAATGCGTGCCAATATGCGATTAACCTCTAGAAGTCATCAGAGCCCTTCCAAAACAAGCTCATTAAAATAAATATTTATTTTTTATTTATTAAATCCAATAAAACATATAACTAAAGTTATAAAATTTTTCTAATATATTTTTTCATTTCTTTAAAGCTGTTGGCTTTGCAATAAAAAAAAACTTATAACATAAGTTATATGATATATAACTTATGTTATAAGTTTGATGTGATATTTTCTTATGCTCTAAATTATTTACTTTCTATGTTTAGCTTCTTACATTTCTTCCATAACGCCGGTTGACTCAATCCTAATTTTTGGGCTGCCTTATTGACTGAACCGTTGTTTTCAATAGCACTTTCTATTAATTCTTTTTCAAGAGATAACACGGCTTCTTTTAGTGTCAATCCCTTATTATTCGTCTGAATTTCACGTCCGGTTGGAAAAAGAATATGGATTAGAGCACCTGCTTTTATAACCCCATCAGTATTTATGACCACCATTCTCTCGAGTAAATTTTCAAGTTCTCGAATATTACCCGGCCAGCTATAACTCTTTAACACATCATAACAATCTTCTTCCATCACTATCTGTTTATCATATTTCTTGTTAAACCATTCTAGAAACTCAATTGTTAAATTTACAATATCATCTTTTCTCTCTCTTAAGGGTTTAACTTTTATAGGGACAACATTTAACCTATAATATAAGTCTTCTCTAAATCGGCCATTGAGCATCTCTGTGTGGAGGTCCTTGTTTGTAGAAGCAATCACTCTTATATCCAATTTAATGGGTTTATTACTTCCCAATCTTGTGATTTCTTGGTTTTGAAGAACTCGCAATAGCTTAGTCTGCAATTTCACAGGCATATCACCTATTTCATCTAGAAGAATGGTACCCTCATTAGCTAGCTCAAACATACCGATTTTTCCTGATTTTCTCGCATCTGTAAATGCTCCTTTTTCATATCCGAACAATTCAGATTCCAACAGTTCTGCAGGTATAGCCGCACAGTTTATTTTGATAAATGGCTTGCTGTTTCTCTTGCTTTTTTGATAAATCATATCTGATACGACTTCTTTTCCTGTACCCGACTCACCCAAAATTAATACAGTTACATCTGTAGGCGCTATCGTATCAATAATATTCATCATGGTTCTCATCCCTTGATCCGTAGTTGATATCGGTTTATGAGCGATTTGTTTTCGGAGGAATTTAATTTCTTCATCGGCCATCATCTTATCGTTTTGAAGCTCTGAAACTTTTGTTTCTAATCCTCTCAACTCAGTGATGTCACGGTTATTAATGACAACTAGCCTTATCTCGCCCTTTTCGTCGAAGATTGGAGACCCCGTCACTAAATGTTCTCGGTTGTTAACAAGACTTCGACCAATCGAGCTTATACGTTCCTTCTTTTTAATAACCTCCATGGTTACGGCCCCTTGATAAAGCTTTCCTTCTTCAGATATTTCCTGTACAGTTCGTCCCATCACTTGTTCTTTCTTAATTCCAGTGATTCTAGTATAAGCTTCGTTGACAAAAATAGTCTTGCCACTTCCATCCGATATATATATTCCATCAAATAAATGATCACTTATTTCTCTAAAATCCAAATAGTTTTCCATCAATTCCCTATACAAAAGCTCTATAGTATCAAATCTATCACTCAAAGAAGCCTGCAATTCACCTTCAGGCTCCAATGCATCACAAGCTTTTTTGATCTCATTTATTTCACGTAAAATTGATTTTATTTTTGAGGCGTCATTCATCCGTATCCTCCCGAGATTACTCAATAAAAATGTGTCGATAATAATCTTTATCTAAAATCATTGTTGAATAATAAAATTTTCTCTCAATCTCTTCAAGAATTGACAACACGTAATCATTTTCCTCTTCTTCACTTTTAAATTCATTTTCTTTGATGACTTCAAACTCTTGAGTTAAATAATTGTATTTCCCTATGTCAGTAATGAAGCTTTTATTTGCAAAAATAACCAATGGCTTTGCGTCAGAAAATGCATCCCTTCCCATTAAAAGTCGTGAATCAAATTCAAGTCCCATGAGATTCATGACAGTAGGCAATATGTCGAGGCTGGAAATCGGCTTATCGACAGTTTCAGGTTTCATTCCTTTAGCATATACAATTAGACCTGAATGATAAACGTCAAAAGAATCATCTGTCTCAAACCCGGCTAACTCATTAAACTCCTCTTTCTCAAGAGCATAAGGATAATGATCGGCGCTTAGAACAATCAGCGTTCTTTCAGCAATGCCTGCCTGTTCGAGGCGTTCCATAAGATATTTTAACGCTCTGTCTAATTCAATTTGAGTCGCATAATAAGCCTTAACAGCGTCGCTATACGGAAGATTCTGCACTAAATCCTTGTTTTTCAAAGCTATGTAATTACCTGAAAAAGAATACCGCATATGCCCGCTAACTGTCATATAATAAGTGTGGAAGGGCTCATGTCCGATATAATCATCAATACTTAGTTCCATCATTTCAATATCTGATTCAGGCCATGTTGGCGTGACATCCAATCCATTACCCAAGCCTTTGTATTCATACCCCATGTTCGGGTGTGAAATATGTCTTTCATAGTAAGTATACGTATGGTTATGAAAAGCCATTGTCTTATACCCTCTTGCTTTGAGCATATTTCCCATTGCATAGGGCACATAATTAGAGCCAGAATGATACATGCTCCATACCCCTATCTTAGGAATGAGTCCCATCATTGCAACATACTCCCCGTCGGAAGTACTGACGCCCCAAAGAGGATTATAAAAATTAGTAAAGTTAAAACCCTCATGCGTCAATTGATACAGCGTAGGTGTGATTTCTTTATCCACAGCGTACCCTGTGAAGCTCTCAGCAGTAATCATAATCAAATTATAACCTTCAAACATGCCGGTGTAATCATTTTTTGAGCTAGGTTTAACCAGTTTGAAATAATCGTTCATGTTTTTTATGATTTCATCATCTGTACCTAGGCTTAACTGTTCAAAATCAATATCAAGCTTATTTAGCTCAAACTTTGGAATGGCTATATCTAGGTCGTTATATTGCTTTTCATCTCTTAATTCCTCCAGCTCTGCAGCTCTTTTGATGGTTTTTTCATTTAAAACAGGTGGTTCTAAAGACGATTCAACTCCAAAAACTGTTCTGCTAAAATCCGAGCCCATGGTAATCATCAAGCCAAAGTGATTAACCAATACCACCGGGTGTCCCGAAAGCATGAGCTCACCATTTGGCAAGCTTCCCTTATGTGATTCTATCTTAATGCCAACAGATGCAGTCCCCGCTAAAATGAAGATTATTATCATAACCACTATTCTTTGCAACCAATTCCAATTAATCAATTTCATTCTTTTTGAAGAAAATAAAAAATAAGTCACACTTGGCAACAGCATAAATAAAATCCAGTGAATATTCTTGAGCGCATTGAAAACTGCATCCATAAAAAATTCCATTGCATGAAAAGCTTTCCCCGCCGTGTAAATGGTATAGAAGGTATCAAATATGTCGTAATATACCAACTGAGAAATGAACACAAACGAAATAAATACGATAACGATTCCCATCGTTACGCGGCATGTCGTAGGTTTAAAAAACGAAAGTATCGTTAATAATGCCATTGAAACAGCAACCGAAAATAACAATAGGTACATCAGACCTAAATTAAAGAATTTTTCATTTGTAAAAATTCTAAGCAAAATTTCCATATATATAAACGAACCCACAAGGATTCCAATTTGATTAATTTTTTTCAATTTATTCGCCTCCAAACATTTTACCCATTTTGAGTATATCAGTAAGTATAAAAATTTTCAAGTTGGTCGTTGAAAAGTAAACATTTGTCTCCTTTTCCCTCATATTTCAAAAAATACTATAAATAATAAATTCAAATATTTATGGAAAGATTTAATTATAAGTGTTAAAATATACGGGATGTATTAAACTAGAAATAATGAGGTATACTATGAAAATTGCACATGTTACTTCCGGAGTAAGAGGTCTTGCCACTTATTCACTCAATCTATATAATTATTTTGAAAAACAAGAAGACGTCGAAACATTAATCATCACATCCTCGAAATGGAAAAAACAACCTATTCCCATTTATGAAGCAGACTCTTATTTGATTGGCAACGTCCTTCCATGGCCAAAGGATGTCAAAGAAGTCGAAAAGCAACTTATTGACTTCAATCCGGACATTCTCCATCATCATCATCCTTCTGGTAGGCTTGACTTTGACGCCGGGAAATTTCAAAAAAAGCTTGATATCCCTATGATTTGTACCGTTCATATGTCTGTTGGTTCCAAAAAATACATGGTCGACAAAGTCATGCATTCCTTTTTTATGACCGTGAGAAAAAATTTCAAAAATGTAAATGCCTATGTAGCGATTAGTAAATATGTCCAAAACCAACTGATAGAAATGGGTGGCGTTCCTAAAGAAAGAATTGTATTGCTTTATGCAGGCGTCGATCCGCAAATTTTTACCCCCATCCCACGAGAAAAGCATGACACGCTTGAAATATCATTCGTGGGGCAAATCATGCATGAAAAAGGAATTGACTTATTAATCGATGTTGTAAGTGACTTGGCAAAGGAAAAAAAGGTTAGGCTCAATATCATAGGTGAAGGTAATTTAAAGACCCTACTCCAAACAAAGACGAAAAACAATCCTGCAATCAATTGGGTTGGTTATCTCAATAGCCAAGATAAAGTGGCTGAATTTTATGCCAAATCCGATGTGGTTGTACTTCCAAACCGTTGGGATGAAGCCTTCTCATATATCCCGCTTGAATCTATGTCGAGTGGCACAGCCATCATCGCCTCAAGAGTAGGTGGCAATACCGAAGCCATTATCGATGGAAAAACAGGTCTACTCTTCGATGTCAACAACGGGGATGAACTGTACGCCCTTCTTAAAAATACAGAAACGGAAGCCTTCTGGGAAATGGGACAATATGGTAGAGAGCATGTTTTAGAAAACTTCACGCTAGATCGTTTCGGCAAAAAATATCATGCATTATATCATAATTTAATGACAAATCCATCTAAAATTAATCAAATTGATTGAGGTAAAAAATGAAATATGATATTCTTATTGTTGGTAGCGGACTGGCGGGCAGTACTGCTGCAAGAATACTGGCTGAACACGGCAAAAAAATTCTAGTCATAGAAAAGCGGCATCATGTTGCAGGAAATTGCTACGATTCCAAGGATAACAACGGCATAACAGTACACCGTTTTGGCCCTCATATCTTCCATACCAATCACAAATCCATCTGGGATTTTGTGAATTCTTTTGGAGCCTTTAATCATTTTCAACACAAGGTACTCAGCTATGCCGAGGGTCGTCTCATTCCTTTTCCGATCAATCGAGACACCTTATGTGATGTTTTCGGGATAGCTTTACCGGTTACTGAGGTTTCTAGCTTCTTAAAAAAACAAATCGAAAAGTCTACCTTCAATGTTCCGGCTCAAAATTTTAGAGATGCTGTTGTCTCTCAGGTAGGGGAGCATCTTTACGATTTATTTTTTAAAAACTATACAAAAAAGCAATGGGACAGGGAGCCTGAGCTTCTTTCCGCAGAGATTGCCGCAAGAATTCCAATCAGGGAAAACAGAGATGCAAGATATTTTACTGATCAGTACCAAGGTATTCCTATTTCAGGTTACACCGCTATGATAGAGAGCATGCTAAATCATGAAAATATCTCTCTCATGCTTAACACGGACTATTTCGATGTCAAAAATGATATCAATGTCGATAAAACTATCTATACCGGTAAGCTTGATGAGTATTTTAATTATTGCCATGGTGAGCTTGAATACCGTTCGGTTCATTTTGAGTTCAAAACCGCCGACACGTCTTTCTTTCAACCTGTGTCCGTAGTTAATTATCCCAACGATTATGATTTTACAAGAATTACTGAATTTAAACACTTTACAGGTGAAAACAGTGATAAAACCTCCCTATGCTATGAATATCCTTCCGCAAAGGGCACGCCTTGTTATGTTGTTCTTTCAAGGGAAAACATTGAAAAGAGAGAGAAGTATAAAGGGATGTCTGACCAACTAGAGAAAAACGGAACCCATATTTTCTTGGGTCGGTTAGCAGAATACAAATACTACAATATGGATCAAGTAATCGAACGTGTCTTCAATGCACTGAAATGAGGATAATGTATGAACTGTTTTTATAAAGGTGTTTTTTTAATCTTGCTTTCAGCTTTAGGCTTCAGTTTCTTGCCCATATTTGCAACCTATGCCTACTCGGGTGGAATCAGTGTTTCCACTCTTTTATTCATACGCTTCCTCGCATCTTCTTTATTATTCTTTAGTTATGCCTATAAAAAAAGTGAGAAAATCAAATTAGACAAAGGCTCCTTACTACCTCTTTTCCTGTTAGGTGCCATCGGATATAATCTTCAATCTAGATTTTACTTATCCTCTTTGAAATATGTAACCCCTTCCCTAGCCGCTCTTTTTTTGTACACCTATCCAGTAACAGTCAGCTTGCTATCTTATTTATTTGAAAAGGAAAAAATAACCAAAAAGAGTTTCTTATCAATGGGGTTATCCTTCCTTGGTCTTTTTTTAATTTTAGGCCATTCAGCGGGCACAATCAACATGAAAGGCGTCTTGTTTGCCTTATCGGCCTCTTTGGTATATTCAATCTACATCATTACGAGCAATAGAATTGTCAAAATCACTTCTCCTCTAATCACAAGTGCTTATATCGCTTTATTTTCAGCCTTTGGCACTTTCATCATCGGTATTTTTTCTAGAGATATCAGCTTTGCTTTTTCATCTAAATCAGTCCTACCCGTTGCGGGAATTGTCCTTGTTTCAACAGTACTTGCAATGCTAACTTTTTTTGCAGGAATGGAAATACTGGGGCCTACAAAAAGCTCTGTGATTAGTCTCATGGAAGCCGTCTTCACCGTTATCCTATCCTCTGTTATTTTGCATGATTATCTCACTTTCGTTCAACTAATAGGGGGCATAGCCGTACTTAGCGGGGCTTACATCATTATCCGGTCCAAAGCCTCACCCTCTGAGCCTTTATGAAGACTTAACCAAATCCAACAAAAAATGATAGAATGCTTCCAATTGTTCTGTTGAGTCGAAAGAGCCCTGCGCTTGAAAATGACTTCCTCCCCCTTTCCCCTCAAAGCTTCGTATATTTTCCTTGAATAGATGTCCGCAATTTATACCACTCTCCGAGTTCTGAGCTAAAATTATTTTCCCGTCAGAAAGAGAAGCTAATAATACCGTATAAACGCCTTTCTTCAATATCTCTTCCTTGATTTGTGTCATTTCTGACATTGTTTGATGTTTATAAATTTTTTGAATCAAATTTGTGCTTTCGGATTTTATTAGTTCATCAGCCTCGTATCCGCACAATTTCGCCTTTAATAGCCTAAAATCTTCCTTGACTTGTTCAAATTTATTATTTTCATTTTCTATTCTCTCCAGAAGCATATTTGTCTCAGAAGAGTATTTACGGTTTAAATGCAAAAGTATCTCATGCTCCTTTTGGAAATCTTTGAGCGCCCTAAGTCCACATTTAAAAAACACCCGAGTCATCCCTTTGTATTTCTGCGTCTTCATTATTTTAACTAGGCCTACTTCTCCTGTTACGCGAGGATGAGTCCCACAACACGCTACACAATCTGTCGATTCAATATCTACAATTCTTATATTTCTCTCAACTTCAAGATTTTTCCTAATTGGATAAGCTCTTGCATCCTCTGCATTTTCAACCGTAATTGTATGAATGTGATGGTTCTCATAAATAGCTTTATTTGCGAAAAGCTCTACAATCTCAATCATTTCCGAGGTCAACTCAATAGAATCAATATCGATCGTCACCTCATCCACTCCTAAATGAAATCCTTTGTTATGTAATCCATATTTGCTCTTAAAAACACCTGATAAAATATGCTCCCCACAATGCTGTTGCATATGGTCAAATCTTCTTTCCCAATCCAACCGACAAAGAACTTCTATTTGTTTGACTTCTCTGTCTACTTTGTGCCATATCTCCCCTTGCTTCTCAAAGACATGCAAAATATTCGCATCTCCTATCATACCTAAATCACAGGGCTGTCCACCTCCTTCAGGGAAAAAAATCGTTTGGTCAAGTAGCAAAAAAATATCATCGCCTTCTTTCATATTTTTTGCGACGCGACAAGTTTTCTCTTTGAGATAAGCATCACTTTCATAAAGTTTAATAGTCATCTGTTTTCCTTTCTCATTTCATTTTTTGTGTGCCTTGATGTAGGTTATACCCGTCATTTTATCACATCATTCCTTTACCTACAATCGTCATCAGTGCTGCCCATTAAAAAAACAATAGACTGAAAATCTATTGTTTATAAATGTTTTTTTATTTCCTCCGGAGTCAATACTTTGCCCATCGTCTTGACTTGCTCATCTACAACGAGTGCCGGCGTACTCATAACTCCGTAAGTCATGATATCTTTGTAATCTTGTACTTTTTCGATGGTGGCTTCAATCCCCATTTCGCTAACAGCAAGCTTTGTATTTTCCTCAAGCTTCTTACACTTAGCACATCCCGATCCCAAAATTTTGATAATCATTTTCATCCTCCGATAATTATTATTTTTTACAATAGATTCGTTTTGCAGATATTAAGATAGTCGTTTTTATATTGAAGTCTTTCTGCATCTATTTTCAGTTGTGGATATTCGTTTTTTTTACTCACAATCAAAGCTATTATTTTTTTCATCGTGTCGTCCTCAAAGGTTAGCGAATAAAAAATAAATTTTTCTTTTCTTTTATCAAGGACATATCCTAGATCTCTCAGTTTTGAAAGGTGCTTTGAAACTTTTGGCTGTGACAACTCAAGAATCCCGCAAATCTCACAAACACACAGATCTTCTTCTGCCAATAAAGCAATAATCCTCAATCTAGTCTCATCTGACATGACTTTAAAAAATGCATTCAAATTTGTCATGCGAACCTCTTTCGAAAAATTATATATACTTATGTGGGTATATGAATATATGTTATTATAACTTACAACTTCTACTTCTGTCAATAAGAATCCTAGCCATTACAAATCAATCACCTTGAAATTTATATCCCAATCCCCAGACCGTTTTTATATGTTTAGGGTTTGAAGGATCATCTTCAATTTTATTTCTCAGGTGGTGAATATAAACCATAATGGTATTGTCGCCCACAATATTCTCATTCCATATCGATTCGAAAATCTGCTCCTTGTTAAACACTCTATTTTCATTTTCCATAAAGAACCGCATTAGAGCTATTTCTTTAGATGATAAAGAAATCTCCACACTATCTTTATATAATTTCATGGTTTTACCGTCAAATTTGAAAGGCCCTCGGATCAGATAATGACTTGGTTGATTAGGGTTTTTATTTCTTCTAATAATAGCCTTCATCATGGCTGCAAGGACTCTGGGTTTAAAAGGTTTTGTCGTGTAGTCATCCGCTCCTAAGCCAAGTCCCAGAATGATGTCATGGTCTTCAGCGCGACCGCTTAAAAACATGACCGGTGTATCATTTGCATTTCTTCTCATAGTGGATAAAACTTCATATCCATCCATATCGTCCATATTAATATCTAAAACCACCAAATCGAAAATTTCAGACCCTAATAGCTCTAGCGCCTCTCCACCACATTTTGCTTCCTTATAGGTCATGTTTTCATTATCTAATACTCTCTTTATCGTCATCCTCACGTTTTTGTCGTCATCAACTATTAAAACATGATTTTTTGCCATAGTGTCTCCATTTATTATTATTTTGTTTATTATTCAATGTGTTATAATTGAAATAATTATACCATAGAATCAAAATCTGTAAAAGAATTGTGATGCGAGGAAAAAAATATGAACAGAATACCTATCAGGGAAATAATGAAAAAAGGTTTTATTAACAGAGTCATGTTTTCTATAGTCGGGCTTTCTTTTATTATCCTATTTGGATTTATGCTTATGGATTCTTTTGCGAAAAGCGGTGAAGTAACTTCAGAAAACGAAAAAGAGAGTCTCCTTAACCAACTTTACTATGTTTCGGAATCTATCAACTATTATTTTTATGATTTAAAAAATGACTTAGAGCTTTTAAGCTATACGATTTATCAGAACGAAGAAAATACCTTAGAAAGCATAAAAAACTTTTCATTTAAACAACAATTTGCTGTCAAATCAGTTACCCTCATAGACAATTTCCAAGAGATTATCTTTGAAAAATATGATGCTTCAAATGATTTTCCGAACATTAATATCTATCAAGAGATTATTGAAGATGGAAAAAGAATAATGAAAAATAGAATAACCCCTGCAGAAGTAGCCACTAAAATTGATATTTATCTTATAAACGAACACGAATATGTTATTTCGTTCGGGGTAAAAAGTGTTCCAAAAGAAGGTGTTCAAAGCTTAATCATCATCACTGTAGCTTTGAACGACATCTATGATAATGTGATGTCTCCTGGTCGTATTCCCGTTGAGTTTCATCCCATTCTAAAAGATAAATATGGTAATATTTTGATTCATAATAATACGGCATTTATTGGACGAAATAGTCTGTCTGAAAATATAGATAATAACATTGAGCTTGAAGGCAGTGAATTTAAAGAAGTTGTCAAAGATCAACTCACTGGAAAAACAGATGCTCGACTTTACACTTCTGTATATAAAATTGAAGATAAATTAATGACCAAAAAAATGGTTAGTGCTTTTATGCCTCTTTATTTTCTAGATGATTACTGGATTATATCCATGACCTTGGACTATGACAAGGTTTATAACGAAATCAGTAGCGTAAACAACAGACTCATTTTATTTGCTATGCTGATTACCTTTACCTTTGCCTTGCTCATGTCCATTATTCACTATCTCTATCGAAACAAGCTTACACTCGAAAACGAAGCCTCTCAGTTAAGAAAATTTAATTTAGCACTTGAAGAGCTCCACAACAGAGAAGCTCTTTTAACCAAGAATACAAAGTACAGAACGATGGGTTATATGACAATGGGAATCGTGCATGAACTCAATAATCTATTGACACCTGTCATTGGACTTACTGAAATGTTAAAGGATGAGATATCGGATAAGGAACAGGGAATGATCAGTCTTGAAGATGTAAATGTTATCAATGAATCAGCTGTCCATTCATATGAATTATTGCAACAGGTTTTATTAATTGGAAGGCAGAACAAGTCTTATCTAACTTTTAAAGGATTTGACATAAAGGAAGTATTAGAAAAAAGTATGAATGTTGTCGAAGTCTCTTTCGGTAAAAAAGTAAATATCGTTAAAGAATTTGAAGAAAATCCATTATTTGTATACGGAAATAAATCACAATTGGTACAAGTCTTTATTAATATTGCCATAAATGGAATACATGCCATGGATGGCGCGGGCATACTAAAGGTTGTTTTGCAATGTAATGAAGGTGTTAAAAAGTATCCCGAAACAAGGATGAAAAATACAAGATACATCGAAGTCATCATTCAAGACAACGGTTGTGGCATAGATGAAAAAGATATCCACAACATCTTTCTTCCATTCTACACAACCAAAGAAGATGGTAATGGCACAGGACTTGGACTCTCAGTCGCCTCAGATATCATTAAAAACCACAAGGGAGAAATACATATTGATTCCAAAATAGGTCAAGGGACAAGTGTTCATATCTACTTACCTCTTCTCAATCTCGAAGAAAATCCTGATAATCTAGATTATGATAAAAAAAATATAAGTCAAAATAGTCCCAAGGTTTGCTTGGTCAATCTAAAAAAAGAACTCTCTGAATATCTTGAAAGCGCATTAATAGAATATGACGTGTTCTTTTATTTAAATCAATCCACCTATTCTGCCATGCTATCTAGCGGAAGAATTAAACCTGATATACTTGTGATTTCAGATGCCGAGGAAGATGTTGATGGTGTTCAATTAGCAAAACTTGCCAAGAGAAAATATCCAAATATTAAAATACTCTATTTGTCAGAAAGTAAAATAGAAGAATTGAATATTAAAACCCAAAAAATAATAGATGAATACTACCAAGGTCCCATGGACTTTATGTCCATCACCGAAAAAATAAAAACACTTATCGATTAAAGCAATTAAAATAGCCTCAAAGAAAAATCTTAAAAAATTTTAAGATTTAATAAAAAAATATTAAGATTTAAATCATATAATTCTAATGAGAAAATAAATATATCTACGGAGGAAAAAAATGAAAAGAACCTTAAGTCTTGTATTGGTCATCATAATGGCAATGTCATTATTTGTAGGATGTGCCCCTAAAGAATCCAATGTGAAAGCGTTTCCTTATGAAAAAACAGTGGAAATTATAGCCCCTGCTAACCCAGGTGGTGGTTGGGATTCTACAGCAAGAGCACTTCAAAAAGTAATCACTGAAAATAAACTTGCCGGAGATGTTAATGTTGTTGTATCAAATCTTCCTGGTGGGAATGGTTCTGTTGCTTGGAACGGATTAATCAATGAAAAAAACCCTCATAAAATTGCCATGGATTCATCATATATCTATCTTAACAGAATGCTTGGGATGGAGGATTCTCCGACCATCAATGATGTTACTCCTATAGCAACACTAACTAACGAATGGATCGGCGTATTCGTAAGTATCGATTCTCCTTACAATTCTATTACAGAATTATTTGATGCTGTCAAAGCAGATATTGAATCAGTTCAATTTGCCGTAGCACCAGGTAAAGGAAACGATGACCATTTAGCTACGCTTACATCTGCAAAGGCCTACGGAATTGATGTTGCTGAGTTTGATAAAAATATAGTGGCTACAGATACAAGCGAGCTTCTTACTGGAATAATGGGTGGTTTTTATGACGTATGTTTCACAGGAGCACTTGAAGGTCTTGAGTTTGTAGAAGCTGGAAACCTAAAATGTCTTGGAATCACTGCTAATGAGAGATATACTGGCAAATATGATTTTATCCCTACACTTCAAGAGCAGGGCTTAGATGTTATCTTCCCTCACTGGAGAGGTCTCCTCGCAGCACCTGGCATGTCTGAAGAAGAAATAAAATGGTGGAACGATGTCATTGAAGCTGCAATAGCTACTGATGACTGGAAAGAAATTCTTGAAAACAATGAATGGGTCAGTTATTACAGAAACAGTGCTGATACAAAAGCAATGTGGGAAGAAGAAATAGTCTTGTACGAATCACTAGTAAAAGCCTCAGGACTGATGGCAGAATAACTTAAATGATTATCGCGGGGACTGTCCATAACATGAACATTCCCCGTTTTTTATCATCAAATAAGACGATATTAAACCAAGAAAGGATCGTATTTATGAAAAAAAATACAGTAATAGGCGTTTCCGGGCTATTAATATCTGCAATATATGGCTATGGCATTGCGAGTTTAAAAAATCCATCTAAATTATTTTTCGCAGGTACAACCGTTTTTCCGATTCTGATTACCTTTGGAGCACTCATATTTTCAGTTATTGTCATTCTAAAAGGTCATTATGAGGGTGACAACGCGGAAGTGTTAAAAATGGACCCCAAGGTCTTAAAAATGATGGGTGTATTCACAGTCATTTTTTCAATATATATTGCTATATTTAATAAAGTAGGATTTTTAATTTCAACGATTGCCATGTTGACATCTTTGCTATTCATATTCAATATCGGAAAAAGTCAAAGAATTATAAATATTATCGTAGGAATTGTCTTTCCTACCCTGTGCTATATCATTTTTGCCAAAATTTTCTCTATCTCACTTCCTAGAGGGATTTTACCATTTTAATTGAAGGAGTCATAAAATGAATGAAATTTTAATAAATTTAGCTGGTGGCTTTGTATCAATCATGACCCTCAGCAACTTGTTTTGGATTACCTTTGGAGGATTTTTAGGCACAGTCATTGGTATGCTTCCTGGACTAGGGCCTGCAACCGGTGTTGCCATACTCATTCCTCTAACATTTGGAATGGACCCCACAACGGCTCTAGCTACAATGGTAGCTATATATTTCGGGGCTATGTTTGGTGGTTCAAGATCGTCCATTCTTTTAAATACACCTGGAGATGGCGGAGCCATAGCAGCAACATTTGATGGCTATCCCATGGCAAAAAACGGACGCGCAGGCGAAGCATTGGCTATATCTGCAATAGCTTCTATCATAGGTGGCCTCATCGCCGTAGTATTCCTAGCTCTATTATCACAACCCATATCAAAACTAGCCATTAAATTTGGACCACAACAATATACCATGCTCATGTTGTTTGCACTGATCGCCACCTCTACCATTTCAAGAGGAAACATGATTAAAGGTCTTTTGGCAACATTTATAGGTCTGATGGTTTCAACAATCGGCGCAGATCACTTGACAGGTACAACAAGATTCACAATGGGAATAGCCGAGCTCTATCAAGGGATTGATTTTCTCGTGCTGATCATAGGATTCTATGCTATTGGAGAAGTTTACATTAACTTTGACAAACTCTTGTACATAGGCGAAAATGAAAAGACAGTTTCAGAAATAAAAATGAATAAAGTGAGAATTTCAAAAAAAGAGTTCAAGGAATGTCTAATACCTATCCTTAGATCGACTCCTCTTGGATTTCTCATAGGTGTTCTTCCCGGAGCTGGCGCTACAATAGCGACCATGGTTACCTATTCTACTGAGAAAAAAATGGCAAAGGATCCTGATTCATTTGGAAAAGGAAACATTGTAGGACTCGCTGTGCCTGAAGCGGCTAACAATGCGGCCGCAACCGGAGCTATTATTCCGATGCTAACACTTGGAATTCCAGGTTCAGGGACGACAGCTGTCATGATTGGGGCTCTTATGATGATTGGTGTTAAACCTGGTCCTTTGTTTTTCACAACTCAAGGACATATCGCTTGGGCGGTCGTTGCTAGTATGTTTATAGCCAATTTTATTCTTCTAATCATCAACCTTCCACTAGCGACTCAGCTTGTGAAGGTACTGAAGACACCACCCAAAATACTTCTTCCATGTGTTATCACACTTGGATTCATTGGAACATATTCACTGACTTATTCAACACTTGATTTTATCATTATCACGGCCTTTGGAGTGATAGGATATTTTGTTAAAAAATTAGATATCCCAGTTGCAACATTTATTCTTGCACTCATTTTGGGTGTCAAGCTTGAAACATCCTTCAGACAGGCGATGGTCATAGGCAAGGGAGATTTTGGAATCTTTGCGAGTGATCCCATTACCATCTTCTTCATTGTCGCAACACTAGTGTCAATATTTGGACCTAGATTGACCGCCATGCTTAAATTAAAAAAAGTTTCAAAATAGTGTGACATAAAAAAACCCTACAGAAGCCAAATCCTTCTGTAGGGTTATTCTTTGCAATTTATCCTATCGTAGACGTATCAAGCCGGTTGATTTTTTCTTTTTGCTATGGCCAACAACAATCCCAAGGCAATGGAAAGAAAAGCAGATGCAAGCACGCGAACCTCTCCCGGCAAAATAAATACCAATGTATGTGCCGGAATCCAAAAGAAGATACAAGCTTTTGCCCAACTAAACTCCACTACTGAATGCCAGTCTATTCTTTCTACAACGTCACTAAGACCAATGTGTTCCACTTTTTCATATATCATATCGATGTAAGTATCCGTCATTCTGTGAACTGCCATGAGCATTGGACCGAAGCTAAGATTCATGATAGCACTCCCCATAAACGCCTGAGCCAATTTACTACCTTGAGATGGCAAAAGTCCGGAAGCTTGAGCCATGCTTGTTCCCCCCATAAAAACTGCAAATACAATAACAACCATCATTCCAAATATGCCCCAGACAAAGCCTCTTAAAAAAAAGCCGGAAGGTTTTAAATAATATCCTCTTGATATTCTGGCCCCTAATAAATCTCCCATACTAGCCAGTATGGCAAATTTGACAAAGCCTCCGATATAAGGATGTGCCGTGGTGTAGTTTAAAAATGCTTCCCTCGAAATAGGCACGGCCAATATGACCACCCATACTGCCAAAGCCATTATCCAAAGAATATCACCTTTTCTCATCTCTTCCTCCAATGTTTCCATTCTTATTATGATTGTATGCTATCCATCCCAATCTGAAAAGCTTTAATATTTATTTCGACAAATTTTTCTTTCACATGATTGCTGATAATTTGATTCCAATCAATATGTGTCAGTTTCATGGCCTTAATCAACGCTCCGAGAAGAATGATATTCATAACCTTCGCGTTCCCTAGTGCTTCTGCCTTTTCTGCCGCATTGAACACTTTTGTATCTACAAGTGCTTCCAGCGCTTCATTAATTTTATCCGGATAATCAAATTTTCCATTCAAAACAGGCATGGGATTAATCTGATAATCATTCACAATCGCTTTACCTTCAGGCTTTAAGTATTCTAACCATCTCAAGGCTTCCATTTTTTCGAAAGCGACTAAAATATCTGCGCTACCTAACTCGATAACGGGAGAATAAACTTTTTCACCATATCTTACTTGAGAAGAAACCGATCCGCCCCTTTGGCTCATACCATGTATTTCTCCCATTTTAACGTCATAGCCTGCTTCAACAAGCCCAATAGTCAAAAGCTTGCTTGCCAGTATAGTCCCTTGACCACCAACGCCTACCAGTAATATGCTCTTAGTCATTATTTCACCTCCAAGGAAATTGCTTTTACAGGACAAGTCTGCAAGCACACCTTGCAGCCTACACAATCATTCGGGTTGATGACTGCTTTTTTTGTTTCTTTGTTAAACGAGAGTGCCGGGCATCCGGTTTTAATGCATTTTTTACATCCAATACATATCTCCGGATCAATCTTACATTTATTTTGGAATAAGCCCTCAAACTCTTCTTTATCTTCTTTTGAAAACTTTTTGAGAACACAAGGCCACCTCGTGATGATGACAGAAGGCTCATCCAATCCTAAAGCCCAATCCAACGCTTGCTTGACATCTTCCAACTGATTTGGATCAATCGTCCTCACGTGCTCAAAGCCTAAAGCCCTGACAATCGGCTCGATTTCTATGGCCTTGACAGGCATCCCCTGAACTGTATAACCGGAGCCTGGATTCTCTTGATGACCTGTCATTCCGGTAATTCTATTATCCAAAATGACATTGACCGTATTGCTTCTGTTATAAGCCACGTTAGTCAATGAATTGATTCCGGTATGGAAAAATGTTGAATCTCCCATGAAAGAAACAACTTTCATATTTGAATCTTTATTCATATTGATTGATTTAGCCGCACCATGCCCCATTGAAAAAGCACCTCCCATACAAAGCGATACATCCATCGCATTATAAGGTTCAGCAAAAGCCAAAGCATAACAGCCTATGTCGCCAACCATCAATAGATTTTTTCTCTTTCCAAGTTCGTAGAAAAATCCTCTGTGTGGGCATCCTGCACATAAGGTTGGTGGCCTCGGCACTATTTTTTCTTGCGTATAATTAATCGTAGGCAAGGTTTCACCTAACAAGGATCGTCTAATAACATCAGGCGTTTTTTCTCCCTGATAAGGGAATAAATCATATCCTTCACAACTAATTCCAAAGGCCTTCATTTCCAATTCCATGATAGGGTCGTTTTCCTCAATCACGATGACACGTCTGACCTTTTCAGAAAATTGTTTGATTTTTTCCAAAGGAAGAGGATAAGAAAATCCGACTTTAAAGTATGATACCTCTTCACCAAACACTTCTTTGGCGTAGGTATAGCACATACCTGAAGCCACAATCCCAATTTCCGTGTTGAAAATTTCTTCAAAATTAAGCGGTGAGTGATGAGCATAATCCGCTAGCGCAATCATTCTCGTTTCAACCTTGTCCCGCATTAATCGGCTATAAGCCGGAACAGGCACATTTTTTTTGATGTTCTTTTCATATTTTTTGTAAACAGGTCCTTTTCGAGATCCCAATTCAACAATATCTTTTGAGTGAGCCACACGAGTCGTGATTCTAAAAAGCACAGGCGCGTCATATTTTTCAGATACTTCATAGGCTTCCACAATCATATCCTTCGCTTCTTGACTGTTCGCAGGCTCAAACATAGGTACCTTCGCATGTCTGGCATAATGTCTGTTGTCTTGTTCGTTTTGAGATGAATGCATGCCGGGTTCATCAGCCGTTACAACAACCAAACCGCCATTAACCCCCATATAAGCATACGTAAAAAATGGATCCGCCGCAACATTTAAGCCAACGTGCTTCATAGATGCAATGGCTCTAGACCCTACTACTGAAGCGCCAATAGCCGTTTCAAGCGCAACCTTTTCATTCGAAGCCCATTCTGCATAAATGTCTTCCGTATAAGTTGCAATATTTTCAAGAATTTCAGTACTCGGTGTTCCCGGATAAGCACTGGCTACGGTTACACCAGCTTCATAAACACCTCTTGCAATGGCTTCATTGCCAGATAATAGTTTTTTCATCTTTTCACTCCATTTCTTTTTGTCATTCTATTAGATTATAATATAGCAATAACCATGCCAATCATGGCATGGTTATTTTATAGAGTTGATTAAAGTTGTTTTAAGTCTTCAAAACGCTAGCTTATACAACTCATTAATGCTTTATTTTTGTCCATATTATACTTTCAGATGCAAATTTTACTTGATAATGACTCTAAATACACCTAAAAAAAGTTGCGCGTGTTTAAAATTTAAAACATCGCGTCTTAAAATCGAAACATTTATTGGTCTGTATTTTTTTTGTTCCATAGTGTCGATCGGCTTATACCTAACATAGCTGCAATGTCATTTTTAGAAAACCCTCTTTTTTCCAACATTTGAATCACTTTATGTTCTATATAACGGTTAATTTCTTTCAAATTCAATAAATTGTCTTTTTCTTCGTCTCCAATAATATGGTCAGAGATTAAATCTTCCCTGTTATTGTAAAATTCACTTTCCTCATCGTTTGGAGGTTCTAATTCTCCTAAAATCGAATACCTCAACGCCACATTTCGAAGCTCTCTGACATTTCCCGGCCAATTGTATCTTTTTAAGAGCTCGCCTTTTTGTTCAATCACTTTTTCTAATTCCAACGCATCCCTTCCTGCATAATGCTTGAAAATTGGTATGATATCCTCGGTTCTCTCTCTGAGGGGAGGAATGCGAAGCTCTAAAATACTCAAACGATAAAACAAGTCATTCCTGAATCGCCCGGCCTCGACCTTGCGTTTTAAATCTTCACTAGAAGCGGCTATTATTCTTACATCTAGCGGTATGACATAATCCGACCCAATTCTCATGACCTCTTTTTCTTCTAACACTCTTAAAAGTTTGGCCTGCAAATTTAAAGAAATACTATTGATTTCATCTAAAAAAATGGTCCCACCATGAGCTAATTCAAAAAGACCGGCCTTGCCTCCCTTTCTCGCACCGGTGAAAGCACCCTCTTCATAACCAAATAGCTCACTTTCTAAAAGATTTTCAGCAATAGCCGCACAATTGATAGCAACGAAAGGGTCTTGAAGTCTTTTACTGACATGATGCATGCCTTGGACAATCATTTCTTTTCCGGTACCGCTTTCGCCGTAAACCAGAACTGTATTGTCGGTTTGTCCGATTCGCATAGCTCTTTCAAGTACCTCTTGCATCTTGGTGCTTACGGTAATCACATCTTCAAATTTGTACTTAGCCACTAGACCTTTTTTATTTAGTTCATACCGAATTTTCTTTTCTAAGCTTTGAAGCTTTGTTATGTCCTGAAAAGAACAAAATGCGCCAATATTTCTTTGATCCACATTCAACAAAGAAATGTTAGCTGCAATGACCATGTTTTTCAAATTAATGATTTCATTTGTTTTATTAATTTTATGGTCTAAGGCTTCTGTCAGGAAATGAAACTCGGGAAGAACATCTACAATCGGCCGCTTTAATACCTCATGCCTTTTATTTTTCAAAAGCTCTATCGCTTTTTCATTGATAGAAATAATTCTATGCTGATTATCAATAACAATCACAGAGTCATGCACACCGTCTAATGTGGTATTCAATACCTCGTTGATGTACTTTTGCTCGTAAACACTGTCAACAAGCTCCCAAGCTCTTTGAACAGCCTCTTTAACTGATTCATCGCTAGCTCCGATATGGATATGATCTAAATTTATTTCTTGGGCAAAACGACAGGAAAGACCCCCACCGATAATGACAACCTTCTTTCTAAGGGTTTTGTAACGACTTATAATACTAGGAATCTCTTCTCTTTCAGAAAACCTTTCTATCGCTACCTTAGTCTGAATCAAGTCTTTCCAGTCATCTAAACAAAAGTATTCCAAATCAGACAACACCAACACCATATGGTCCGAAATCCGTTTACCCATTTGAATGGCATACAAAATATCCAGCGTTGAAATTTTCAAGTGAATGACAGGTATGCCGACCTTTCCTACCGTATGCCGATACCCACCACTCCTTGCGACGATGGCTCTAGCTCCCTGTCTTTCAAGGATTTCTCCTTGCTTTTCTATCTTGTCATAGTCTAACACATCTATGAGAATCTTTCCCTTTGCAACGTCCTCTTCGAACAATCTTACAATACTATCTCTCATTTCAATGTCAGAAGCTATAATGCCAATTTTTCGATCGTTCAAAATGCCTTGTCCTTTATGAGACATACCGGAAAAATTCATCAATGATTTCAGTATAATCACCGTTAACAATCAAATGATGGTTGCCGATACTATTGTTCAGAAAATATCTTACATCCTTATCCAAAACAAGTTGAATCTGTGTTCGACACAAATTGTCTTGATTTAGATTTTTTTCAATGCGACAGCTAGAAGCAAAATATCTGTCAAAATACTTTGAAGCCTTAAATACCGTCGCATCCCCCGTCGGAATTTCACCTTTAACAGCCACTCCAATACCTGATTCAAAATGAGTGTCGAGCGTATAAGATTCCGGCATATTGATAGGAAGCGTGCAATGTGCAAATACAATAGAATTGGCTTGAATATCAATTTTAGAAGGATTCGCCATAAAGACAGGTTGACCCGTCAAATAATACAATGTCGCCATCGAAATTAAAGACGGAATATCACCCTCACATCCTGCAGGTATTCCCAATCCATTTAATACAGACAGCGCTATACACCCTGTGTTGTGAACATCAGGACCTAATAAATCAAAGCACCTGATGGTCAGCGCCGACAAATCATATTTCTCAGAAATATACTTTAACGCGCCAAAAATGTATAAAGCATCCTGAAGCTCATTTTCATCAAAAATTTTCTTTCTCAACGCCTCTGTAAATTCATTATCATAATGACGTCTATTGCCGATTTCTGTCTTCAACTCTTCAATTGAAATATTGACAAGCTCAATCCCTGTTTTTTCTCTTACCTTACCATAATCAACGTCACTGGAAATCAACCAGTCAGAAGGCTTCCCAACCACTCCGAATTTAGCTCCCGCGAGTCTGTTTTTAGTTCTAATAACATTGGCTATTCTTATTATTCTGGATGCAATATATTTCGGCGTTCCATGAAGAATTTCTCCCTTCATATCCTGCTGTCTTAGAAAAGATAAAATTTCCATAGAAGCTGCCAATGAATTATCATGGTCCGTGGAAAGTATAATGTAGGGCTCGCTCAGGCTTTTGTATACTTCTTTAAATAGATTTTCCGTTCCTCCCGTTTTCACAAAAGAAATCATCATGTCAAAATCGTCCTTCTGGTCAGCTTTTGCTTGCACAAATTCAACGTTAGCTTCCTTTTCAATCTCTTGTAAAAAAGGTTTCAATACTTGATTTAATTCTTCTTCATTTCGAAAAGAAGAACAAAATGATACTAATCCGATTTTCATACGTTACCTCACAAGTTTTATTTAGCTATTATTCTTCGACTTCCTCTAGAAAAACTCTGTCTTTAAAAGATCCTCTTGATTCTCTTTTTCTGAGTCTGAGATAATCAAGATGCATAGGCTCATAGTCCTTGAATTTTACAATGCAATCCAGAACTTCAAATACATCTGCCAATTCCTCTTCATCGCCGGCTTCCCTGTACTCTTGAATTTCTTCAATGACCTTGTCAATTAAGGCTTCAAAATATTCCTTTTCATCAAGAATTCTAGACCTTTGCTTTCTTCCGCTGTCTTCAATAATTTGGGGAATCTTATCCCTCACTAACTTATTGTATTCCTGTTTCACAATCATCACCTCTCATTATATTGTGGCATAAAAGCGGTATATTTTAATATTATAACTTTTAGGCAATTTCATCAACAGTAAGTTTAAACTCCTCCATCGACTTCATCCTCCCTTACCTAAACAAAATTTTTGCAAGAATCGGTTTCTTTATATCAATCGCTTTAGCGGGACATAATTCCTGGCAACAAAAGCAGCTGATACATTTTGCATCATCAACCACCGGTCGTTTTTTGACCATGACAATCGCTTTCGGAGGACAATTTTCTTCGCAATCGCCACATCCAATACAAATATCATGATTAAATATCGGTCTGGACTTTAGCTTGTTTACAAGCAGCTTTCTTACTGGAACAGGTATTCTGCGATAATTGCCACTCGTGGAGGACGCATATACAAAATCTGAAACAACACTTTTTTCTAGCTTGTCCCCTATCATTTCAATGTCTTCTAATTTACCTGAGCTTAACCCTCTCTCATGAGCTTTTCTAAGTGTTGGCACATCCTCAACATTAAGACCTATAATCTTGCATGCTACTAAATCAAGCTCATAAGGATTCTCCGAAGCCAAAATCACGCCTAAGTCTTTAGGTGAACCTGAAGAAGGACCTGCTCCTTCCATCGCGGTGATACCATCCATAATATGCAGTGCCGGCTTAACAAACTCACATATGTCAATCAAAGCATTCGAAAAATCATTGATGTCCGGCATTCTAACATGATACTCCGCTTTAATGGTTCCCGGTATAAGTCCAAACAGATTTTTTACAGCCCCTGTATAAACCGCAAAACCGTGTGTTTTCAATTTGGGCAGATTAATGATTTTATCCACGTCGTTAATCATATCTGTTAATACGATTTTATTTAATAGCAGCCCGTCCTTACACTCTGTATAATGCGAAGCCAAGTTAAAATTAAGGTCGGCACCTGACAAAACACTAGCCTCCTCCATCCCACTCGCTTTATAAATATTTCTCATTCGCCCTTCAAGAAATGGTCCTCCCGGACTATCGCCAATGACAACCTCCGCACCATAAGCAATCAGTACGTCCGCCACGGCTCTGACGAGAACAGGATTCGTAGTCGTCGCTTCTTCAGGTTTCTTTTTCATAAGCAAATTGACCTTTAAAAGGACCTTCTCGCCTTTTTTTACAAATTTTTCAATCCCCCCCAAATCTTTAAAGGTTCTTTCTATTGTTTTTCTAACTGTATGATAGTCATAGTCGTTGCAACGTAGCAAAGATACTGTCATATTACCAATCTCCTTCAATCATCTTCTATTTGCAAATAATCACTTTATACTATTTTACATTATTTTGAATGTATTGTCATTCAAACCTTTTAAACCGCAGTATCCAAAGAAAACTGACTGTTATAAAGCTCCCAATAGAACCCCCTTTGCTCCAAAAGCTCCTGATGTGTTCCTTGCTCGATGATATCCCCTTCATTCATGACAAGAATAATATCAGCGTCTACAATAGTTGATAATCGATGGGCAATAACAAAATTGGTTCTTCCCTTCATGAGTTTTTCAGCGGCCTTTTGAATGAGTTTTTCTGTCCTAGTATCAACCGAGCTTGTCGCCTCATCAAGGATTAAAATTTGAGGGTTAGCCAAAATCGCTCTAGCTATCGTCAGTAGCTGCTTCTGTCCTTGAGAAATATTATCCGCTTCCTCATTCAAAACAGTGTCATATCCATCCGGAAGCGTTCTAATGAAGTGGTCTGCATAGGCCGTCCTTGCTGCCTCGATAATTTCTTCATCAGTAGCATCCAATCTACCATAAGCAATATTTTCTTTAATTGTACCATTAAAAAGCCAAGTATCCTGGAGAACCATCCCAAAGATAGATCTCAAGCTTCCTTTTGAGATAAGCTGAATCTCGTTGCTATCAATCATGATTTTACCGGCGTCAATATCATAAAATCTCATGAGCAAATTAACCAGTGTTGTTTTTCCCGCCCCGGTTGGTCCTACAATAGCAATTGTCTGACCGGATTTGACACGCATGTTAAGATTTTTAATCAAAGATTGATCCTGCTTATAGCTAAATTTGACATTTTCAAATACCACTTCTCCCTGCAGTATGGACCAATCCACTTCAGAAACAGCATCTTCCCTTTCATCTTCTTCATCAAGAAGCTCGAAAACTCTTTCGGCAGACGCTATTGTCGATTGAATAATATTAGCTATATTGGCAATTTGCACAATTGGATGACTAAAATTTCTGGAATACTGAATGAACGCCTGTATGCTTCCAATGCTTAAATTTCCACCCGTTACCAAAAGACTACCAGCGGCCGCAACCACAACATATCCAATGTTGCCAACAAATGTCATCAGCGGCATAATAGTACCGGAAATAAACTGTGCTTTATAGCCGGTCTTGAACAGCTTATCGTTTAAGCTGTCAAATTTCTTTTCTGATTCTTTTTCATGATTGAAAGCTTTGACCACCTTGTGTCCGGTATACATTTCTTCAATATGTCCATTGAGCATTCCTAAAATTTTCTGCTGTTCCTTAAAATTTTTCTGTGATTTTTTTGCAACAAACTTTGTGATGAAAATACTCAAGGGCAATGTAATCACTGTCACTAATGTCAAGAGCCAGTTAATCATCACCATCATGACTAATATACCAATCAAGGATACTATGGACGTAATCATCTGATTGATGCTTTGTTGCAGTGTATTGCTAATATTATCAATATCATTAGAGATACGGCTTAGAATCTCTCCGTGAGTATTATTGTCATAATACTTCAAAGGTAACCGAGTCAATTTATCGCTAACTTCTTTTCTCATGTTGTAAACTATCTTTTGTGAAACCGTCACCATAATATACTGGTTTAAGTAGCTAAAAAGAGTATACATTAAATAGAGTCCACCCAGTACAATCAGTAAAAGCTTTAGATAACTATAGTCTAAAAGAAATATTTCGCCGTTAGACCTTTTCATCATGGTATCATAAATAAGGTCCGTCGATTTTCCCATGACAAAAGGACCAAAAATACTAAATACGGTTCCAATAGACGCTAGTACAAAAGAAACCGCGATTGGAATTTTATAGGGCGCCAGATAATGAATAAGTCTAAGTAGCGTTCCTTTAAAATTTTTCGCCTTTTCAACGGGCATTCCCATTGCATGTCGACCCGGCCCTCTTTTTATGCCGAAATCCTGTTTTTTTGAGGTGTTGTTTTTTTGATCACTCATGCTGATTCCTCCTCAGACATCTGGGAATAAACAATGTCCTGATAGACGTGATTGTTTTTCATTAATTCACGATGTGTTCCCATGCCAACAATTTCTCCTTTTTCCAATACAATGATTCGATCTGCTTTCATAATTGTATTGACACGCTGTGAGACGATAATCACAGTCGCATCTTTAATCATTTCTATAAGGGCTTGCCTAACCTTGGCATCGGTTTTGAAATCTAGTGCAGAAAAACTATCATCAAAAATATATATTTCTTTATGCGAAGCAATCGCCCTTGCTATCGAAATCCTTTGCTTTTGTCCTCCGGATAAATTGGTGCCTCCCTGAGAAACGACAGATTCATATTCGCTTTCCATCGCAAGAATGAATTCATCAGACTGAGCAATGATAGCAGCTTCTTCAATCCTCGCCCTATCCATAGAAGCATCTCCAAATCTTATATTCTCCGCAATAGTACCTGAAAAAAGAATAGCCTTTTGTGGCACGTAACCTATTTTTTGGCGCAAATCATACTGGGACATTTCTCTTATATCCGTGCCATCGATCAAAATCTGACCTCCACACGGATCGAAAAATCTAGGAATCATGTTGACCAATGTTGATTTTCCGGATCCCGTACTTCCGATAATCGCTGTTGTTTCTCCCGGATAAGACTTAAATGAAATTCCTGATAAAGCATATTCTTCAGCTCCGATATATTTAAAGCATACGTCCTTGAACTCCAATACGCCCGATCCGCCTTCAGCTTTTACAGGATGTTCCGGGTCTAAAATTAAACTTTCCTTATCAAATATTTCATTGATTCTAATCGCCGAAGCCGACGCCCTAGGAATCATGATAAAAATCATGGTCATCATCATTATAGAAAAAAGAATCTGCATCGCATACTGAATAAAGGCCATCAAATCTCCTACCAAAAAACTGCCATTATCAATCCTGATTGCTCCAAACCATATAAGTGCCATATTTGTCACATTAAATAGCAACATAATCATTGGAAGCATTGCAGCCATAATTCTATTGACCTTCAAAGAGGTACTTGTCAAATCAACATTAGCGGTGTCGAATCTTTCCTTTTCATGCTCGATTCTATTAAAAGCACGAATAACCCTTACGCCCGTCAATCTTTCCCTCACCACACGATTAAGATTATCGATTTTTATCTGAATGCTTTTAAATAAAGGCAACGTCCTAGATGCAACAATCCCAATGAAAACAGCTAATACAATCACAGCTATTAATAAAATGGATGATAAACCGGGGTTTTTTGAAACCGCCATGACAATGCCGCCAATAGCCATCATAGGTGCTCTTATCATCATTCGAAGACCCATGATGACTACATTTTGAATCTGTGTAATATCATTGGTTGTCCTTGTAATGAGTGAGGATGTACCTATTTCATCAAATTCTCCCGGAGAAAAAGCCTGTATTTTCTTAAAAAGACGCTCCCTTAAATCTCTTGTAAAGGACATGCTTGCAACGGCACTCGTATACATTTTCGCTACTGCAGCCACCGTTCCTGCAATAGCTATCCAAAGCATCACCCAACCTGTCCTAATAATATAGGCCGTATCCGCATTTTTAATCCCGATATTGACAATATCCGCCATGAGTTTAGGGAGAAATAACTCCGCCACAACCTGAGAAATGGTAAATATTAGAACCAGTAGGACAAGTCCTTTATATTTTTTCATATTTTTTAATAGTTTTATCATTCCGTCACCTACCTGATTTTTTCGAAAATTCTTCTGATTTCCGTAAAGCTTTTATCTAAAGCCTTCATATCTTCATCCGAAAGCTCGTTGATTTTATCAAGAAAAGTTTCATTTATCATGGCTCTCATTTTATTCAAAAAAACATTTCCCTGATTTGTAACGTGCAAAAGATTAATTCTTCTGTCCTCGATACTATTTTCACTTTCTACCAATCCATCATCAATGAGACTTCTCACCAGATTAGATAAATTTGATTTATTCATCATCATCATATGGCAATAAAATTTCATCGGTCTTCCTTCGTGTCTCTTTATCATCATTAAAAGTCGTAGCTGATGCTTAGAGTAATTCTCGAACTGTATCTCGCTCAAGAGCTTTTTATGAACAATCGGCATTGTTTCATAGATATACTCGATAATCTTTAATCTATCCAACATAATACCTCCTCTTTATAGTTATTAATTATAACATTTATATATTATAACTAATTTATTTTAATTTGTAAACCAAATTAATTCTTTGCATTTATGCAATAAGTGTTACGAAAAATTATCACTTTGTTAATACAATAGCAACTAAATAGATTTAATTTTCCTTTATAATCTTATTAAGAATAACTATAAGCACAGGTGAAATGATGAACCGTCTAAAGCATCAAACCATACAAGGTATGAATCTTCAATCTGCCACTGAAATCTTAAGTTGGGAAAATGAAAGCTTTAATACTTTTTTCAATTTTAATATTCTTGAACCAAAACAAATGCTAAATGGAGATTT
>JAFGVC010000060.1 GCA_016938195.1 Tissierellales bacterium | reverse complement strand
GTTCTCTCTGCAACACTAGAAAGATTTTTGAAAATAGGTCTGATTTCATTTGCCCTATGCATATCTACACCAGAACCTAAATAAGCCTGTAAGGGATCAATTATTAACAGCTGAGCACTCGTCTCTATAATGGCTTCTTCAATTCTCTTATCTGATAAAGTCAGCTCTTTATGACTTTCATCAATTACGATCACTTTGGTACAATCAGCACCTGCTGCTAATAATCTTGGTTTAATGGTGTCACTTAAGCCATCTTCTGCTGTCTGATAAATAACATTGCTACATTCTAGCGCCTCCTCACTTAAAGGCAATATAGCACCAGTAGTCAATGCTGATGCAATTGCCAAAATCATGGTCGTCTTCCCCTCTCCCGGATCACCTTGAATAATGGTGATTTTTCCAATAGGAATATAGGGCTTCCATAACCATTTCACTTCTGTTACCTCAACATCACTCATGTTGATAAGTTTTAGTTCATTTTCATGTTCCAATCTGTTTACCTCCTTTTTCTCCCTATACTTATAAGCCGATTTTTCGAGGGGTTGGTCTATTCATTTTGCATTTTAATTTTTGCCCCTCACTTATTAGCCGAAAAATCATAGGGGGTGTACGAAAAAAAGTATAAAAAAATCCCCCTATCTATAAGCCGAAAATAGATAGGGGGGTGCCGAAAATATTTTGTTACTTTATAATTTATTTTTTGGTTCAGCCTAAATCATTAATCATAATTCAGGCTAATTGATATTTTAAATTAGCTATATCGTTAAATATAATTTCTCCATTCTCTGATTTTTCTGCATCTAGCACTTCAAGTAACGATTTGGCAATATGCCAAGCTAGTACTGGTGGTACTGCATTACCAATTTGCCTATATGCATCACCTTCTGAACCAGCAAAAACAAATTCATCTGGAAATGACTGAATTCTAGCAGCTTCTCTTGGGGTAAATCTTCTGTATAATTCATTCTCTGGATCAACCAAAAGAACTGGATCTCTAGAGTTTAAGCTAACTTTCGCAAGATGACTCGTAATGGTCAAGCATGGTTCATTAAGATTTTGATATAATCCTCTTTTCATATTATTTTTTGCTTTTTTCATTCCTTCGACAGCACGCTTCGAAAAATAATACTTATTATCTTCTGGAACTAGGCTCTTTACTGCAACTGATAATGGTACCCACTCATTGGCAGTCGTTTTTTTAGGGAAAATATATTCCTTTTTCAAATCATCTCTAATTCCGATAATAATAACTCTTTGTCTCTTTTGCGGAATTCCATAGTCGGCTGAATTCATTAGCATAGAATAAGTTTTATATCCGGCTAACTCAAATTCTTTAATCACTCTACTGAATATTTTACCTTTATGCAGAGTCATAAATCCCCTAACATTTTCTGCTATAAATGCTTTTGGACTTTTAGCTTTCAAAATTCTTATCATCTCTTTATATAAGTTTGCTCTATCATCAAATGGATCTTTATTGGGATTCACAGTACTAAATGATTGACACGGAAAACCACCCATTAAAACATCATGGTCAGGAATTTCACTTGCATTAATATTTTGAATATCATCACAAACTACTTTGTGGCAATCAAAATTTTTTTTATAAGTATTCAAAGCTTTTTCATTTATATCTGTTGCATATACTATATTATATGGTAATCGCTGATATTGTTCTTTATTAAACTCAAATCCACCCAACAGTCCTAGATCAGCTCCACCACAGCCCGAAAATACAGAAACTACTTTATACACTATATTCACTCCTTGCTTCTTTAATAACCATATCAATTGCCGAATTTCCAAAATCAGCCCTATATGCCACTGGAATTACTCTCAATAATCCATCATCGACTTTTTCTTTTACATTCTTTATTACATACATAAAAACAGTTCCTCTAACAAAATATACTCTATAAATAAAATAGTAATTACTATGTTGATTAGCTGCTATCCATTCATTCCTTGTTAAGTTTATTGTATCAATCCAATTATCATCTTCTATGCTTGGGGCTGTGACTCGCTTAGTGGACTTAACTTCTATATATTTAACAAATTCTGATATATCACCATCCTCGGCAATCACAGATTGAATATCATACCCCAAACCTCTTGTTTTACCAAGGTGAAGTACTTTTGAAGCTAATCGATGATTATATGATTTAACACGTTCTTTTTCATACTCGTAAACAAATAGTTCACCTTCATCACCTAGCGCAACTAAATCAGTTCTACCTGATTTTTTAGGTAATTTTTCTTCTGGAATTCCTAATGATTTTGCAGTTGTCGTGAAGATTTCTTTACTATCTACAAGTTTTGAAAAATATAAACTCCAATCTGTTCCAATTTTTTTCCTATTTTCAACTGTAGATAAATCGTATGAATATACATCAAATTCTAATTTTTCATCCCAATGCTTTGCAAAATAATTTATAGCATTTAACTCATTTTCATTCAATAACACTTCATATTCCATTCCAATATGGATCAAATTTGCTAGTTCTAGATAGTTTAGAAGCTCATTTATATGTTGCATATTATAAGAAGACGCTTTACCAGGATTTCTTATCTTTCTTATAATCCCTTCATTCTTATCGTTGACGATTACATTTACTATTTCATTTGGAAAAGCTTTACCTTGCAACGCATCTAATGAATTTAATATATAATAACCGATATCATTCTTAGTCAATACCAATCCAACTTCTTTTGCCTCTAATAAAACACTTAGTACTAATGAACATGGTCTAACTGAAATGTTATTGTTAATTCTTTCAAGTATAGTAGCTGGTTTGTCCATTCCATTTGGATACTGAATCTTAAAACACATATCTTTAAAAAATGCTGGTTGATCATTGTCCTCTAAAAATTTAAGGGTTCTTTCTGATGTATATACATTCTGATTTTCATCTATATAATACATTCCGAACAGCTTTCCTGCAATTTCAGTTCTATGATTATCTAATGTCTTAATAGATGCATTAGGTAAGAACCTTTTCAATAATCGATTAAAAGAATCCTCAAAACTCCCCTTATCTGCAGGTGTTATTTCATCAATTATTTGAGCATATGCAGGCAACAAATTATCCATTTCGCCTTTAGACTTCCCTCTAATTATAGTACACCTATATTGATTGAAATGATTATACATTATTTTATCCCCTTTTCAATAATTCAACTACTTTTGTTGCAATTACTTCTGCAAGCATTGGTGGTACAGCATTCCCAACCTGCTTTAACTGACTTGTTTTTGTCCCTATAAATCTAAATTTATCTGGAAAGGATTGAATTCTTGCAGACTCTCTTGCTGTTGGAACTCTATTTGCTCTGTAATGAAAATGATGATTATGACCAGTATCAATAGTAAAGCTTGGTTTGCTACTATTCATTCGTGTCCAAGCAATATTTACTTTTCGTGTATCTTTCAAATGTTCTGGTAAATCCTTATAATTTCCTCCATCAGGTACGAGGCTTATAATTCGTTTTGTTTCCGCTTTATGAACTGTTGTTACATGGTTAAATAACATATGTGAATCATCTCTCATTTTTTTTTGATAGACTGTATTAGCATTTGTTGAATAATGCTCTTCATCTCCAAGTGGTACTTCATCACTTATATAATCCAAATCTGATATAGCATCCTTACAGTTTACAAATGGCAATAAATCTTTATCTACACCATAAGTTGGTTCTGGAAAACTAAATTTATCCGAATTTACAATTTGATTTTCATCAAGCCCAACAAAAAAAACTCGTTTTCTTTTCTGTGGTACACCATACTCGTCTGCAGATAACATTTTAACTTGAACATTATATCCAATGTTTCTGAAATCTTCCATTATTTCATCTTTTGCTTTTCCATTAAATAATCTTATTAACCCAGGCACATTTTCCATTACAAAAATTTTAGGTTTTATATCATCTACTATTCTAACAAAAGATTTATATAATGTATTTCTTGGGTCATCGATCAATCTTTTACCTGAAACCGAGAACCCTTGGCATGGAGGACCTCCAATAATAACATCAATACTATCATTATTCAAATCCATTAAATCAAGCAATGATTTCCCTGTAATATTTGTGATATCATCATTTACTACTATGGAATCTGGAAAATTATATTCATATGTTTTTGTGGCATCTTTCCACGAGTCTAACCCAAGTTTAATGTTAAATCCTGCTTGTTCAAAACCCTTTGAAAATCCCCCACAACCACAAAATAAATCTATTACATTATATTTATCGCTCATACAAAATCTCCTGTCTATATATTATGTATCTTTTGATTTTATTCTTAAATCAATAGGTTTTTCTGCATCTCTAGGTATGGCCCATAAATTACCAATTCTTAAAGCCCCTTGTACTCTACCTTCACTACATAATATTTGAACACGCCTTTTAGAAATATGCCACTTTTTAGCTATATCCTTAACCGAAATATAATCCATCTATATCACCTCTACACAAACTCTTAAATTATTATATTCGCAATTGCGAACAATGTCAACTCTGATTAATGAAATGCAAATCCACCTACTAGTGTAAGTGGATTTTATTATTCGACTTATGTCCCTACATTTCACATCAAAAAGCCAAGTCTTACGACAATCTCATCTTTTAGTTCCTTATTGCGATAATTCAAGACATCTGTCTTAAACATGAAAAGCTTGGTTTTTAAAGGCATTTGGGCAAATATTATTAGCCTTTTTTGTATAGTGCTACTACAGTCTCCACATGC
>JAFGVC010000059.1 GCA_016938195.1 Tissierellales bacterium | reverse complement strand
CTATTTTACGATAACTTTGATGGGAAAATCAAAGGATGAAAAGTGGCAAAATAATGGCAATGCTTTATAAATGCTTCAAGTTGTGATAATATTTTTCATAGAGGTGATTGTTTTGGCACAAACCATTTATATTGCAGATGATGAAAAAAATATTAGAGAATTAATTGCCAATTTTTTGACTAATGAGGGATATCAGGTTACTGCTTTTGAAAACGGCGATGAATTGCTCGCGCAATTTCTGGTTTATCCAAGTGACATGGTTATTTTGGATATTATGATGGATGGTACGGATGGATTGTCTGTGTGCAGTATGATAAGACAAAAATTTAATGTGCCCATTATTATTGTTTCTGCAAGAGATAGCGAGCTAGATAGAATTACCGGGATATCTCTTGGTAGTGATGATTATCTTGTGAAACCTTTTTCTCCATTAGAGCTTGTGGCAAGAGTAAAAGCTATTTTTAGACGCATGAGCTTGGATAAGAAATCCGATAGCGTTGACAATATAAGTTATGGAAATCTTACGATAGACCTCAAAAATAGAGTATTATTGATGGAGGGGTGTCCCATTCAATTGACTCCGACTGAATATACTTTGATGGTGTATTTAATAAAAAATTCTGAGAGAGCTGTTTCAAGAGAGGAATTACTAAAAAATGTATGGCATTTTGATTTTGACGCCGATTCAAGAGTGATTGATGATGTGCTAAAAAGACTACGCAAAAAAATCAAGGATAGTGACGTGAAAATTGAATCGGTGTGGGGTTTTGGATTTAGAATTATAAAGGGAGTGTCAGATGAAAACCATTAGCCAAAAAATATCTTCATCATTTTTGCCATTGATCATTGTGATTATGTTAATCGTCGTTATTTTATTCAATTTGTCTATGCGTGTATATATGCAGAATGTAGCAAAAAAGGAACTGCGTAATTCAATTGAAACCGCACAGTCGCTAATGCTTCCTTTACTGTCATCGGAGAACAATCAATGGCTATCAGAGCAAAATACGGTTGAGAGACTAATATTAATCAGCAGGGCACTCAAAATATCAAGCCATTCCTCAGAGACGGATTTTATTATTGTGGATTCAAGATGGCAAACACGCTTTCCTAAAGAATTTTCAGGAGGGGTACTAAATGACCAAATTGTGCAAGAGGCAATTGATACCCTAAAAATAGGGGTTGCCGGACAAGTATATTCTTTTCGAGTGAATAGAAGCCGTTATTACACCATTGAAAAGCCTTTGTTAACCAACAGAATGTCACGATTTAGCATTATTTTTATAGTTGCGGCCAATCAATTGTCGGGAATGGTCCGTGCGGTGAATCTAATTTTGTTAGGAATTATGTTGTTTGCTGTTCTGATTGCCATGTTTGTTGCCGTCAAACTTTCCAAAAGCATAGCAAAGCCTATATCGGATTTGTCAGAGCATGCTAAGGAAATAGGGAGGGGACACATAGCCCTGTTGGATTCGAATGATAGCACATTGGAAATACATGAATTAACTAAAAATATGAATGAAATGTCAAAGAAATTGATAGATCAAAGTCGAGCTCAAGAAATGTTTTTACAAAATGCTTCTCATGAAATAAGAACACCCTTAATGAGTATACAGGGATATGCAGAAGGAATAGTAAATGGCGTTTTTGCAGACATATCACATCCAACGTCGATTATCTGCGAAGAAAGTAAAAGATTAAACGCTCTGGTTGAAGAGCTGTTGACGTTATCGAGGATTGAAAGCCATACTTATGAAAAAGAGCTGAAGGTGTACAATCTGACCGACATGATCAAGGAGTATCTACAAAAAATTAGGGGATACGCCATAAAAGAAAACAAAGAGCTTATACTAAGCGTCAATGAAGATAGGATAGAGGTCAAAGTGAGTGACGCTTTGCTATCGGCAGTGGTCATTAATATAGTGTCAAATGCCATTAAATATGCACACAGCTATGCTGAGGTATCGCTTTTTACGAAGGGGAATTCTGCGGTGATAAAGATTCGAGATGATGGGTCCGGTATTGATGAAAAAGATTTACCTCACATATTTGAACGCTTTTATAAAGGAAAGAAGGGTCATTTTGGTTTAGGCTTATCTATTGCAAAATCAGCGGTTACGTCTATGGGAGGAGAAATAACGGTATACAATAATCAAGGAGCTGTATTTGAGATATCTTTGCCACTTGTATTAAGACAACCAAAGTGATTTTCGAGTTTACTGTAATAAGCACCACCTTGTACTTGTAAGATAAAAGCAATGGTAATAATGAGTGCTGTATCCGGTCCAAAAGATGCTATTGCTAACCCTAGCGCAATGGAAAGGTTTCTCATAACGGTTCCGTAGACAAATGCATAGCTGTCCGCTCTTGAAAATAGTTGTCTACCAATAATTGTACTCATGGCAAAATTAATGATATAAAAGCCGATTAGTAATAATAATGTGGTTGAAATAATTTCTGGATGTTGCACAATCATCTTGGATTTCAAACTGATGCTTGTAAAAATAATAAATATCATAGCCCAAATGCTGAATGCTGGCAAGTAGGGCTTAATATGAGAATTAAATTGATCTGAACTGTATTTTTTCATCAGTAATTTGTAGGTGATTTGACCTAAAATCATGGGTAGAACTACAATTTGAATGACAGTGATAAATGTGCCTATTACATCAACTTCTATCATTGCTCCTACTATATAATATAAGTAAAGCGGTGCTAGAAATGAACCAAGCATCAAGCTGATAGCTGTAATTTTAATGGCTGCGGATACATTTCCTTTACTAATCATAGTCCATGAAATAGTCATCCCACTAGTTGGAAATAATGAAATCATAATAAGACCGGCATAAAGTTGGGGCTGTTGCGTTAAAAACAATTGCCCCATGATTATAGCTAATAGAGGAATCAAGACAAAGTTGACAATGGAGCTAGCGACTACGACTCTCATATGAGAAAGGTCAATAGCTTCTCTGATTTTAAACCCAATCATCGTTGGATAAATCATTAAAAATGTAAATATTAGAATATAATCTTTTAAAAAGGTTATGTTAAGAAATAAACCAGCTACAAATCCTAGCACTAGGACGACTGGAATACTAATCATTAAATTTTCAGAAGGGAAAAGGAATATTTTTTTCATAACATCTCCTTGTTATTATTGTCTTTTGGGGGTTCATTTTTGAGCACTCGCTGTTTCAGGCATATGTTCAAAATATTATTTTATTATAATCGTGAAAAAGATATATGTCAACAATTAAATGATAATTAATTTCAATCGCAATAAATTATTATTTGCATAATTTTTACTCAATATCTGATTATTTTGCTATAAAGAATTGCTTTTCCTCCTTGCTTTATTTATACTGATATTAACTTTATTTTCATTGTACTCCTCAATTTATTTTAGAATAAGATTAATAATTGTATCTAAAAAACATCATGTTAGAACAATGGAGTAAATATGGAAAAAATATGCTGAAAGGAAAACCAATGAAAAAACTTAAATCTTTTGAACCCTATACGCTAAAAAATTTAACACTAAAAAACAGAATCATCATGCCGCCTATGTGTATGTATTCTTCAACAGATGCGGGTCTGGTCGGTGATTTTCATGCTATTCACTATAATACCCGTGCCATTGGAGGAGTTTCACTGATAATTATCGAAGCCACCGGTGTTATGCCAAATGGTAGAATCTCAGACAGGGATCTGGGTCTTTGGAACCAAAGCCAAGGTGACAGTATGCAAGCTTTAGTTCAACAAATTAAAAGCCATGGCGCAGCTGTAGGCATTCAGCTTAACCATGGAGGCAGAAAGTACAATGGCAAAGAAAAACTGGTAGCGCCAAGTCCGATTGCCTTTAATGAAGACTCTCTTGTTCCGGAAGAATTAAGCGTTGAAGAAATATCGAATATCATTGACGCCTTTGCTCGTTCGGCACAATTGGCTCATGAAGCCGACATTGATATGCTTGAAATTCATGGCGCGCATGGCTATTTAATTAATCAGTTTTTATCACCTCATAGCAATAAACGAACAGATCATTATGGCGGTAGTCAAGAAAATCGACTCCGTTTCCTAAAAGAAATATTAGAATCAATAAAAAATGTATGGCCAAATGACAAAGCAATTTCTCTAAGGATTTCAGCGACAGAACATTTGAAAGACGGCTATCAGCTCAAGGATATGATAGAAATGCTTAATCAAGTTCGAGATAGTATTGATATTGTTCATGTGAGCACTAGCGGTAATGGACCTTGGAATATCAATGCTTTTCCTGGTTATCAAATTAAAGAGGCTGAAGCCATACGTCAAGCCTGTAAAATACCAACGATTGCGGTTGGCCATATTGACAACATCCCGATGATAGAAGAAATTCTAGGGAATGAACGTGCAGACCTTATAGCTTTAGGGAGAGAACTCCTTCGCAATCCTTACTTTCCTATAAATCAAGCTGCTAAATATGGCATAAATATCGATATTCCAAAACAATATGAGCGAGCATTTATGTAAGATAGGGTGATACTTCAGTAACTGTGCATATTTATTATAAAATAGGAAGTGAGAAAATGTTGACGTTAAAAAAACCTTTTCAATCCATGCGCAGTCGAAAATCGGTTAGAACTTATGAGAATGTGCCATTGGAAAATGAGATCGTATCTCAGATAATCGAATATATGGAAGGACTTACCTGTATTTTTGATGGAGAAGTCAGATTTACAGCCATCCAGTTGAATAACCTAGATGGGATAAAGCTTGGCACTTATGGCGTTATTAAAGGGGCCAAAATATTTATTGTAGCCATAGCAAAAAAATCGCCTCAAGATATGGAGAAATTAGGATATCTCTTAGAAAAAGGAATACTTTTAGCTACAGAGCAAGGATTAGGAACCTGTTGGTTAGGAGGTACATACAAGCTGAATGACTTTGAAGGTGTGGTAATAAAAGATTCAGCAGAAAAAATTATTGCCATCACTCCAGTGGGATATTCGGCAGAAAAAAGTCATTTTATGGACCGTACCATGCGTAAATTGGCTGGTTCAGATTATCGCAAGCCCTTTGATGCATTGTTCTTTAACAAAGCTTATGGGAAACCATTGACAATTGGAGATTTTGAAAACGAACAGTCCGGGGAACAATATATTCAAGCATTGGAAATGATACGTATTGGACCTTCAGCCTCTAACAAGCAGCCATGGAGAGTCATCAAAAATGGACAAAGGTTGCACTTTTACTTAGAAAGAACTAAGAGATATCCTCTTCAGTTTCAGAGAATTGACTTAGGGATTGCTATTGCTCATTTTGACCTTGCAACTCAAGAGTTAGGATTAAATGGAGCATGGGAATTCCATAATCCGGGTTTGGAAATACCTGAATATATAACATATTGTGCGAGTTGGAACTATAGCCTGTAGAACCCACACGCAATGTTTTGGAAAATTAATATGATTGGGAGGAATTAAATGGGGTCTAAAATAGTCGAATTATCATCACAAGAGTTGGAAGGATTACTTGTTATATTGAGGACCCGTTTCGAAGAAAACCTGATGCGTCATCAAAAAATTGATTGGAATGAAGTGAATTCAAAGATTATAGCTAATAAAGAAAAGCAATTAGCCTTATATCTAATGGAAATTTCTGGTGGCGAACCTGATGTTATTTCTTATGATGATATTAACGGCGACTATTTGTTTTTTGATTGTTCGGCGGAAAGTCCTAAAGGACGAAGAAGTGTTTGTTATGATAGAAAGGCGTTGGAAGAAAGAAAAGAAAACAAGCCACATGATAGCGCAGAGGGGATGGCTTATAATATGGGGATTGAGATACTAGATGAAGAACAATATCGAGAACTTCAGAAATTGGGGAGCTTTGATACGAAAACATCTAGCTGGATTAAAACACCTGATCACATAAGAAAGCTTGGTGGGGCTATTTTTTGTGACTGTCGCTATGAAACGGTATTTGTGTATCACAATAGTGCAGAATCATATTATGCTTCAAGAGGCTTCAGAGGCTCTCTTAAGGTCTGATATGGATACATTTAATGCTAGAATTTAGAAGATATTTGTGAATATTCCATAATTTCTAAAATACAAAGCATTTTTATGGTTATGTAGAAAATAAGTTCATATAATTTAGGAGAAAATTCAATGAAAAGGAATAGCATAATTAAAGTGATTTTTTTGGTAATAATGGCACTTTTTTCGTTAACAAATCTATTTGGTGCAGCAGTCTCAGGAATATCGGTAATTATTGGTATTGTTGGATTCTTTGTTTTGAAAACTCTTGAAAGAAAAACATTTCCAGAGTGTGGATTTGATTTCAAATTAATCAGTAAAGAGGTGCGAAAACCAGGCCTATGGATGTGGATGCTCTTGCCCTCTATGATGAATATTTTAGTAATTATCTTTGCAGAATTTATTTTGCTAAATTATATTGAACACGTTTTATCTAGAAGCCAAGCGATGCTTAAGATGAGCACTTTTCCTATTCTGATTATTCAGCTGTTTGTTTTTGCATTAGGAGAAGAAATCGCTTGGCGTGGGTTTTTTCAGAAACACATTCAGTCCTTTTTGCCGGTTAATCTAGCCTTGTTGATTTCTTCAGCACTTTTTTCGTTGGGGCACATAATGACTGGAAGTTTTATAATTGTTTCTTATGATGTGTTGTTTATATTTATCAATAGTCTTATCTATGGAATGATATTTATAAAAACTAATAATGTTTGGGTGAGCGCTTTATCTCACTTCTCAGCAAATTTATTAGCTGTGATTATATTGTTATTTTTATAAGTCGTGGGTAAGTCGAGGGGACGTTTTGTTTGACTTGCTCAGCATACTGAAAGCAGTATTGATGAACCTCTATCTATGCTTGTTTTACAACTCACACAAATATCTGTCGGTGTGATGTCATTTGTGTAAGCAAGGGTGGTACTTCGGTAATAGGAAGGGAGAATTATATGAGAATCGCTATATGTGATGACAATTTGAAAGAACTCAATAAAACAGAATCCCATCTTTACGACATATTTCGTGATAATGACGAATACCAAGGTTTTTCAGTGAAAACCTTTAATAACGGATATGAATTATTATCAGCTTATAAGATGAATAAACACTTCGATCTAATTTTTCTTGATATTTTAATGCCTGAAATTAGCGGTCTTAAATTAGCTGAAAAAATAAGAGAAATCGATTCTAAATGCAAGATAATATTTCTAACCTCTAGCAGTGATTTTGCTGTTGAGTCATACCGATATAATGCTTATTATTACATGTTAAAAAATCATTTAGATAAAGAACTTTTATTTCTATTAAGAAAGCTTGCGGAGGACATGACTCAAAAATCAGAAGTTTTTATAGTAGTAAAAACAAAGGGTCAATTGCTACGTATTCATATAAGAGACATTCAATTTATTGAGTCTTTAAATCATAAAGTATTCTTTCATCTTCAAACTGGAAAGACGATTTCAACTTATTCTAGTTTGACTACTTTTGCAAAAATACTGTTACAGAACCCATGTTTTACTAAATGTCATAAGTCTTTTATCGTCAATATGAATTACGTTTCCGGTATAAAAGACAGTGACTGCGTTATGATAGACAATACCATTGTACCAATATCTAGAAATCTGTTCAGGCAAACGAAAAAGGACTACCTTGATTATTTCTTCAAGGAGGAAAAGCGATCACAATGCTAATTTTCGGGTATTTATTATACAAACTTATTTTTCTAACTATTTTCATGTCTCTACTAATTGAATTCAGATTCTCTAAAAAAAAAGCAATTATTATTATTACCTCTACTAGCGTGTTTATTCTAGCTTTTAATTTTATGATTGTACACACATACGGTGCTGAATTCTTTGGTCGAATTTTCCCTTTGAGTGCTACTTTACCTGCATTTCTATCTTTGCTACTGGTAGCAAAATCAAGTTTTGCTACTGTTTTATTTGCTATTGTTACAAGTATATTTAGTTCAATGGGAAGATTTGTAGGTATTGTGGTGTTCATGTTAACAAGCCGTTATCTTTTTTTTATTATTACAGAAGTAATTGCTGATGCCGTTATAATCACTTTATTCATTGTTTACTTCCGTAAACCGTATCTTAAAGTATTAGAAGACTTTAATAAGGGGTGGAATATTATTAGCCTAGTTCCTACCCTTTTGATGGTACTGATTTATAGTTTAATGTATTATCCTACGCCGCTTACGCTTTGTCCTGAAAATATTTTTCCGCTTTCGATTGTTTTTATCCTAGCCGCTTCTTTTTATGTTATCATTTATATCAACTTTAAGAATATAAGTGAGTTTTATGACCTCCGGAGAGAAAAAGATATTATTAATTTACAACTTGAAATGCATAAAAAAGAATTTGAATCCATTCAGGAGAATATCGAACAGGCTAAAGTCTTACGCCACGATATTCGTCATCACTTGATTACTATTTATGATCTTTTAAATGAAAATCAATGTGGTCTAGCAAAAGAATATATAAAAAACATGGATTATGAGCTTGACCAAGCTCCATTAATTGAGTATTGCATGAATTATTATATCAATGTCATCTTATCTTTTTATATAAAAAAAGGTAAACAGGAAGGGATAACATTTCATCATGAAATCAACCTTCCTGAGAACCTATCAATCAACCCCGTCGAAATTGGTTTGATTCTGGCAAATGGTCTGGATAATGCCATACATGCCAATATGCAAATCACAGATGTGAATAAAAGAGAAATTACAATTATCTGTAAAAAGCAAGATGAAAAGATTGCCATACGAATTACAAATCCTTATGAAGGAACGATACTGTTTAAAGGGGAACTTCCACTTTCACCTCATAAGGGGCACGGCTACGGCACCCGAAGTATTGCCGGAATTACTGAAAAAAATCACGGAATCTACTCTTTCGAAGCAGTTGATGGGACTTTTAACATGACCGTACTATTCTACTGTTTTTTTCCTAATCAGTAATTGTCAATGGTCCTGTAGCAAAACCTTGGACAGCTTCAAGTTGATCTATAGTTGGGTTTGTGATCTGATTCGTTAAGATTTGAGTACCGGTTTCTGCCATAGCGGTCTTTCCGCTAATGTAGTAACCAAAACCGTTACTACTCATAAACATAAATCCTTCTGTCCATAAGTAATTAACTGTTCCGACTGCTAAAAGGCCTTTTTCCCACTCATTTCCGTATAGATTTTGCAGCGTCGCTGTACAATTTGTTCCCATCAAGGTTTCATTTGTGACCATTCCGATTTGAGATGAATCATAGAAGACCGGAGTTGATACTGTGTGAACGGCTCTTGTTCCATCACTTTCATACATGTAGAGAGCAACAGGATAGTTTACATCACCTGTTTTAACTAATGTAAAATACCGACCATTAATCATCTCAACAGTAAACTGATGCCCGGTGGAGAATGATGCATTACCCCAAGATGAGTCGTAAGCTCTTCCATTAATGAAATTCGAATTTAAGATAAAGTCGAAAACTTGATAAGTAGCGCTGTACTTCGATCCGAAGGCTCCTGAGCCAGAAAGGGAACGTTTTGTCCACACTGCATATAAATGAATATCTGCTTGATCTACAGTTGTCAGATTAATAATGGGTACATCTTCGTTATAAGTTACGCCATCCCTTGCTTCTGTCGTATTCCAACCTGTCAATATATATCCCTCAAAGGATACAGCAGTAGGCATTGCAAGTGTTTCACCGTATTTGACTTCAATAGGTTCTACAAGGCTGGCATCCGTGAAAATGCCCTCCATAGGCATAAAATGTATTTTGTAAGTATTTCTATCATAATAGACGCTAATCACTGTAGTGCCATCCGCTGCTATGGACGATTGAGTAATTGCTTTTGCCGTAAATCCAGTATAGGATTTTCCTACTGCTTGCGTTTGTTCACCGGCAACACCGTATATACAATCTATATCTGACAGTATTGAATAGTTATCTGATAAATCTTCTTGATAATGATATACAAGGTAAGTAATTTCTTTCCATGTCGCTGTGTAATATCTGTTTCCTGTAGAACCCATTGGTATAGTCACTATTTCTGTAGCTTGGCTTAATCCGGTTCCGGTCCAACCGACAAACTGATAACCGGATCTCGTCGGATTATTTAATGTGATAGTTGCTGTGTCCACAGCATACGTTGTTGCATTGGCGCTACTCACACTTCCTCCGGCAAGGTCATAATTAATAGTAAAAGCTTTTTTTGTCCACAGTGCAGTATAGGTAGTGTTTGAAGCGGGTACCGTACTTGGCACGGTAGAATCCCAACCTATAAAAGTATAACCGTTTCTTTCCACAGTCGGTGAAGTAATCTCAGTTCCATATGGATAGGTTTTAATAATATTCTCTGAACCGTCATCTTTATTAAAAGTCATGGTGTAAGTGTTCCTGTCATAGTAATAATTAACAATTGAACTGCCATCACCTTTTATAATTATAGATTCAGTCATCGGTGCACTAAAACCACTATAAGTATTTAACAAAGGACTCGTGGTACTTCCGGCTGTTCCTAAAAGCTCTTGGCTATTTACTAACTCATATTGGGATTTATCTAAGCTTTGCTGATAATGCCTTACTGTGTACTTAACTTCTTGAGGCGTCCATTTTGCATACAATGTCTGATTAACGGCGGGCATTTTATTATCGGAATAAGAGTTCAGAAACGTATTATTGTCCGTATACCAACCATCAAAATTATATCCGGTTTTAATAGGGGTTGGTAAAGTAATTGAACTATTGTAGGCACCTTGTATTGTTTGAACGGTATTTCCACCATTGGAGTCAAAGGTCATTGCATAGCTATCTGCGAGATTATCCCAATAGAGTGTAAAGATTCTAGATATTGGTGCAGAAGTAAAAGCAAGCGGTGCCGTCTTCCAGGTCACTTCTAGTATTGCTGTTTCAATTAAACTGTCTACTGGTGGATTCACTGTAATCACACCGGTACTGCTAACTGAAAAGGCTTTATTTATATCATTTTTTATTAAGAAATTAAAATTGGAATAATCACACTTTTCTTCGGACAAATCTCCAGTAACAAAATCCATCTGTTTCATACGGTATACCCCTGAAGGAATGACGTAGCTTGAAGATTCTCCTTTCAATATAAAATCATCAGTGTCATCAGTTAAAGTATAATTAAAGTCATAGGTGTAATACTGTTCACCTGCATTCCAGAGAGGCCAACTATCCCCATAAATTTCTTTGCTGTATTTGAAGGTCTTATCCAATGCCTGAGCAATGAATTTAATTGTCACGTAGGTTCCAAGCTCCATGTATAATGCCCCGGAATAGTCTGTTATTCTCTGGTTATTCTGATATAACAGATGATAATACAGGAATCCCCAGATTTGGAAATAAGCTCCGGCTTCTGCTGATATGCCGATTGAGTCAAGTTTAATTGAAAATAGTCCGACTTGAAGGGACAGTCTTACGCCTGCACGTATGGCTACTGTTCCCATAGCATAAAGCGTAAATTCATACCTTTCACTTAATAGATTCGTGGTACTCTTTGAATACAGGCTACTCTTAATCATGAAAGTGTAAGCATATCTTGTTCCTTTTTCATAACTAAACTGTGCACCCAAAGAAATATCAGCATTAAGTGAAACGACGAATTCTGCAGTAAATCCAAATTTAACGATATATAAAGGATCTATAGGCCCTTCAATTGAACACATCTCAACGGCAAACAGTTCAAAGTATCCGTGTTCTATATCCATCATTTCCTGATACAACTCATAAAATTCACTAATTTTACTATCAGCTTCATTTACACTGGTATCAGCTAATTCTTTTATATCCTTGATAGTTTCAACAATATCTAATTTGTCGGTAAAGGCACTTTTCTTTTCAGAATATAAATTCAATTTTAATCCTAAATATGTATAACTGTAGACATCAATGCTTGCATAAACAAATCTCTCATTAATTTTCTTGCCGTTAACCACTACTCTTTTCTTTTCAGTGCTTAGGTTTCTTCTTACGATGAGTTCTTCTGCAAAAGAACCTGAGACAACAAACTTCAAATCATCATTTAAGTCAACTTCACAGCTGACTACAACCACGATACGGAGACCCTCCCCTGTAAAATGCTTTAAATCTTTTGTGATTTCAAAATTCACATCTACTTTAGGTCCATCACCGAAGAGACCTTGTGCAGAGACTTCTTCCATTTTAAAGTCGGTTACACCCATTTCTTCTGCTAATTGAGCTCTTGTAATTTCATCTGATTTTGCAAGCTCTATTAGGTATTCGGCAGCTGCATCAGCAAATCCGCTTGATTGAATCTGTAACGTTAAATCTTCGCTTATTGCTTGTATATCTATGGTTTCTGTCAACTGGTCAAAGGTCATTTCTTGACTTACAGTAATGCTAAAATATGAATCATAATCGTTGTAGGTAGCATTTGTGTAGTTAATCACATAATATCCACTGTATTTTTTGACAGATGATATTAAGCCGTAAACCAAATCATCATTTATAGGATCGGTTTCTATCGTACATAATGCGTCTGCACTGGAGTAAAAGACAATGTAATCGCCGACATCGATTGTAGTAGAAGCATCAAGTACAAACTCTTCTAAATCAAAATCATTATAGTCGTCTTGATCATCAAAGGTTAATTTTTCTACTTCAATAATTAAAGAATTATTGCTAGAATCTCCATCCGCGTCATCTGAATTTTTCACAGGTATCAAATCAGGCATGAATATAATTTCTTCCGGATCAGCTTGGGTATAACCGAACGTAGAGCCATCTTTGCTTGTAATCAGGACATAGTTTATATCCTCGTCAGAATAATCAGTTCCAGCTATTCTTTCTTCTGGCTTTGTTCCAACATAGACGGCAAGCTTATCTCCGATATTAATAATTTCACTTCCTAAATAGGTAAATGTTTCGGTAATAGCATCACTTGAGGTTGTGCTAAGACTTCCTATAGAATATAAAGATGTACTAAGACTGCTTATGGACATTCCATTTTCAGTCACATCACTTATAGTACTAGCGGGTATAATCTTTACATCTTCACATAGGCTAACATTTAATTCAGGTTCGCCAAGTTCGGTGGAATACTCCATTACTCTAATCGTACTTGTCTGATTGGAAAATGTAAGTTTATCACTGTCTAGCGTTAATGTATATGAACAATTTGGCGTATATCCATCTTTAGGTACAACTGAAAAGATACCTTTTCCACCGATAACTTCAATTCCGGAAAAAACATTGCTGTCTTCGGATAACGATTCAAAAGTCATTCCATCTAATACATCAGAGGCAGTCATTGATGAATCACTTGATACAATTTGAATTTCATAATCTTTAGCCACATCGCTGACAGATATTTTGTTAGATGCATCAACTTCAGTTATGCCAACACTTTCGAAATAATTAGCATACAAATCCATATTATCTGTCACTATGGTATTACTATTGACTTCATTAACAAAAGTCTCATCATCAGTATACCATCCCACAAAAACGTAACTGGATTTAATTGGCACAGGTAGCCCACCTAAACTTTTGTCCTCTAATACATTTCTCATAGAAATATTGCTACCACCATTGGAGTGGAAGTTGATTTGATAAAACACTCTTGGGGAAGAGGAACGGACGGTTGATGTCCACTCGTTATAATATCCAATAGCTGATGTAACTGCCTTTTCTCCGTAAGGAAAGAAATTTTCCTTGCCACTCTTATCAATGACAATAACTTCATTTTCCGAAGAGTTTGTCAGAATCATTTTAGGGATTTCAACCGTAATGTGGTGTACACCTTTAAAAAGCTCTAATTGATTAAGGGTGCCATTTCCTGATAGTTTTATATAATCACCAAAAGCTTGGGCGCTTTCAATACTATTTTTTACAACGATATCTAGATTATCGCCCGATAGAATTAATCTAAGAATTCGAACATCAACAATTATGCTGTTATTTCCATCAGTTATTTCCATATTGTCAATCACGGATTTTTCGTCACCCAAAATGCCAATGTTGCCTTCAGATAACTTTCTTACGATGACACTGTTAAAAGAAGAATTGTTCAGATGGATTCCGTTCTCTCCGCCTCCTCTAATAATCAGTCTGCCGCCTACATGAACATTTTCTAGCGTTACATTACTATTTCCTACGCCGTCACCAATAATTAAGTCTCCGGTAATTTCTACATCTGAAAGAGTTAAATCTCTACCGGTGATGATAACGTTGCTGTCAACAATTTTTCCTGACATTAATTGAGCTATATTTGCATCCTTTACATAACAATTTTCAAATAGATTAAACAATATTTGAGCAAATTCTTGGCGTGTCATTATTTCATTGGGATTAAGGTATCCATTATATCCGGAAACATAACCGTTACGCACCAACATGGCTATGGGGTGTAATGCCCAATTAGAAATATCGCTAGTATCTACAAATGCATCCAAAGATGTTATGTCCATGGACGTGTCTCTTAACTCCAGAACTCGTGCCAAAACTGTGAAGGCTTGTTCTCTAGTGGTAACGGCTTTGGGAGAGAGTGTTGTTTCTCCAGTTCCTTTTATTAATTTCAGTTTATAAGCGATAGACATTTCATTGTAGTACCAATCACTTTCACTAACATCTTCAAAAGAGCTAATATCACACATATAAGAGCTAAGGTTTTCATCAGTATTATCAATCCCTAATGCTCTTAATATCATAGTAATCATTTCAGCCCGATTTAGTTCGTCATAAGGGCGTACTCTCCCTTTATCCATTTTTATAATTCCGTTTTGGACTGCTGTCGATAGGGCATTATATGACCAATCGTCCGGAGAAACCATATCTGAATACCCGCTTATTTCATCAGCTGCGTAGACTGCATTTGATGATAGACTAACTAACATACTCACCACTAATACTAAGCTGATTATCCGTTTTATTCTATTCATAAATAATCCCTCCAAAAAGTTATAATACTTCTATTTTATTATCGAACTAAGTTGGATAGCATTACAATATAAATTACACAAACGGTAGATTATACAACGCAAACAGTAGTGGCATCGATAAAGATAAGCAATTATAAAATTACTAAATCTAAAACAATTTTTGATATGTGATTTAGATTTGGAGGATGTAATGGTGTTTACTATGATCGCGAATCATTGGAACAAAGAAAAGAAAACAAGCCACAGGACAACGCTATAGAGATGACTTTAGTCAGTTATTTGATGACCTTAACAATATTGAACAAAATGAGTGTTGAGTATATAATTAAGTAATTAATCATCAATTAAATACTAGGAGGCACATATGAGTCAAGCACATGAAGTAGATTACAAATTATTTGGCGATGATATGCAGTTTGTAGAGGTTGAGCTAGATCCCGGAGAAAGTGCTTTAGCTGAAGCGGGTGCAATGATGTATATGGACCATAGAATCAGTATGGAAACCATATTTGGTGATGGTAGTGGTAAGGGTCAAGGAAAAGGTTTGATGGGCAAGTTAGTGGGAGCTAGTAAAAGACTGGTTACAGGAGAAGGTTTATTTATGACACTGTTTACCAATACTAAAGCCGGAAAAGCACATGTTGCTTTCGCAGCTCCTTATCCCGGAAAAATAATGGCAGCTGATTTAACGGAATATGGTGAAACATTAATTTGTCAAAAAGATGCTTTCTTATGTGCCGCGAAGGGAGTGGCTATCGATATATATTTTCAAAAAAAATTAGGAGCAGGGTTCTTTGGTGGAGAAGGATTTATTATGCAAAAATTGTCAGGAGATGGCAAAGTTTTTCTTCATGCAGGCGGGACGATTATCAGGAAAGAAATATTGGCTGGAGAACAGCTACGTATTGATACAGGATGCCTTGTAGCCATGACAAAATCAGTTGAATTTGATGTTCAATTTGCGGGAGATGTAAAAAGTGCTTTATTTGGTGGAGAGGGATTGTTTATAGGCACATTAAAAGGTCCAGGTGTTGTGTGGTTGCAATCATTGCCTTTTAGCAGAATGGCTAATCGTGTATTTGCAGCAGCAGGGAGTTCAAAAGGTGAAACTAAAGGTGTAAATAGCCCTATAAAAGAGCTCTCTGGCTTAGTTGATTTATTTAATAATAAATGATATTCTTAATAGATGAAATCTTAGAAAAACGCTGTTATTTTAGCGTTTTTTTAAGTTTCTATTTTTATTACAATCCTGACGCTATTCTTTATTATTAAAATCATAATATGATATAATATATTCAGAATAATTTTTATAAATAAATGGTTTATAATTAAGGAGGAAATCTAATGGAAAGAGAAGGATTTATAAAAAAAAGAAGATCAAATAATAGGCGTATTGCTGTTGCAATCACGCTGTTTATGTTGATGACTATTCTTTTATCAGCCTGTGGCGAAGGTGGAAGCACTACAGATTCAGGAAATATGCAAGACCCGTATGAAGCTTATGGCATAAAACGCGGTGAAGGTAACCTGGCTTTCGAAATACTTGACGATCCGCCAAAAGAGATTGCCATTCAACCCATTATGATTAAAAAAGCATATCATGAAGACGCAGTATTTGATATGGAACCCATTGTTTTTAAAAAAGGAACCAGTCAAAGCTTTAGCTTTGATTTTCAGATCAAACATGAATCCGGAGAGAGTTATCCTCTTAAAGGAACGGTAAGCATGAAATATATCCGAGATGATTCGAGCAACCTTTTCGAGATTGAAACAGATGCTTATGGATATGCCACTTTGGTGAGAAACGGTATTTACAGCAATGAACTTGGACAGCATAAGGTTTCGGGGAGGCACACGTCTTTCTCTGGCTTTGGAGATGATCCGGAGCAATACCTAAGTTTTTCTCTTGGCGTAGACAAAAAGGACGCTGATAAAGCAGATGGCAATATGGGTGTCATATATTGCAAAATAACAGGGGTGAAAAGATAAAAACAAAAAAATAGCATCTTTGAATTAATGCTGTGGTATAATATCAAAGGTTAATATCAAACCATAAGAAAAATTTACATGAGAGGAATCATTTAATGAAAAAGAAAGTATTTTATTCAAAGAAATGCGTACCACCTACACCTAGTTATTCTCAGGCGGTGATTCATAATGGGGTCGCCTATATATCGGGGCAACTCAGTTTGGACATTGAAGGAAAAATCGTTCATGGATCAGTTGAGCAACAGACACGTATAATTCTCGATAATGTGAAGACGCTTGTAGAAGAGCTTGGTTCAACCATGGAAGATGTATTGTCTACATCGTTTTATTTTGCAGACAATACGGTATTCCCCGAGTTTGATAAGGTGTATAGACAATATTTTCCGAAGAATCCTCCAGCAAGAGTAGCAACGATAAGTAGTGAAATATATGGAGGACTTGCGCTTGAAATGAGTGCTATCGTTGCTGTTGATGAAGATAAAATCCCTTTGGATAATATCATAGGATAGTCATCCCCGAGGAGAAGAAATGGGAATCAATAAAATATTTGCGCTGATAGCCATTACGCTGGCATCGATTATCTGGGGGATTAGCTTTATTTCTAGAGAAGTTTTGCTATCAGACATTCATCCAGGAGCACTGACGGCTGTTCAATTCTTTTTTGTAACAATTCTATTAGTGGGATATAATTTTTTTGTTAGAAAGAAATTTTCCATTAATAAAAAAGATTTTATCGGGCTATTTTTTTCGGGTATTATTGGCATTACTATGTATGGTATTTTTGTTAATTTTGGTATTCAGAAGATTGATTCGTCTACGGCTTCAATTCTATTAGCGATAATACCGGTGGTTTGTTTATTGGTGGATCGATTTTTATTTCATAAGACACTTACAAGGCTTAAGACTACTTGTATCTTAGGGTCTGTTGTGGGTGTTTATTTTGTAATAGGAATGGATCAAGCTAGTATGACGGTTAATCTATTGGGATATGTTTATTTGATAATTGCAGTGTTGGCATGGGTAGCTTTTTGCTTTTTAGCAGACCGCTATTATAAACGATATAAATTAGCTGAGATATTTATGGTGCAATCGTTGGGGGCATTTGCATCATCATCTGTTTTTTTATTTTTGCATCCTGTTCATCTGTCTGTGTTGTCTTACGTTCAATGGATACATCTTATCAATCTGATTGTATTGAATGCTTGTTTGAGTTATGCTTTTTATGTGGTGGCTATCCGAGAGCTGGGTGTTACAACAACTAATGTATTCAATAATATGGTTCCGGTGGTGACAGTTTTAGTTAATCTGGTTTTTTATGATAAGCCGGTTCAAGTGCATCAATTATTTGGAATGTTGGTGATTATGGTTTCGGTTATTATGCTAAATTTCTCATCAAGGTCTGATAATACGATGCTAATAACATTAAAAAAAGATGAAAATCAATATAAAATAGCTAAATAGAGGATTTATCCCAATGATAAATGGTTGCATATAAATATTTTGCTATAGGAGGAATCAAATGCCTGATAATACGATGAGCAATATTAAATGGTCTGTCTTTTTAGAAGATGTCCTTGTATGCTCTTTGAGCGCTTATGGAGGACCGGAGGCGCATGTAGGGATTTTTCTGGACCAACTGGTAGCGAAAAAAAAATACCTTGAAGAAGAAGAGTTAATTGAGCTTGTTGGACTTTGCAGCATCCTACCGGGACCAACCAGTACACAAACCATTGTTGCAACTGGATATAAGGTGGGAGGTCCTTTGTTGGCATTTTATACAATGTTGGTCTGGGCATTACCGGTATTAATTATTATGACTGTGCTATCCTTTCTTTATCAGTTTTTAGACGCGAAAAGTTTATCGCCAAAAGTATTACGATATATTGGACCTATGGCCGTAGGATTTATCGTTTTGGCGGCTTATCGTATAGGACGTAAGGTTTTGATTGATAAAGTAACAGTCAGTCTTTTTGCTTTATCAGCTATTATTACTTACTTAATAAGAGATCCTTGGATTTTTCCGGTGGTCCTAGTACTTGGAGGAGCAGTAGGCATCATTTCCTCCAAAGAGAAAAATTTATGGAATCGTGTTAATTTACAGCCACCATGGATTTATCTGGGGACATTTATCGCAATCGCAATCGGCACGATTATATTAACGATGCTTTGGGACATTAAGATTTTGAAGATTTTTGAAAGCTTCTATAGATATGGTTATCTGGTTTTTGGAGGAGGTCAGGTGGTGGTTCCGGTGATGTACTCTGAACTGGTTGAAATTAATCAATATATGACAAGTCAGGAGTTTCTGACTGGATATGGTCTGGTGCAAGGATTACCAGGACCTATGTTTAGTTTTAGTGCCTATGCAGGCGGAATGGCAATGAGGGATAATGGGACGTTTTGGCAGGTTTTAGCCGCAGCCGCAGGCGGCATTGGTATTTTTCTTCCCGGACTCCTATTAATATATTTCGTTTATCCCGTCTGGGAAAACATGAAAAAAATCAGAGGTATTAAAGTGTCCTTGAAGGGGATAAATGCCGTTGCAGGGGGCTTGATTACGGTATCAGCAATCATATTGATGAATAAGAATGGTTATGAACTGGATTATGTTGCTGTTACGATTTTGACAATTATTCTTCTGTATTTAAAAAAAATTCCAGCACCTCTTATTGTTATTGGGGTTTTGTTATTGGGATTTGTCATTTAACAATCATTTTATTAACAAAATGAATAATTATTGCGTTTTTGGGTATGATATATTTGGTTAAATAGAATATTTAACTGCGACATAAGGGGGAAATCTTATTATGATGAAACAAAAATTCAAATCCTTGAGACGTAAAATTATTTTTGGACTTTTGATTGCTTTTGCTGAAGTACTATTCATTACCTACTTTGTCTTAGAATTTTTCTTAATGAAAGGTATATTGGAGGTTGAAAAGCAATATGCCTATGAACAAAAAGCATTATTTGAAAATGCTATTTTGACTGAGACACAAAAGCTGATAACTGTGACATCAGATTGGGCACCTTGGGACGAGACGTATGAGTTTATTGGAGATGGAAATAAATCCTATATCGATAAGAATTTGATTGATGAAGCTTTTGTCATTCTTGATCTTGACTATTTTATTTATCTTGATTCGAAAGGCAAATGTGTTTTTGAAAAAGGCTATGACCCTCAACTCAATGAACAAATAGCTGTACCTAGTAGCTTGCATGATGCGCTTGAAGATATGGGAATTACTAGGAACAATGATCCTACCCTTAAACTAAATGGCTTAATTTTGTTACCCGAGGGGCCCGTTATCATATCAACACATCCCATTATGACCAGTAATTTTGAGGGGCCAATCCGAGGCAATCTTATCGCCGTAAGGAGTTTAAACGAATATCGCATTAATCAAATCGGCGAGAGGTTCATGTTAGATATTGTACTAAGTATGAATCATGATGAAGATGAATTAAGACCTGTTCTTGAAATGATTGATGCGGAGACTTTGTTTTTAAACACTGCATTAGAGGATATTGAAGGTAATCCATCTATTCAATATACACTTCGATTGGAAAGGGATGCGAGTCATATTGCAGCACAAACAGTCAGACTGATGATTATTGCATTATTGATTGCTTTTTTAATTATTGCTATAGGAAATTTAATGATGCTAGATAAAGCATTATTACAAAGATTGGTTAAGTTAAGTCATGATGTTAAAAATATCGGTAATTTGAAAAATGCTTCAACTCGTTTAGAAGTAGAACAAAGCTTTGATGAAATAAGCATAATCAGAAATGAAATGAATGTACTGCTTGATAAATTAGAGGATAACCAGGAGTCGCTAATAAGAAGCGAAGAAAAATTCAGAACACTTGTAGAAAACGGAACGGATGTACTTTTTTCACTTGATTACAAAGGAAAGATTGCTTACATTTCACCTAATTGCATAAGAGAAGTAGGATTTGATCAAAAGGTTCTTACGGGTAAGTCTTTTGAAGAATTAATGCACCCTGATGATAGAGCAAAATGGAATAAGACCTTCGAAAAAATTAAAAGAGTAGAATTAAATCAAATCGAACTTGAATTTAGACTGAAAAAAGGTGATAATAATTGGTACTGGTTTCATACCAAGCTTATTCAATCAAATCAAAATCATTCTCATTACATGAAATTTATCGGGGTTTTATATGATGATGATAAAAGGAAAAAGGCTGAAGAAGGAATCATAATGGTTTTGGATCGTCAAGAAAATATCGTAAGAGAGAGAACTGAGGAGCTCCTGCAGACGAATGAAGCATTGATGAGAGAGATAAATGAAAGAAAAAAAATTCAGCAAAAGGTTAATCACTTGGCTTATCACGACCATCGGACAGGTTTACCAAATAGACTCGGTTTTAAGGAGAGAATGATAAAAGCCATAGAACAAGCCCAACACTCAAATAGAATGATTGGTGTCGTTTTTCTAGATTTGGATTCTTTCAAGATTGCAAATGATACATTAGGGCACAACGGAGGAAATGAACTTATTAAAGCCGTTGGAGAACGAATTTCTAAAAATATTCGAGAGTATGACACGCTTTCGCGTGTTGGGGGAGACGAATTTTTAATTATGATACAAAATATATCTAATCATGAAGATATGACGCGGGTATTGGAAGGAATCATTTCTTTATTCAATGAGCCATTTCATCTAAGAAATAAGGAGTTTGTCATTACTGCGAGTGCGGGCGTTGCAGTATATCCTACAGATGGATTGGACATTGAAGAATTAATCAGAAATGCTGATATAGCCATGTATCATGCTAAAAAAAATGGGAAAAATCAATATTTTCTTTTGACAGAGACGCTCGTAAAAGATGCTGAGGAAAAAATGAGAATTACAGGAGCATTATATCATGCTATGGAAAACAACGAGTTGGAGG
>JAFGVC010000011.1 GCA_016938195.1 Tissierellales bacterium | reverse complement strand
TATATCTCCGGCATAAACTTTGCTGATTTCTTCTCTTTTGTTGGCATGCATCTGTAAAATTCTACCTACTCGTTCTTTTTTATTCTTTGTAGAATTGATGACATAGCTCCCGGACTCCATAACTCCTGAATACACCCTAAAAAAAGTTAGTTTTCCAACAAATGGGTCGGCCATAATTTTAAAAGCTAAAGCAGAAAAAGGTTCTTCATCCGATGAAGTACGTACAATCTCTTCTCCTTCTGGCGTTACGCCTGTGATAGCACGCACATCCAATGGAGATGGCAGGTAATCTACTACTGCATTAAGAAGCAATTGAACTCCTTTGTTCTTATAGGCAGAACCACATAGAACGGGTATAATATCAACCGCTACAGTTGCTTTTCTAATCGCTGATTTTAATTCTGCGATTTCGATTTCTTCGCCTTCAAGGAATTTAACCATTAAATCATCATTATAATCAGAAACGGCCTCCAACAATTTTTCTCTGTATTCTTCAGCCTTTTCTAAATACTCCGCAGGGATATCGATAATCTCAACCTGATTGCCTTCTTCATCAAGATACATTCTTGCGTTCATCTCAACCAAATCGATAATGCCTTTAAAATCCTCTTCTGTGCCAATCGGCAACTGTATAGGAACAACATTAGCTTTTAGTCTTTCAACCATTGTTTCAAGTGAATAGTAGAAATTAGCACCCATTTTATCCATTTTATTAACAAAACAGATTCTAGGAACCTCATACTTGTCAGCTTGTCTCCATACTGTTTCACTTTGTGGTTCTACACCATTTTTTGCATCAAAAATAGCAACCGCTCCATCTAAGACCCGCAATGATCTTTCAACTTCCACCGTGAAATCAACGTGTCCAGGCGTGTCTATTATGTTTACTCGTGTGTCATTCCATGCACATGTAGTAGCAGCAGAGGTGATTGTAATCCCTCTCTCTTGTTCCTGTGCCATCCAGTCCATCTGAGATGCACCTTCATGCGTTTCTCCGATTTTATGGATTCTACCTGTATAATACAGAATCCTCTCCGTACAGGTAGTCTTTCCGGCATCTATATGTGCCATTATACCTATGTTTCTGGTCCTTGCTAAAGGATATTCTCTCACAACTTTCCTCCTGTTAAACTAAGGCAGACTTACATTATTCTACCATCTGAAGCTTGCAAATGCTTTGTTTGCCTCAGCCATTTTATGTGTATCTTCTCTTTTCTTAACACTTGCTCCTGTGCTGTTTGCTGCATCCATAATTTCTTTAGCCAACTTCTCCTGCATGGTTCTTTCTCCCCTTTTGCGGGAATAATTTACCAACCATCTCAAGCCAAGTGTTTGTCTTCTCTCAGGTCTTACTTCAATCGGAACCTGATAAGTGGCTCCACCGACCCTTCTAGCTTTTACTTCTAAAACAGGCATAATGTTGTTTAAAGCTTTATAAAAAACTTCCTTGGCATCCTGTCCTGTTTTTTCTTCGATAGCATCAAAAGCTCCGTAAACAATCTTTTGAGCAACACCTCTCTTACCATCCAACATAATTTGATTGATAAGCTTTGTAACGATTTTATCCTTGTAAATAGGATCTTCCATTATTTTTCTTTTGGGTACATTTCCTTTTCTAGGCACTGCGCTTCCCTCCTTAACATGAATTTAATTCACAGGTACTCGACCTGATTTTTTGCAAAAGCAAAAAACAAGTCGTTGTGCACAAAATGCTTCTATTTATATCATAAAGGCGTATACGCATCTAATATAATCGCATAGTGTGCCGAAATTTTCTTCGTTATTTCGCTACTTTAGCTTTTGGTTTTTTAGTACCGTATTTTGATCTAGACTGGTTTCGTTTGTCTACACCTGAAGTATCCAATGTTCCTCTGATAACATGGTATCTAACACCTGGTAAGTCTTTGACTCTTCCGCCTCTTATAAGAACAACACTATGCTCTTGAAGATTGTGGCCAATTCCACCGATGTAAGCTGTTACCTCATTACCGTTTGTCAGTCTAACTCTGGCAATTTTTCTTAAAGCTGAGTTTGGTTTCTTAGGGGTTACTGTTTTTACAGCTGTACAGACACCTCTTTTTTGCGGAGAACTATTTTTGACGTATTTTTTCTTCATCGAGTTATAGTTCACATTCAAAGCCGGTGATTTAGATTTTTGTGTTGTTTCTTCTCGGCCTTTTCTTACCAATTGGTTAATAGTTGGCATTCAAGCACCTCCTTTTTTTATTTTATAACAGCAGCTATTGCTGCGTTAACATCAATTTTGAAGATTTTTCCAAGCTCTTTCTTGTGGTCAACATATTCAATTTCAATATTGCGTTCTATGCACATTTGAATAATTTCAACTATGACATGTGCTTCTGCGTCTCTTGCTACATAAATTTTTTTAACTTTATTTTTAAGTATGTGTCTTTTAGCCTGTTTTTTGCCTATGACTACTGTCTTATGTATATCTGATTCTGCTTCTAAATCCACCTAACCACCTCTTAGACATCACGAAGATTATATGCCTTTCCAGGCATATAATCTTACATATTCATTAATGATTAGAAACACTCGATAATTTTAACACCTGATATTTTCAATGTCAATAAGTATTTGAAGCTTAATATATATTTAACACATTCCACAAACTTTTGCAAATCCATGTTTTGACATTGTTATCAGTTTCTATCTAGACTAGCTCCAACTCTTCCGGAGGTGCTCCTATTGCTATCCTATCATATTTCTTCATTCCCGTACCGGCAGGTATCAGCTTGCCGATGATGACATTCTCTTTTAATCCAAGCAATCTATCAACCTTACCCTTGATCGCCGCATCTGTCAATACTCTTGTTGTTTCTTGGAAAGACGCGGAGGATAAGAATGAATCTGTTGCTAAAGAAGCTTTTGTGATTCCTAAAAGGATTCTATCACCTTTAGCCGGTTCTTTGCCTTCTTCAATCGTCTTGTTATTGGTTTCAATATAATCTAGATAACTGACAAGGCTTCCAGGAAGTAATTCAGTATCTCCGGCTTCATCAATCTTGACTCTGCCAAGCATTTGCTTAATGATAACTTCAATATGCTTATCATTGATGTCAACCCCTTGCATCCTATAGGTTCTTTGAACTTCTTGCAAAATATATTCTTGCAGTGCCAATATCCCTTTTATTCTTAAGATGTCATGCGGATTAACAGAACCCTTTGTAATTTTACCACCTAATTCAACGAAGTCCCCGGTTTGTACTTCAATAATTGCCCCGTAAGGAATATTGTAGGTTTTAGATTCTTTTGTTTGCTCATTCGTTATGATAACCTCCCGTTTCTTTGGTGTTTCATGGGTGGTTACTGTACCTTCAATTTCGCTAATGATAGCCTGCCCTTTAGGTTTTCTAGCCTCGAAAAGTTCCTCTATTCTAGGTAAACCTTGTGTAATATCAACCGCTGCAGCGATTCCTCCTGTATGGAATGTTCGCATCGTCAATTGCGTACCTGGCTCTCCAATGGATTGAGCTGCAATAAAGCCTACCGCCTCGCCAATATTAACTAATTTTCCGGTCGCAAGGTTTCTTCCATAGCATTTAGTACATAATCCAATCTTGCTCTTGCAGGTTAAAATAGACCTGATTTTGACCTTCAATATCCCCGCATCAATAATCTCTTGTGCTATTTCTTCGGAAATCATCTTGTTTTTTGCAATAATGATTTCTCCGGTTTCAGGATGCACGACATCTTCAAGGACAAAACGTCCGACTAGTCTCTCATAAAGATTTTCAATGACTTCTTTTTTGTCTATAAAAGCCTCAACTTCCAATGCTTCTTCAGTGCCACAGTCATAATCTCGAATAATAACGTCTTGACTGACATCGGCTAATCTTCTCGTAAGGTATCCTGAGTCTGCTGTCCTAAGTGCTGTATCTGCAAGTCCTTTTCTGGCTCCTGTAGAAGAAATGAAAAACTCCAAAACAGAAAGACCTTCACGGAAATTTGATTTAACCGGTATTTCAACTGTTTGACCAACCGCATTAGCCATAAGACCTCTCATGCCCGCGAGCTGTTTAATCTGATTTCGGCTACCTCTTGCTCCGGATTGAGACATAATATAGAGATTGTTCAGTTCTCCAAGATTTTTCATCAACTCTTCAGTAACATCTTCAGTTGTTTTGTTCCAAATTTTGATGACATTTTCATATCGTTCTTCGTCGGTTAAAAGTCCTCGTCGATATTTCTTTTCATAATCCAAAACCTGGCCTTCGGCTTTTATCATTAATTCCTTTTTCGCCTCAGGAATTTTCATATCACTGATTGAAACTGTTATAGCACCAATCGTCGAATAATGGAATCCTGTTTCTTTAATTTTATCAAGCAATTCAGCTGTTTTGGTATTGCCATGCTTTCTAAAACATCTATCAATAATATCACCTAATGTTTTTTTAGTTACCAGTCTGTCAAGCTCCAACGCATAACGATCGATTTTTCTGTTCACATATCCCAAATCTTGCGGAATAAATTCATTGAAAATGAATCGTCCTACCGTACTGCTAACCAATTGACCGGAATCTTTTTCATTAAGCTTGACCCTTACTCTCACAGTTGCATGTAAATCAACCAATTTGTTAAAATATGCCATCAGCATCTCATTGTAATCTTTAAACACCATTCCGTCGCCTAAAGAATTTGGAATATCTATTGTCAGATAATAGCTACCAAGAACCATATCTTGAGTAGGCGTAGTAATTGGTTTGCCATCCTTAGGAGCCAAAATGTTGTTTACCGAGAGCATCAAAAATCTTGATTCAGCTTGAGCTTCAACAGACAAAGGAACGTGTACTGCCATTTGGTCGCCGTCAAAGTCCGCATTATAAGCCGTGCAAACCAATGGATGTAATTTGATAGCTTTTCCCTCAACCAAAACAGGCTCAAAAGATTGAATACCTAGTCTGTGTAACGTTGGTGCTCTATTAAGCATGACTGTGTGTCCCTTAATAACTTCATCAAGTACGTCCCAGACCGATGCATCTACTCTTTCAACCTTTTTCTTGGCACTCTTAATGTTGTGTGCCAGATTATCCTCAACCAACTTTTTCATAACAAAAGGCTTGAATAATTCCAATGCCATTTTTTTAGGAAGTCCACACTGATAAAATTTCAGCTCAGGTCCTACGACAATAACCGAACGGCCGGAATAATCAACTCTTTTTCCAAGTAGGTTTTGTCTAAACCTTCCTTGTTTTCCTTTAAGCATGTCAGAAAGAGATTTTAAAGGTCTATTGCCGGGTCCGGTTACGGGTCTTCCTCGTCTGCCATTATCAATCAACGCGTCCACAGCTTCTTGTAGCATCCTTTTTTCATTTCTTACAATGATGTCCGGGGCCCCTAGGTCCAATAATCTTTTTAATCGGTTATTCCTATTAATGACTCTTCTATATAAATCATTTAGATCTGATGTTGCAAATCTTCCACCGTCTAGCTGGACCATCGGTCTCAGCTCAGGAGGAATTACAGGCACAATATCCATAATCATCCATTCCGGTTTATTGCCTGATTTTCTGAAAGCCTCGATGACCTCAAGCCTTCTTGTAATCCTGACTTTTTTCTGTCCACTGCTATCTTTTAGCGTTTTTTTAAGCTCAGCTGATTCGCCCTCTAGGTCAACCTTTTTTAGCAATTCCTTGATAGCTTCAGCCCCCATAGCTGCTTTAAAGGCATTGGGGTAAACTTCTTTATATTCTCTATATTCTAGTTCAGATAAAAGCTGCTTTTCTGATAAAGGAGTACTCCCTTTATCAATCACGATGTATTGGGCAAAATATAATACTTTTTCCAATGCTCTCGGAGACATGTCAAGAATTAATCCCATACGGCTTGGTATGCCCTTGAAATACCATATATGCGACACAGGTGCTGCTAAATCAATGTGTCCAAGTCTCTCTCTTCTAACCTTTGACTTTGTGACCTCAACGCCACATCGATCACAGACGACCCCTTTGTACCTTACTCGCTTATATTTCCCGCAATGACACTCCCAGTCCTTTGTTGGTCCAAATATTTTTTCGCAAAAAAGACCGTCCTTTTCTGGTTTAAGCGTCCTATAATTGATTGTTTCCGGTTTTTTGACCTCTCCGTATGACCATTCCAGTATTTTTTCTGGCGAAGCTAAGCCTATTCTCATTGATTCAAAATTATTATAATCCATGCAGGGTTTCCTCTCCCTTCACTATATTATTATTCTTCAAATGTATCTTCTTCTAAATCTTCGATTTTCATTCCTTCAACATGACCTTCAAACTTTGTTTTTCCAATCATTTCTTCTATTTCCGGAATTATATCAATAAAATCATCGTCTTCTTTGATTTCAATTTCAGAATCATCCTCTGACATTATTCTAATGTCAAGTGCAAGACTTTGAAGCTCTTTAACCAAGACTTTAAACGATTCCGGTATACCAGGCTTAGGAATATTTTCTCCCTTCACAATAGCTTCATACGCTTTTACCCTTCCGGAAACATCGTCGGATTTTACCGTCAGCATTTCCTGCAGTGTATGTGCTGCGCCATAAGCCTCTAAAGCCCATACTTCCATTTCTCCAAATCTCTGTCCTCCAAATTGGGCTTTTCCACCCAATGGTTGCTGAGTAACCAACGAATAAGGACCGGTTGACCTAGCATGAATTTTATCATCTACCAAATGGTGTAGCTTCAGCATATACATATAACCCACCGTTACAGGGCCATCAAATGCCTCGCCATTTCTGCCATCTCTTAAAAGTATTTTGCCGTCTGCCGGGTAACCCGCCATCTCCAAAGCTTCAAAGATGTCACGCTCATTTGCTCCGTCAAACACAGGTGTAGCAACACTCCAACCCAGTTTTTTCGCAGCAAGTCCCAAATGGACCTCGAGAACTTGTCCAATATTCATCCTAGAAGGAACGCCTAACGGATTCAATACAACATCAAGCGGTGTTCCATCCGGTAAAAATGGCATGTCCTCTTTAGGCATAATCTTTGAAATAACACCCTTGTTACCATGTCTTCCACACATTTTGTCACCAACATTGATTTTACGTTTAGTGGCAATATATACTCTTACAAGTTTATTGACTCCCGGATTCAGCTCATCACCATTTTCTCGTTTAAACACCTTTACATCAACAATAATACCAGCCTCACCATGCGGCACTCTTAAAGAAGTATCTCTTACCTCTCTAGCTTTTTCTCCAAAAATAGCTCTTAGAAGTCTTTCCTCAGCTGTCAGCTCTGTTTCACCCTTCGGAGTCACTTTACCCACCAATATATCGCCGGCCTCAACCTCGGCTCCAATCCTGATAATCCCTCTCTCGTCGAGATCTTTTAAGGAATCGTCTCCAACGTTTGGAATGTCTCTAGTAATCTCTTCCGGACCAAGCTTTGTATCTCGTGCCTCCGATTCATATTCTTCTATATGTATTGAAGTCAATACATCATCCATCACGAGTCTTTCATTTAATAGAATCGCATCTTCATAATTGTACCCTTCCCAAGTCATAAAGCCTATCAGGAGATTTTTACCCAAGGCTATTTCTCCGCTTTCCGTGGATGGTCCATCGGCAATAATTTGACCTTTTTTGATTCGGTCTCCTTTTTTGATGATGGGTCTCTGATTGATGCAGGTTCCTTGATTTGATCTTGTAAATTTCAATATTTTGTACTTTTCTATGGTGCCGTTATCATCTCTTTTAATCATTATCCTTGATGCTTCTACAGACACCGCAATACCATCATTTTGAGCTATGACAACAACACCTGAATCCAAAGCAGATTTATATTCCATTCCTGTTCCGATTATAGGTGCTTCAGTAACCATCAATGGAACAGCCTGTCTTTGCATGTTAGCGCCCATTAAAGCTCTGTTAGCATCATCATTTTCTAAGAAAGGAATCATAGCTGTGCCAATTGAAATAAGCTGTTTAGGAGATACGTCCATGTAGTCAACCATTTGCCTATTGACAATTTCCGGAGCTCCGTTTTCTCCCCTAACCACAACCCTGGTATTTAAAAATCGAAAATTCTCATCTAGCGGTTCATTGGATTGCGCGATAATATATTCATCTTCTACATCGGCTGTTAAATAGTCAATGCGACCTTGTATAATCCCTGTTTCACTGTCAATCTTTCGATAAGGAGACTCCAAAAATCCGTACTCATTGATTCTAGCATATGTAGCCAAAGATGTGATCAATCCTATATTTGGCCCTTCAGGCGTTTCTATTGGACACATTCGACCATAATGTGAATGGTGAACATCTCTAACCTCAAACCCTGCCCTATCTCGACTCAAACCACCCGGTCCCAGAGCAGACATTCTTCGTTTATGTGTTAATTCCGCCAACGGATTTGTTTGATCCATAAATTGTGACAATTGTGAACTACCAAAAAACTCTTTAATTGCAGCCGCAACAGGTCTAATGTTCATCAAAACCTGAGGGGTCACCACTTCAATATCTTGAATGGTCATCCTTTCTTTGACAACCCTTTCCATCCTTGATAACCCTACTCTAACTTGATTTTGAAGAAGCTCTCCAACCGCTCTGATTCTTCTATTGCCCAAATGATCAATGTCATCAACTTTCCCTATTTCTTTGAAAAGACTAAATTCATAGCTTATTGATGCCATCATATCATCAATAATTATATGCTTAGGCGTTAGCTTTCGATAATTCTTTTCTATTGCTTTTTCAAGCTCATCAATATCAGTATATTGATCCATCAACTCTTTTAAGACAGGATAATACACTTTTTCTTTTAATCCTAGTTTCTTAAAATCAATGGGCAATCCCATCCTATCCGGATAGACGAAACGATTCGTAAGAATCCTAACAGCCTCATTGTCTAAATTATAAATTTCAATAGAAAAAATACCGGCAGCTTCTATCCTTGCAGCAGTTTCTCTTGTAATAACTTCACCCGCTCCGACAATGACCTCTCCCGTCTCTTTATTAACTAAGGTGTGTACTGATTTTCTATCGGCGGCTCTGTTATCCATGCCTAATTTTTTATTGAATTTATAGCGCCCAACCTTTGCCAAATCATATCTCTTATGGTCAAAAAACAAACTGTTGATAAGAGATGTGGCACTATCTAAGGTAGGTGGCTCTCCAGGTCTCAGTTTTTTATATATTTCAATTAAGGCAGATTCTTTATTTGTTGTTGAATCTTTTTCCAATGTTTTAAGAATGTGTTCCGATTCTCCGGTAAGTTCAATAATTTGAGCGTCTGTTTCACATCCCATTGCCCTTAATAATATTGTAATCGGTATTTTACGTGTTCTGTCAATCCTAACATAAACAATGTCATTGGAATCCGTTTCATATTCAAGCCATGCGCCTCTATTCGGAATAACTGTTGACGAAAAAAGTTTTTTGCCTGTTTTATCCCTGGTATAAACAAAGTAGACACCTGGAGATCTTACCAGCTGACTTACAATAACACGTTCGGCCCCATTGATTATGAAGGTTCCTCTTTCTGTCATAAGGGGGAAATCACCCATAAAAACTTCCTGTTCCTTAATCTCACCTGTTTCCTTATTTATTAACCTAACCTTGACCTTTAGAGGAATTGCATAAGTAGCATCTCTTTCTTTACATTCAAGCTGATGGTATTTGGGTTCTCCATCTAAGGAATAATCAATAAATTCTAAAATCAGATTACCCGTGTAATCCTCAATTGGCGAAACATCATCAAAAACCTCTTTAAGGCCCTCTTCAATAAACCATCGATAGGAATCCTTTTGAACTTCAATTAAGTCCGGTAATTCTAATACTTCACCAATTTTAGAGTAACTCATTCTTACTCTATTGCCAATTTTGACAGGATGCAGCATTTTTTCACCCCTTCATATATTATTAAAGTAAAAAAATTACGTAGCCTTTACTTTCTCAGCATTTATAATTTATTTCAAATTCTATGCCAATTTTTATTATCTACGCAATTTATAATATTATCATACTATTTTTTTTTTGTCAACTCATCCTAAGCTCATCAAAAAAATTAAAACAAAGGAGCTTTTTACAGCTCCTTGATATGATTAATGTCTTATTTTACTTCTACAGATGCGCCAGCTTCCTCTAATTTTGCTTTAAGGTCATCCGCCTCTTCTTTTGAAATCCCTTCTTTTACTGCTTTTGGAGCACTATCAACAAGGTCTTTTGCTTCTTTAAGTCCTAAACCTGTTACTTCTCTAACCACTTTAATAACTTTAATTTTTCCTGCTCCTGCATTTGACAGGATAACATCAAATTCAGTCTGCTCTTCAACAACTGCCTCTGCTGCAGGACCTGCAACAGCAACAGCCGCAGCTGCAGTAACACCAAATTCTTCTTCTATAGCTTTCACCAATTCAGCTAATTCCATTACAGTAAGCTCTTTTATTTCTTCAACAAATTTCGTGATTTTTTCACTTGCCATTTTAATTACCTCCTAAATTATATTAATTGTTTTCTTTTTTTTCTCTGACTTGATCTAATAAATAAGCCAAGTTTCGTAAGTTGCCTTGTAATGCAGAAAGTAACATCGACAACAATACTTCTCTTGGTGGTATGCTTGCCAATGCTTTCACACCTTCAGCATCAATAACCGCTCCATCAACAAAGCCCGCTTTGATTTCTAATTTATCATTTTTTTTAGCAAATTCAGCTGAAATCTTTGCCGCCGTAACAGCATCGTCATAGCCAAAAGCAATTGCATTAGGTCCTTTCAGATATTTTTCAAACTCTGGGAAACCAGCTTTGTCAAAAGCGAATCTCATACTAGAATTTTTATATACCTTGTAATCTATGCCTGCTTCTCGGTACTTGTTTCTTAAATCAGTAACTTGTTCAACATTAAGACCTCTGTAGTCTACTAAAACAATCGATTTTGCTTTGGAAATTTTTTCCGACACTTCTTCAACTAATTGTTTTTTTCGTTCAACGTTAGCTTGATTCATCCTTACACCTCCTTTAAATAGTCAATAAAAAGGTTTCTCCAAAGAAAGGAGAAACCTAAGCCATTACGCATCAGTTTAACCTCGGTTGGAAATTAAGCTCTCGCACCAACTGTCTTCGGTAATTTTATTAACTTGATTACTATAACATTTGAAACCTTTATTGTCAATTATTCACTTAATTTTCCGGCATTAATTTTAATGCCAGGGCCCATTGTACTTGTCAAAGTGACACTTCTTAAGTATTTACCCTTTGAAGCTGAAGGCTTTGCCTTAACAACCGCGTCCACTAAAGCTTTTATGTTGTCGAGTAGTTTTTCTGTACCGAAAGACTTTTTGCCTACCGGCACGTGTACAATTGCGGTCTTGTCAACCCTATATTCTACTTTACCTGCTTTAATTTCTTTAATAGCATTTGCAACATCCATCGTAACTGTTCCTGATTTCGGGTTTGGCATTAAGCCCTTAGGTCCAAGAACTCTTCCGAGTCTTCCAACCACACCCATCATGTCTGGTGTTGCTACAGCTATATCAAAATCAAACCAGTTTTCTTTCTGAATTTTATCGGCAAATTCAGCACCACCAAAATAATCAGCGCCTGCTTCTTCTGCTTCTTTCAATTTTTCACCCTTTGCAAACACAAGTACTCTTTTTGTTTTCCCTGTGCCGTGAGGTAATACAACTGCTCCTCTAACTTGTTGATCAGCGTGACGAGGATCAACACCTAATTTTATATGAAGCTCGATTGTTTCATCAAAATTAGCTTTTGCAGTTTCTTGCACTAGCTTTACAGCTTCTTCTAAATCATAAAGATTTTGTTTTTCAAAAGCTTTCATGCTTTCAACGTATTTTTTTCCTCTTTTTGGCATGCTATATCCTCCTTCGTGGTTTTATCGGATAAATCCTCCCACTATTGCCATTAGTCTTCTACGACTATTCCCATACTTCTTGCAGTTCCTGCTACCATACTCATAGCGGCCTCTACCGAACTAGCGTTCAAATCAGGCATTTTTAATTCTGCAATTTCTTTAACCTTGCTTTTTGAAATGGTTGCAATTTTTTTCCTGTTAGGTTCTCCCGAACCTGTTTCGATACCAACAGCTTTTTTTAGTAGCACAGCTACTGGAGGGGTTTTAGTAATGAATGTATATGATCTATCTTGATAAACAGTCAACACAATCGGTATAATCATACCTACCTGATCGGCTGTTTTTGCATTGAATTCTTTACAAAATCCCATAATGTTTACACCATGCGGTCCTAATGCAGTACCAACGGGTGGAGCTGGAGTAGCTTTTCCTGCGGCTATTTGCAGTTTAACTACAGCGATTACTTTTTTTGCCATGTTTACACCTCCTCAAATTTTGTGGTAAATCGGTTTTACCCTCCCACTATATGGTATCTATGAAAAAAGCATTATACTTTTTCTATCTGATCATAATCTAATTCTACAATTGTTTCCCTACCAAACATGGATACGTAAACCTTAAGTTTTCGTTTTTCGTCGTGTATCTCATCAACCGTACCCATAAAATTTTCAAAAGGACCATGAATCACTTTGATTGAATCGCCTTTCTCAATATCTAATGCTGGCACTAGTTCAACAACACCTAAAGCCTTGACTTCTAAGTCGGATAATGGGATTGGCTTGGTCCCAGGACCTACAAAGCCCGTTACCCCTCTTGTGTTTCTAACCAAATACCAAGAATCATCTGTCATAATCATTTTGATAATGACATAACCGGGATATTTTTTCTTTTCTTTAATCTTCTTTTTGCCATTTTTAATTTCTACATGTTCTTCGGTAGGTACCCGCACCTCAAATACAATATCTTGCATTTCTCTGTTTTCAACTAATTTCTCAATATTAGCTTTAACTTTATTTTCATGACCTGAGTATGTATGTACAACGTACCATTTTGGACCTTCTGACTTTTGTTTCATATTAAGCGGATCTCTAACCGAGATTTTTCTTCCTCATTCCTTGGAATTGGGCATCTCTGAAATTGATCCTACCTCCTTTAAACAAATATACTGAACAAAGCGTTAAATACAAGGTCAAGTCCCCATACAACCAATGTCATCAAGGTGACAACAACGATAACTACCATTGTATAATTTAATAATTCTTTTTTTGTCGGCCAAGTAACTTTTTTTAGCTCGGATTTAACTCCTTTAAAAAAAACCGACATTTTGTTCGTTTTATTGGTGCCTGCATTCGTTGCCATTCTTCCACTTCCTTGAGATTATTTCGTTTCTTTGTGTAAGGTATGCGTTTTGCAAAACTTACAATATTTTTGCATCTCTATTCTTTCCGGGTTATTTCTTTTATTTTTCATCGTATCATAGTTTCTCTGTTTGCATTCCGTACATGCTAATTTAACCTTAACTCTCATGATTACACCTCCAAAAATCATCTATCTGAACACAAATTTCTAATTTATCCGTTACCTAATATAAACTATCATAAAAGTTTTTTCATGTCAAGAAAAAGAATCAGTTTTGACAGGTTATAATTAGTCAATAATCTGAGCGGAATCCATAAGGATTCCGCTCAATCAATCAGTTGCTTATTTTAAAATTTGGGCTACCACTCCTGCGCCTACTGTTCTTCCACC
>JAFGVC010000010.1 GCA_016938195.1 Tissierellales bacterium | reverse complement strand
TATTATTTATATTTTATAGCATCCCTTCATATTCTACAACAATAATATCTAAAAGCGTCCCCTCAAAGAAGGAGACGCTTTTAGATAATTAATCCTTTCGGACTATTGTCAAGGTTTAGCTTAAGCCTGTGCTGTTTTTTTAACTTTAATTTTCTGGGCAACAATAATCAGAACAAAAATACCCAGTCCTATTATGTCCTGATATAAGCTTTCTGTAATCATCATTAAAGAACCGGCGAATACAATAACCCGAAATATTTTACTAATAGGTGTAAGGAAGTATCCTTCCGTTGCGATTCCAATCATAAAAACACCGATTAATGAAGTGATAACCACCCTAATAGCTAAAAGCGGCGTGGTATCGATTAACAATAGTGAATTATTGTACACGAACATATAGGGGACAATGAAACCGGCCAAAGCCAATCTAACGGATTGATATCCCGTCTTCATAGGATCTCCTCCGGATACCCCCGCTGCGGCAAAGGAAGCTAGCGCGACAGGAGGTGTCAGGTTAGCAAACATGGCATAATAAAATACAAACATATGGGCAGCAAGAGCAGGAATTCCAAGCTGAATCAGCGCCGGAGCCGCCATGGTAGCTGTAATCAGATAGGCCGGTATAGATGGCAGGCCCATCCCTAAAATCATACAAGTAACCATTGTCAAGAATAATGTTGCTAAAAGATTAGATTTTCCAATCTGAATAATTGCATTAGCCATATTAAGTCCAAATCCTGTCAGACTCACTATACCAATAATGATACCAACCACGGCACACGCTATTGCAACTGATACGGTAGATTTTGCACCTTCATTAAAGGCGTCAATGATATCCTTGACACTCATTCTTGTTTCTTTTTTAATCATACTCACTGCAATTGTCACCACAATAGTTAAAAATGCTGAAAAGATAACCGTTCTTCCACTAAAAAGCAACATATATAAAAGAAATATAATCGGTAAAATCAAATGTCCTCTTGCCTTCATGACATCCTTTACCTTTGGAAGCTGTTCCTTTGGTATACCAACAAGATTGTTCTTAGAAGCCCTTAACTGAACTTGGACAATAATACCAAAATAGTACATCAAAGCCGGTATAGCTGCACTAATAACAATCACACCATATTTAATTCCGAGCATCTCTGCCATAATAAAAGCCGCAGCTCCCATAATAGGTGGCAAAAGCTGTCCTCCAACTGAGGCCGACGCTTCAACTGATCCGGCAAATTCCTTGCTATATCCGGTTTTTTTCATTAACGGTATCGTAAAGGCGCCTGTTGTAACAACATTAGCTACCGCAGAACCATTGATACTACCCAAAAAACCGCTTGCAATGACCGCAACCTTAGCCGGTCCTCCCTTAGTATGTCCTGCCAGGGCTAATGCTATATCATTGAAAAACTGACCCATCCCAGATTTATTCATGATAGAACCAAATAAAATAAACAGAAAAATATAACTAGCGGCTACATTGACTGATGTTCCGTAAATTCCTTCTGTGTTGATAAAGATATGATTAATGAGCTTTGCCCAATTATAACCTCTATGGGCAAATATTCCCGGCATATTCTGTCCGAAAAGACCATACGCAATAAACAAAAGACTCAGAATAACTAGCGGCCAACCTGAGATTCTCCTAGAAGCCTCTAGAACCATTACGACTAAAATAGTACCCATAATAATATCAAGCGTGTTTGGCATTCCCATTCTGTTTATAAATCCAACATAATCAACCCAAACATATGCAGCCACGCTTAGTGAAAGTGCTGCAAATAAATAGTCATACCAGTGTGCTTTTTTTCGACTGCTTTTACTTCTTGCGGGGTATAAAAAGAAAGTTAAGAAAAGCATCATAGCAACATGTAAGGCCCTGTGCTTGTGCGTTGCCGGATAACCAATATATGAAGTAATAAAATGATACATAGAAATCATGACAGCAATCCAATAAATTGCCTTTTCCATTGATGCATTTTCAAACTTTCTTGTTTTTGACTCTTTGTCAAATTTTTCAAGAATTTCCTGTTGCTTTTCTTCTTGAACAATATCTTGTGTATCTATTGAAATCTTATCCATATTGAAAATCTCTCCTCTATCATTAATTTTAAAGGCTCGTGATGAGGCAAGTCACTTCCTCTGATTATTTCTTGATGATTCAATCCTATATATTTAAGTGCCGTGTGAGAATTAATCCAATTTATATCCTCAAAATATTCATTTATTTCTCTCATGACAACCATCCCGTCCTCGACACTAACGATGCCTTTATTTTCTGGAATACCCGCCCCAAATCCGGCAACTGCAATTTCACGAAGTTTAAAACCATTGCTGTCCAACACTTCAAAATCTTCTGTCCATGGAATATGTTCGAAAGAATGAATCCAATAATATTGAAGGGTGTCATTAGTTTCCACTCTGGTTTTCAGATAGATTTCTCCTGTTTCTTGATGCGACAAAATAAGCCATTTAACAATGCCTACTTCAAAAAAAAATATAAAAGCAACAATCAAAAGCATCATAAGAAAAATAGATTTTTTTAAGAAAGATGAAGCATTGGCATGCTTCACCTTTTTTCTAATGTTCATTAATTAATTCGTCATTCCTTGTTCTTCATAATACTGAATAGCTCCCGGATGGAAAGGAATGCCTACTCCTATATGAGAATTTTCTAAAGAGATATGCTTATCTGCTGTTGCATGGGAAGCTTTGATGTCACCGATGTTTTCAAAAACAGCCTTGGTAAGATCATAAACGACTTCATCCGGCAAATCAGCTCTGACTAACATAATATTTCGAACCGTCACAGTATTGACATCTGTTTCAGTACCATAAGTTTCAGCGGGAATTATTTCAGGCACAAAGAAAGAATATTTATCAGTCAAATTCTTAAGCCCTTCTCCTTCTATCGGCACTACAACGATATCATTGGTTGTCCCTAATTCCATAACCGTTGCATTTGGGATTCCACTAGTAACAAAGACAGCGTCCACCAAACCGTTTTTCATTTGATCTATCGCCTCTCCATAGTTTAGGTAATCGACTTTACTGTCTTCATAAGTCATCCCGTGAGCTTCATACATCATTCTGGCATTGACTTCAACACCTGAATTTGGAGCTCCTATCCCAACTTTCTTACCTTTTAAATCTTCAAATTTTGTAATTCCTGAAGCTTTAGTCGTCACAAGTTGTACATAATTTGGATACAGTCCTGTCAAGCATCTCAACTCAACTGCAGGTTCTTTTCCTTCAAATGCTCCAAACGCTTCATAGGCTTGTGCGACAGCATCAGACATCACAATCGCCATTTCAGCTCCGCCTGTCAAAATTAAATTTATATTTTCTACTGAAGCTCCCGTTGATTGAGCTGAAGATTTATAGCCAAGTTTATTCTGGAAAACGCTGGAGAAAGCTCCCCCTATCGGATAATACAATCCACTGGTAGGTCCGGTAGCAACTGTAATGAAATATTTACTTCTATCCAACTCTACAGCCGGTTGAGAAGTTTCAGTTTCTCCGGCAGCCGTTGTTTGAGCAGCCGTTGTTGCCGGTGCAGCATTACTTCCACATGCTGATAAAACGCTTGCAACAAGAACAATTAAAGACAAAATGACAGCAATTTTTTTTCGATTCATTTTTTTCCTCCGTATTTTTAGTTTGTGCCAATATATTTGCAAAACACGTGCCAATAAAAAATGATCTACTGTTACTCTTAAATAATCGTTGCTATTTCAGCCGTCTAATGGTTGGATAATTATTCCGACGTGAATCAAGGGAATGTTTATGAAGCAATACGGCAAATTTTGCCACAATGGGAACGGAAATATTTGCCATCTTATATTAATCTAGCTTATATTCAGTAATTTTATATCGAAGACCTCTTTCGCTTATACCCAGCATTGCCGCTGTCATCTTTCGATGACCATTATTGATTTCCAAGGCCGCTTTAATCAGCTTTTTCTCCGCTTCCTGGAGAGTAAGACCGGCTAAATTTTCAACGCCTAAATTTACCTTGTCCAACAACTCCGGTTCTCTGTCAACCCATTCTTCCTGCTTGCGAATTTTCGGAGGAAGATGTTGCACTTCAATCCTTTCATCCGAAGCCAATAATACACCGTATTCAATAATATTAATTAATTCCCTTACATTTCCCGGGTAATCATAGCTTAACAAATAAGACTCTGCTTCTTTCGATATTCCCATAATATTTTTCTTCATTTTCAAATTGAACATCGCAATGAAATGGTTGATCAGAACCACTAAATCCTCTTTTCTTTGTCTGAGTGGAGGCAGCTGAATCTCAAAAACATTCAGTCTGAAATACAAATCCTCCCTGAAGGTTCCCTCTTTCACCATTTGCATCAAATTTTTGTTGGATGCTGCAATAAATCGAACATCCATCTCAACGGCCTCATGCCCTCCTAGAGGGGTAAATTCTTTCTGTTGCAATACTCTTAATAGCTTAGCCTGCAGTTGGATAGACATGTCTCCTATTTCATCAAGGAAAATAGTTCCTCTATTAGCATATTCGAATTTACCTATCTTGTCTGCTATAGCACCTGTAAATGTTCCTTTTTTATGCCCAAACAATTCTTCTTCAAGAAGTGTTTCGGGTATAGCTGCACAATTTAAAGCAACAAAATGATTATCTTTTCTTTTTCCCGCATTATGTATAGCACGTGCAACTAATTCTTTTCCTGTTCCACTTTCTCCTGTAATCACAACACTGGTGTCAACGTCCTTCAGCTTTTCAACCAGTGAAAACACTTCAACCATGGCTGAACTATTTCCAATGATTCCATGATAATGGCTTGCGTCTTTAATGAAGTCCGGCTTCTGTGTTAGAGCTGTTTGATTCATTTTCTGATGCTGTAATGCTTCCTGAATCACATTATCAAGCATCTCAAGATCCATTGGTTTGGTTAAATATGTAAACGCTCCTTTTTTTATCGCGTCCACTGACGACATAATACTCCCAAAAGCAGTCATAATAATAACCTCAATTGATGGATTAATATTCTTAATCTCTTGTAAAACATCAATACCATCAAATTTTCCGATTTTTAAATCAAGAAGAACCAAATGATAATCTTCCCTTATCAGTTTTTTTAATCCTATTCTAGGGTCCGTAGACGATTCAACGTAATATTTATCCTCCAAAGCAAATGTCAGTGATGAACAAATAGCCGTTTCATCATCAATGATTAGTATTTTTTTCTTCATTTCTCACTCCATTAAAAAATATTTGAACTTGTGTACCGATGTTTTTTTGACTTTCTATACGAATAGAACCTCCATTTTCTTCTACAATCTGCCTTGATAAAGGAAGACCTATACCGCTTCCGTTTGATTTCGTGGTGTAAAATAACTCAAAAGCATTCTTCAATTCTTCCTCCGACATTCCTGTTCCATTATCTCTTACAGATAAAGCAACATCTTCTCCTAATTGAAACGCTGATAATTCAATCAGATAGTCATGCTTATTTTTGTTCTCCTCCTTCGCTTCCTGTATAGCATCGATGGCATTAAGAATAAAATTTATCATGACTTGTTTAATTTGATTGATATCCGCTCGAAAACATAAATCCGTATTTGAAAATATATCCAAACTAATCTCTGTCGTTTTAAGAACCGGTTTAAACAAAATAGAGCAAAATTCAAGTAAGTCAGATGCATTGATGATTTCTGTATTTTTAGGTCTGGGCTTTGCATAGTCAATCAATTGCTCAATCAACTTGTTGACGCGTTCCACCTCTCTTGGCACCACCGTCGAAATTTGCTTCTGGAAAGCCTCGCTATCTTTCTTTTTCGGGATGAGTTCTATATAAGTCTTGATCGCTGTCAAAGGATTTCTGATTTCATGAGCTATTCCCGAAATAATCTGAGTCAAAGCTCTGTTTTTTTCTTTTTCCTCTGCTTCAGCTCTAAGGATTTTTTCGTCTGTAATGTCCTCTACCGTTATAATCGCTCCTTTGGTATTTTTTTGATAGTCAAAAAGAGGATAGATGACATACCTGAAATATCTATATATTTCGTCGGTCTTATATTCAAGCTCCTTGCCCATATCACTTTCTCCATACTTTAAAACTCTCTCAATACTATTTGAAAGCATAAAGTTAAATGGCTCAAGCTCATATACGCTCTCTCCAATCAAAGGTTCATTGCATCCACATATTTTCATGGACACTTCATTCATCATAATAATCTTTCCTTCATTATCAAAAATGACAATACTTCTAGGACTGCTCTCAATAATGAGGTTTTTCAAATCATTGCTTTGTCTTATTTCAAGTATATTTTCTTGTAGCTGATTATTTGCCGTACTCAAAGCTATAGTTTTCTCTTCCACCTTTTTTCTTAATTGAAGATTGATGATGATAGCCCCTGCAATTAAAAGAAATGCGCTACTGATTACGATAATAAAAGATTGAATCAATTTCCTTTGCGTTTCAATGCTTTTATCACTAATCCACATATTATATATGGTTTCATATTCGCCACTAATCTTTAAATCTCTTAGTTCATCATTTATTATTTTTAGCAAATTGGGATAATCCCTACTGATTCCAAGATAATAATCAACGGGTGTTTCATATGCATTGCTGATAGCGTACTCATCTGACAGATTATATTTTTCAAAAGTATATTCAGCCACGTGTCTGACACCTATCATCATATCAGCCCTACCCATTAGGAGTAACTCTATCGCATCCTGTTGATTAAAAGCTAAATTATAGTTTGCTTTTTTGATATTTTTGACAAATTCATATTCGGCAGATCCTCTTTCGACTGAAATAATAAACGGCTCAACATTCAAAATATCTTTGATATGAGACTCCTTCTCTTTGAGCATAATAAGTGACACTGTTGATTGGACTAAGCTATCACTAAACTCCATCTTGTCTGCTAGCTCAGGCATATATCTAATTCCTAAGATGATGTCTATCTCCCGGCTGTTAAACCGTTCAACACATGCACTCAAAGGCATTGGAATCAGTTGAATATCAATTGCATGCTTCTGAGCGATTACTTTAATCAAATCGAGATTAAACCCTATATAAGCATCTCCTTCGAGATATTGGTACGGGGGTAAATTAGGATCAAACCCAATTTTGATTATCTCGCCATCATAGGGTTTATATACCGAGGCCTCAACATTTAGTTGTTGGAAAGTCATTAGAAAGAGTATAACTCCAAAAATTATTCCTATTCTTTTCAAAAAACCAATCCTTTAAGAAAATATATTTTTCTTAACCATTATACAGTCTGCAATCAATTATTTCCACTTTTCTTAAGCATTATTTGGATGCCCTTTAATCAATAAGCTTAATAAAACAGTTACATTGATAATTAATTAACTATATTTTTTATTTATCAATATAATGCAATCAACGCTCATAACATCACACCTCCCGGTTATTAATAAAATTAATAGTGAATGTTTGAAATAATCGTTTGATTTTTCACAATCTTTATGTTATAATGATTGCAAGATTAAAATAATATTCAGGAGGAAATTCGATATGAAAAGAATGATAAGTCTTATATTATTGACACTTTTAAGTATCATTATCTTAGTAGGATGTAATGCTATCAATCAAAATACAACGTCGGCAGACGACAGAATAATGTTTAACGGAAATCCATTAGCAGACGGTATTTATTTCGCAATGGAAGACGACTATGGAAATTCAGGTTGGAAATATACCGTGACTATTGAGATAAAAGACGGGAAAATGACTTCAGTTGATTGGAACGCAGCTCATAAGCAAGGCGGTAAGGATAAGAAAACATCCTCCATAGATGGAGAATATGGCATGGTAGCTTATGGAAATGCTATCTCTGAATGGCATGAGCAAGCTTTGGCAGTTGAACAATTTGTGCTTGAAAAACAAAGCATAGATGCGATTGTTCTTTTAGAGAATGGTAAAACTGATGCGATATCAGGTGCTACTATAACCGTATCCGTTTTTGTAGAATTAGCTAACGCTGCCTTTGAACAAGGACCTGTGGGTTCCGGCCTGTATCAGGATGGTGCTTTCTTTGCGCAAGCGAGCGAAGCCTCTTCTTCAGGATGGGTTGATCAAGTTTCGTTGACTGTTATCAATGGACGTATTGTTTCAGCTTACTGGACAGCTACGCATGCTGATTATGAAAAAGATAAACGTACTTTATCAGAAGAAGGTGAATACCTCATGTCATCCGCAGGAGCAGTATTAGAATGGCATGAGCAAGCTGAGAATGTCGAGGAATTCTTAATTTCCCAACAGAGCACAAGTCTTATTCAAATGAGTGAAGACGGAAAGACAGACGTTATTTCTGGAGCCACGATGGTCGTAGAACCTTTTGTGAAATTAGTCGAAAATGTACTGATCATGCGTTAGACGAGCAATAGAATGCTTTTTCAAAAATTTGGGATGACTTCAAAGAGAGAAAAAATGCTCTCTTTGAAGTCATTTCTTTAATAAATTGTTCTTCTAATAGCTAATATTGTCACCCTGATAACTTGTACTTTCTACCACATGCCAGTCCACATAGACATATCCATATGAAATATATCTATATGTGTAACCGCTTACTACGTACCAATCATTGGCAATGCCAACATCTGTACCATATTCACTTTTTGTCCAGATTTTTACGTTTTGCCATCCTCCATCTTTATATTGCTGCAAGTATCCGGTTACTCAAACTTGTTCTGCAATATCTGAATTCAAATAAGATAAAATCGAGGCTTTTCCAGAAGAAGAAATATTAAATTCGTTCTGAAAAACATCGATATGTGAAAATTAAAGTCAATCAGTAGAATAAGTTTAATACAGCCAATTGATTGGTTGCAACGTTATTGACAATGATTTGAGTATCACTTACCCTTGTAAATGCACAATTGTTTTTTTGGCTTTTTTTGGCACCGCTATCTCCAAATATTGATGTGTCAATAGTTTGAGCAAAAAAATCACCATTAAATATTGAAACAAGTTGAACTTTATCGAAACTCATACCAATCATAGTATTATTGTTGATTTTAGTCATCCTACAATATTTTCCTACATGTCCAATTATATCATCTTCATTACTTTTAAAATGACTTGCGACTAGTCTGTATGTAAATTGTTCACTTTGATAACAATGGATAATGTAATCATCAAGAACAGAATATCCTAAAGAACCATAACTATATGTTACTTCGGGTATTGTATAGATTAATGGCATTTTAATTTCATAAGATGAATCATTCCATATGTGTACTTGCAATTCATCTTTTGTATAAAAACAAAATGTATAGGTATCTTCATACACTTCAAAACTATCTCTGCCCAGAAAAGTATAATTGTTTCCGGTATTTCTAAAATTGTATTTTTGAAGCTCTTTAAAATGACCCTCATAGTATAGTATTGCATATTCATATTCATAAATATTTTCTTCAGGAATAGAATTCAACATATCAATATCTTCGGTTAAAATTAATATTCCATTTTCATAATAAGCAAATTCGGGGCATGTCAAATCACTTTTTGAAATACCGTGTTTAAGAACCTCATCACCCTTATATATAGTCCACTCTAAGTAGCTTTCACCTTTTTCTACGGCACTAAAAAAAATATCATTTTCATAATATATTCCATTAAAAACCCTTATATTCTCTTCTTCTATATCATACTTAAGAATTGTTTTGCCGGTATTCAAGTCAAAAACACCAATATAACTTGTTTTTCCGAGCATTGAGCCATCCATATACAGCACAGAATATGTAACAAAACTATCTGTAACATTATAAATTTCAACAGAATCTTCTCGAAAAACATTTAGTTCAGGTATTTCAATTTCAATTAGTTCAATAGAGTATTCCGGTATTGTTTCATATGCTTTTTCTCTCAATTCATTCTGTGCACATCCACTAAGTAACAGCATAATAACCAATAAAAAATTAATTATAATCATCTTGCATTTCATAGTTGGTCTCCTTTTGTATGAAAGATGAAAGTTCTCAAACATTGTTTGAGGATTTCATCTTTCATTTTTATACAAATCTACTAAGATATACTAGTTACTAGCATATTTTCTTATATAGTAATCTGCATGATTATCTATTGCATCTTCAAGATCCGCCATGCCAATACTATGTGTTCCTAGTGGGTATCCACCACCACTTGACCCACCATATGAATCAATATAAAATGCATTAGAATATCCACTTGCTCCACTGGCATACCATTCATAACCATATCCAACAATAAAATGCCCGCCATCAGTCACATATCCTTCTAAATCATTTCTATTAGCTTGATAGATTAATGGACAATCATGGTCAATACTATATAGTATATCATTTTCCAAAACACCATCAAAGATGTCTATATACTGAAAAGAATTAGCTCCTATTTTACTATTCAGTTCATCTGTAACTTTATAAACGTAAGTTCCATCACTACTGTTAGTATTCATGTCACTTGCTAAAGTATCTTGAGAATATTTAATACCTTTTTCATATTTAACAACCATTTGCACAGAAGCTGGTCCACAATAATAATCGTATTCCTGTTCATATACTGGTACGCTTAGTGCTCCTGAGCCGCCACTTTTTGTATTTGTTTTGAACTCGATATATTCTGAAATTTTTATCAGAGCTTCCTGTACCGCATCTTCCGCTTCATACTTATCATGCAATATGTTGTTTGCAATATATATCAATTTCTTATTATGAAGTTCATATACCTCTGTCAATTTATTTCTTATAGATTCATCTTCTATAACCATTAAAAATGCTATCATATTTACCCCCTTATCCCACTGAAACAATATTTTGTATCGTATTTTTGAACATATGCTAATTATTTGATGTCAATATTATATCTCATTGTTTAATCAAAATCATTAATAGATGAATATTTGTATGAATAAAAAAAATAGCATGTGCCCATGCTATTTTTTGTGTGATTCCTTATTCTAAAGTGTCAATATCATCAAACTCGTCTGCAATATACTCCTCAAACGCAACTGCAATCTTGTTGAATTCCTCGTCATCCTCGATATTGATTAGATCAATACCTTCTTCGTCTTCTCTAAATTCATAGATTAAGTACTCCTCTTCACCTGACGGCAGCAATGCAATATAGTCCTTACCATCAACTGTAATATCTCCTAAAACTAGGCACTCTCTTTCCACGCCATCTTCAAAGGATACCGTCATTGTAACACCATAATCATCATCGCAATCACATTGACATCCTTCATTTTCGACATCTTCACAACAATGGTCCTTTTCTAAATTATCGTCACCGCAACAGCAGTTATGCTCATTTATCATTTTAATCTCCTTAATTTAAATATTTTATATTAACTTACCACATTTGAGGTTATTAGTAAACAATTTTAAGTTAACTCTCCTGTTTATTTATATGTTTTTTTCCTTTAAACCGCTTACCAAGTGACGTCGTTACGATTATCGCACTAGAAATAGCCACTGCTACCAAAATCGTTTCAACGCCTACATCTGTTGCTGAGGTATAATCGGCCTCTACAATTTTGAGCATCGAATAATAAAGTCCATAACCCGGTACCAAGGGTATAAGTCCTGGAATGACATAGACGGTTGCCGGCATTCTTTTTATTCTGGCAAAAATCTCACTGGCGGTACCAACTGAAAAAGCACCTGCAAATGCAGCCATAACAGGAGAATCTGTGCTCCTTCCAAGCAATGAATATACAATCCAACCGAGTGCACCCGCAAAGCATGCATAGGGAAGCTGTTTTCTAGGAATATTAAATAGGATACCAAACCCAAAGGTGCAGATGCCTGCGAATATGAATTCCTTTAGAATCATGCTCCACCCCCGAAAACAAGGATATAAATTTGCAAAACACTGCCTACGCCTAGCGCCAAAGCAACGGCAATAAGAATAGCCTCTGTAAATCTAGAAGTGCCCGAAACAAAATCTCCTGAAATAATATCCCTTATGGCATTGACGATGGCAACTCCTGGCACGAGAGGCATCAAAGATCCTATAATGATAATGTCAATGTTGGCATTTATTCCTATTAAGCCCATAACAAATGATAAAATTAGGGCCAATATCATATTAACCATCCCACCAATTAAATTCTTAACAAAAAATGATAGCTGATAATGGACTGCAATAGTCGTAAACAGTATCACGAAAAGGCTATTGATGAACGCTAGCACCAACTCCACTACGCCTCCATTGAATAGCAACGTGAAAAAACCTCCTCCGATAGCTCCTGCAAGGATAGTTTGCCACTTTGAAAAAGAAGGTGCGTTTTGAATCTTTAACAATTCTTTTTCACCTTCATCAATGCTCATCACATTTGAAGTGAATTTTCTGCTAAAGTCATTAACGCGAGAGATAACCTCCAAATCTATTCTTTTAATTCTGGTTCTATGAATCAGAGAATAATTCTCATCATCATCCTCTATGCTAATAAAGATCCCCGTTGGAATCACAAAGCTTTGTACGGATATGATTCCTTTTCTTAAACAAATTTTATTGATTGTATCCTCAACACGATAAGTTTCAGCCCCATTCTCTAAGAGCATAATGCCTGCATGCAATGCTAATTTGATAATTCTCTTGACTTGTTTTTTTTCCATAATATTCCTTTTTCATCATTATTATTATTCTTCTATCAAAAATGACCACTTCAATGAAGTGGTTAATCTGATAGCAAAGTATAATCTTCAAATAAAGGTATTATAATGATAAATACGAAGCATTAATGAGTTATAATAAATTAAGAGCGCAGAAGACTTAAGATAAGGTTTACCAACTGTT
>JAFGVC010000009.1 GCA_016938195.1 Tissierellales bacterium | reverse complement strand
TAATCCTTTATCCTATTTACTCCAAGCTGTAATTGATCATAAACGTCTTTTTCAATCCGCCCTCTTTCGCTTAAAATTCTGGACGTTTCAAAAATGTCATCAAGGACATCTCCATACGATAATTCATTATCTCGTTCTCGATAGATTAATTCCTGCAGTGCCATCTGTTTGAATGTCTGGCTCACAGTATTGACATCATGCATTTCATCAAATAGATTCCCTACATCAAAAAGTTGTTTGATGATTTCCAACTCTTTATTCTTCCCGTAAGGTATTCCCGTTGTATTTGGTGCATAAGTTGTTAACTTGTCACCTAAAATACAATCAACACTCGGAACATGAACTTGAACTGATGGTTCGGAGTATTCTATAAAGTTGCAGTTAATGCTTTTTTCAATCACATCTACATAATGGCTTTTTTCATATAGAACATCCAAAAGGATATAGTTCTCATCTTCATTGAGTACTGATGTATAGAAAATTTTATAATGGGATTTTGGGACTTCATTATTTCCAGTCCTTACATTCTCTTCGAAACGGATAAAGATACCGCTTTTATAAACTATCGCAGAAAGAATTTCATCCAGATCAACCTCATGCTTTTGCTTCTCAATAATAATATCAATGTCTATAGAGAATCTGTGCATCTGATTAAGAAGGAGGAGTAGTGATGTTCCTCCTTTGAAAATAAAATCCAAATTTGTTTTTGTCAGTTCTTCCAGTAGATAAAACGCTTTAGTTACTTTTTCGATAAGTGTTGGGTCAGCTTTTTTCTTTCCTCTTTTATAATCACTGCTCTTCTTTACAATCCATTCTCTTGTATAAGTTATCTCATGTATCATCTAATCCCGTATAATCCAATTATTCTCTTTTATGGGTGGTTGAATTATTTCTCCTTTCTCTCAGTCTCCTCATATTAATAGTTCATCTTCTCCAATGTTCGTTTCTTCTTTCAGGAAAGATACTAATTTATCTTTTATATGCCTCTTATTTGCATACTGTTTTAATTTAGATCGGTTAACACTATAAAACATAAAAAGCTCCTGGTAAATATTTTGAAGTTCTGCTCCTTGATAAGTAACAAACAACCCATCATCTACAAATAAATCAACCATTATTTTTTCAATAGTTGGCACCGTGATGTTTTGAACTTCTTGTAATGGAGATGTAATTGTCAGGTTCTTAATGACAATATTACTTTGACCAGCATTGCTGTAGGACTCTAATTTATATTTTCCTAAATTCAAGTAAACATCCCTATACGATTCCTGCAGAAAGGCAAAAACCGCTGAGGCGGCATCTTTATCAATTTCCAAGATAATATTACTTGAAAATGCCTGATGAAGCATAAGATTATTTAACCAAGAAGTTTCCCATATGCACATATTGGCATAGGGAAATTGATTATGAACTTTTACAAATAAATCTTTAAGCTTTTTGCTTACAACTGGTTTAAAGTCTTTCTTGCTTTTAGTGACATATACACCTCGCTTTAATGTGTGGATTACCCCGTCATTTTTTAGCGCGTAAATACGCCATCGGAATGTGTTTTTATTTAAGTTTGGATTGTATTTTTGGTAGAAATGGTACAGATCATCACTCGTGAATGGTTTATCGTCAAAGACATTCTTAATTTCTTCAATTTTTAACTTGTCATTCATATAAATCAATCCTCACTTCTCAAAACCAACATTTGGAGCTATATCTGCTTTTGCTCCGTTTGTTTGGAAAATATAATCTAATTTCTAACGCCAAACATTTGGAGCCATTTTTGTTTTCGCTCCGTTTGTTTGATTAATTTCATTATATGACAAGTGACAAAATTATGCAAGAATCAAATCAAAAAACCACTCATTAACTTGGTGCTTTTCTTGGTCAGTGAGGAGATGTACCTTCTCAATCAAAACGTCCCCTCGACTTCTTTGTCAAAATCTTTTCAATCGGTCTAGACTAAACGTCCATTCCGGTGTTTTGAGTAGATCCTCGTCGGCTAAGGAATACCAGGGGCTCATACCAGGCTCGCCTGCGTTGATGAGTATCTGGGTTTGTTGCGCGGGCATATATGATTGCGCCAATATAAAAATTTTGCTTCCATGCTCATTGATCGCCATGTCCATTACAATAACGGCATGTCCCGGACTTCCGCCAACTATAAAAACATCCCCAATCATCATATCCTCAACATTGACCGGTACTAATTGTTTATCTAAAGATAACGTGCTCGCATAAGCAAATACCATATCCATATACTTTCTGAACGACTCATAAGTATCCGATGGACCTGTCGCATTATAATAACTCACGTCATTGCCTTCCACTCTGATTCTATCTCCCTCCATCCAACAACTGTATTCCGCTGAAAATCCAGATACAAAATTAAAGGAAATTTCATCGTATCTTTTTTGCGCATAAAAATACTCAGCTCGCAGTAGCATAACCGCATCGGCACACTGATGCAAATCCCTATCACCAATGTCAACATCCAGCACTCTATCATAAATTCCTTCTGCCGACTTTTCTCTACCGTTATAATATAAGACCTTCTCACCATAAGGTTTAAGCGGTCGCTGCCTTAAAAACGCACCAAAGCTATCCTCTTCTACCTTTATCCTTGTGTAGCCCTGAGGTAACAAATATCTCTCTGCGATTGTCATCCCTTCTTTGTTTAACAGATTCTCCGTAATCATTGTGTCGGTCATCAACGGCGTGTCATCATTTGTTTTTTCGCTTGGTTCACCAGTACCCCGGCATCCGATGAGCAGTATCGCAAGGAACATCATAAGTGTCATGGATAAAGCGTATCGTTTATAAATCGTCATATTTCCTCCATTGTTAAGTTATGTCTAGATAGCCTTTCTGATTTGCAAGTGCAATAAACGGCAAAGGCACTTTGGGATTCTCATGATATCAGTCAATCAAAGAGTCCCCTCGACTCTTCCGGCTAAGTCCACCTGTTCTCTTCAAGTTGCACCTTGCCGCTGTCCGTTAGCCTGTACTTTTGCAGTCGGCTGTTGGGCTTATCCGGCACAGTCATCTTTATCAATCCCGCCTCAATGAGCGGTTCTATGTGCCGTTTGAATGAGCGGGAATCACCGTACATTCCAATTTCCGCAAAAATTTCTTTCCGCGATAAGGTCTTGTCTTTAATCGATTTTAGTACTTTTATCTGCGTGCTTGTCAATTCGACTTGGTGCTTTTCTTCGTGCTTAACTTGGTGCTTTTCTTGATCAACGATGGTCTCCAGAACAGCCAAAAGCGTAAACTCTATAAATGCACCGCTGTCGTTTGCTTTCCTTGCCACTTCGATTGCCTCGTAATATTGCGGACGTTTCTCATACATCACCGATTCCATCGGAATCCACGCAAAAATTTCATTCCATTTTGCGAGAAGCAAGGTCTGCCAAAGCCGCCCCATGCGCCCATTTCCATCAGCAAACGGGTGGATGGTTTCAATTTCGTAATGCAGGATAGCACTTTTCAGCAAGGGATGCAACTCGGATTTTCTCGCCCAGTCCAGCAAGTCCTTGATGAAGCCTTGCACAAACTGCGGTCTCGCCCCGATATGCACCGCTACGTCTCCGTCAATCACACCAACATCGCCGCTACGGAATTTGCCCGACTCAGTGACTAGGCCCTGCGTCATCAGCCTATGGGCTTTCAGAAAATCTTTCACGTCGTAGGGATTAAAGGTCATGATTTTGTCATAGGCTTCGTAGGCATTCTTGACTTCCTTGATTTCAGTCTGCTTGCCCTCAACCACTTTGCCCTCAATGACGGCGGTCACCTCGCCGAGTGTGAGAGAGTTGCCCTCGATGGCGAGGGACGAGTGTATTGTCCGCATACGGTTCTTCCTGTGTAATTGGATGTCTCGCTTGAAGCCCGTGCCGTATTCAAGCCTCGTGAC
>JAFGVC010000058.1 GCA_016938195.1 Tissierellales bacterium | reverse complement strand
TTTTTCTCTTTTTTTTGTAAAAAAACAGGACCCTTCATTACGAGAATCCTGTTTTGTCTAAAGACCTATTTCCCGACAGCCCCTTATTTATTTGTCAAAAAAACTGTCGAAAAAAGACAGTTTTTTTGACAGTTTTTGGATTTTAAATTTAAAAAGACTGATTTCAGTCATTTTTAAATTGGCAAGGAAATTGCAATATTTATCATACACATGAAAACATATTACAATACTAGAGGGTGAAATATGAAAGGAAAAGTTTTTAATATTCAGAGGTTTTCAATTCACGACGGTCCGAATATAAGGACTACTGTTTTCTTGAAAGGCTGTCCGCTGCGATGTAAATGGTGCCATAATCCTGAGAGCTTCAACGCCTGTGATGAAATGATGTGGAATCAGGATAAATGCAGTTACTGCATGAAATGCGTAGAAATTTGTCCTCGAAATGCAGTATCTTTAAATGATAATAGAATAGTTACAGATTATTTGTTATGCGATGGCTGTGGCTTATGTGAAACTTACTGTGTAAATTCTGCACGACAACTAGTAGGTAAAGACTATGAGGTAGATGAACTGGTTAAAGAAATATTAAAAGATCAAGTTATATTTGAAGAATCCAATGGTGGCGTTACATTCTCAGGTGGAGAGCCACTGATGCAATCTGAATTTCTGGCAGAGGTTATGAAAAAACTAAAACAAAAAAACATACATATTGCAGTGGATACCAGTGGATTTACATTATTTGAAAATATTGAAAAAATAATTCCATATGTAGATTTATTCTTGTATGATTTAAAAATAGCCGATAATCAAAAACATATCCAATACACGGGGGTTTCAAATAAGCTGATTATTGAAAATTTAATACAACTTTCAAAGCATGCTGTGGAGATTAATCTTCGAATGCCTATGATTAGTGGCATAAACACAACTCCAAGTGATATAAAGGGGATTCTTGACATCATTCATGATATCAAAATAAGTCGGATTAACCTTTTGCCTTATCATCATTTGTCAGGAAATAAATATAAAAAACTTGATTTAACTTGTTATAGCTTCAACGTCCCAACGCAAGAAGAGTTGGAAGAGATTAAGCAAGTATTTGAAGATGCCGGATATTTAGTTAATATAGGGGGATAAGAATAATGGAGGAGAGAAATCAATGAGAGGCAGTACGGAAAGAGTAAAACAATTGAGAGAACAAAGCGTGAATACAAAGCCAGCTCTAAGCTTGGAAAGAGCAGTATTGATGACTGATGTTTATGAGAAGCATTTTGGGGAAGTATCCATTCCGGTTTTGCGTGCATTAAGCTTTAAGAATTATCTTGAAAAAAGGGAGTTATATCTTGGAAAAGATGAATTAATTGTCGGAGAAAAAGGGGTCGAACCACAAGTAGCACCTACCTTTCCGGAGCTTTGTTGTCATACAATGGAAGACCTTGATGTGATGGATAGAAGGAAAAATATTTCTTTCAAGGTCAGTGAAGACAACAAAAGAATACATAAGGACGTTATTATTCCATATTGGCATAATAAATCAATTAGACACAAAATATTGACTAATATGTCAAAAGAATGGAAGGCATGCTACGAAGCTGGAATTTTTACAGAATTTATGGAACAAAGGGCTCCGGGACATACAGTAGCTGATGATAAAATTTATCACAAGGGTTTTTTAGATTTCAAGAGAGAAATTGAACAAGCCATAGAAAATTTAGATTACCATAATGACATGGAAGCTCTTGATAAAAAGAATCAACTGGACGCAATGCTTATTTCGTGTGAAGCGATTATCGCATACGGGAAACGTTACGCTGAACACGCGAGAGCATTAGCGCAAAAAGAGAGTGATGATAGAAGAAAAGACGAATTACTGTGGATAGCTTCAAATTGTGATGTTGTACCGGCTAATAAACCTAAAAGCTTTGCACAGGCAGTTCAAATGTACTGGTTTGTTCACATAGGGGTAACGACGGAATTAAATACATGGGATGCTTTTTCGCCAGGGAAATTAGATCAATACTTATATCCATTTTACAAAAAAGAAATTGACGAGGGAACAATAACTTATGATTTTGCAAAAGAAATTCTAGAGTGCCTTTGGGTGAAATTCAATAACCAGCCGGCACCTCCGAAAGTAGGTATCACGCTAAAAGAAAGTGCCACCTATACCGACTTTGCCAATATTAATACCGGAGGCATCAATCCCTATACAGGAGAAGACGGTGTCAACGAAGTATCTCATATGATATTGGAAGTTATGGATGAAATGAAGCTATTGCAGCCAAGCTCAAATGTTCAGATTAGTCAGAAGACGCCAAAAGACTTTTTAAAAAAAGCTTTAAAAATATCCAGAAAAGGATGGGGACAGCCTGCTTTTTATAATACTGAAGAATTGATTCAGGAATTAATTGTTGCCGGTAAAACACGTGAAGATGCCATGTTTGGAGGGTCAAGTGGCTGTGTTGAAACAGGTGCACATGGTAGGGAAGCTTATATTTTGACAGGGTATTTTAATTTGCCAAAAGTATTAGAGCTGACACTCAGTGATGGATTTGATAAAGAAAAAGGAAAACAGCTTGGACTGCAACTGATGAACGGACAAGAATTCGAATGCTTTGAAGACTTGATGGATGCTTACAAAGCACAGATGAAGCATTTTATTGACATCAAAATTGAAGGTAATAATATTATTGAGAAAATATTTGGTGAAAATATGCCTGCGACTTTTTTATCTGTTATAACAGAAGATTGCATAAGAAATGGCAGAGATTACAACAAGGGAGGCGCAAGATATAATACCAGATATTTACAAGGAGTGGGTATAGGAAACGTAGCGGATAGCCTTGCAGCTATTAAATATAATGTATTTGATTATCACCGATTCACTCTAATAGAACTAATTGAAGCGGCAGATCATAATTTTAGCGGTTATGAGCTCATTCACAAGATAGTCTCAAAAGATACACCCAAATACGGAAATGACGATGATTATGCAGATGATTTGATGAGACAAGCCTTTAATATATTTTACGACTTAGTAACCAATCGCCCTACGGTATTTGGCGGAACGTACAGAATAGATATGCTCCCGACCACATGCCATGTTTATTTTGGTTCTGTAACGCGGGCCACTTTAAATGGCAGATATGCCTACAAGCCGTTGCCGGATGGTATTTCACCTGAGAAAGGAGCAGATACGAATGGTCCGACTGCTGTCATCAAGTCAGCAGCAAAAATGGACCACTACAAAACAGGTGGAACGCTCTTAAATCAAAAATTTTCACCATCCGCAATTGACTCTGAACAAGGCATTGAAAATCTGGCGGCATTTTTAAGAGCCTATTTTAGAATGGGAGGCCATCACCTTCAATTCAATGTATTTGACAAAGAAATTTTGCTTAAAGCTCAAGAAAATCCAGACGAATACAACAATCTTATTGTTCGGGTTGCCGGATATAGTGATCATTTCAACAATCTTGAAAAAGCTTTACAGGATGAAATCATTGATAGAACAGAACAACATTTTAATTGATAAGGCTTTTGTGTTATAATGATAAGCAAATCATTAAACATGAGAGGCGTTATGAACTACGAAAAAATTTTAAAAATAATAACAGAGCATATCGATGACGGCATTTTCATAGTTGATCATGAAGGAAAAGTTGTTTTTTATAATGAGTCAGCGGATAACCAAGCCGGCGTTAATTTTGAAAATGCAATTGGCAAGAATATACTGGAGATTTTTCCGAAATTAGATCATCATAGCAGTACCTTGTTGAGGGTTATGCAGACTAAAGAGCCGATAATTGGGCATATTCAAAATTATTATAATTATCATCAAAAAAAAGTGACCATTATTTCGACTACTTTTCCTATTTTTGAGGACGGTATTATAGTAGGAGCTGTTGAAATATCAAAAGATTTGAATAAATATGGAGAATTTAATGATAAGATAGACAAAATCAGGAACAGCAAAGGTCAAAGAATCTCTAAGCAAAAGACACTTTATGATCTAGATGATATAATTGGACAAAGTCAAGAGATCAAGCAGCTAAAGTCTATGGTCAGAAAAGTGGCTATGGGAAGCTCGCCGGTTATCGTTACAGGAGCCACAGGCACGGGAAAGGAAATGGTGGTACAAAGCATTCATCAACTTAGCGAAAGAAGAGAGGCGCCATTTATTGCACAAAATTGTGCTGCGATACCAGTAACATTATTAGAAAGCATTCTATTTGGTACGTCTGTCGGAAGCTTTACCGGTTCCAGAAATTCACCGGGATTGTTTGAGTTGGCAGATAAAGGAACATTATTTTTGGACGAAATTAATTCAATGGATATTTTTCTTCAGGCCAAGCTGCTGAGAGTTCTACAGGATGGCCAAATTAGGCGTATAGGTGACAAGCATACCCGACGCGTCGATGTTAGAATCATTACGGCGATGAATGTAAGTCCAAAAGAAGCGCTTGAATCAGGAAATCTTAGAGAAGATCTATATTATAGGCTAAATGTATTGCATATACATATCCCTCCTTTAAAGGAAAGGAAAGACGATATTAAAATTTTAACCGAATATTTTATTCATAAGTTTAATCTCAAATACAATAAAAATGTGAGTGGAGCCAGTGATGAAGCCTTTAAAGAGCTTTTTAATCATGACTGGCCCGGTAACGTTAGAGAGCTAGAGCATGCAATAGAAAGAGCCGTCCTAATGTCTGAAGGTAATGAAATTAACCGATATGATTTACCTGAAGCCGGTCCACAGAGCCACAGCTCAAAATTAACTGAGGTTTTGCCTAATGACAATTCAAATCATTCCTTGAAGGCAAAAGTACTGGCCTATGAAAAGCAGATTATTGAACAAGCGTTGTCCGATAACGAGCATTCAATTACAAGAGCTGCTCAAAAACTGGGGATTAAGAGACAGACGTTACATTACAAAATGAATCAGCTCGAAATCAAAGTCAAAAGCAGAGAATAATATTAATTTTTCTTGACATTTCAAGAGTTTCGTATATAATTTATATGCAGTTTAAAATCGAGACAGTTTTTAAGCAGGCCGAGTAGATGCAGTGCCTGCTGTTATTTTGCACAAGAAATTGATAATAAAACAGAGAGCTAGCGTCTAAATATTAATTTTTTGTAACATTTAAAAAAATGTCTTGAATTAAAGCTGAAAACTATATAAACTATTTCAGTGTGCCGCATGCGAAGATGCAAGAGGTTGCCGGAAAACCGGGTAATTTTTGCGGAGTATGTCTTGCTAAAAGCAAGGCGAAAAGGAATTCCTATATTTAAAAAAAATATAGAAAACACCTGGCAGGGTGTACATGGGAATTGCCTTATCGTATGGAAGGTTACAATACGAAAAAAGGGAGGTAACACAATGGTAAACAGTCAAAAAATCAGAATCAGATTGAAAGCTTATGATCATCAATTATTGGATCAATCAGCCAAGAAAATTGTTGAAACTGCAAAAGCTACAGGAGCTGTTGTAGCGGGTCCTATTCCGCTTCCAACGGAGAAACAAATCATCACTATCTTGAGAGCTGTTCATAAGTACAAAGATTCTAGAGAGCAATTTGAACAAAGAACACATAAGAGACTTATCGATATCTCAAATCCAACGCCAAAAACAGTCGATTCTTTAATGAAATTGAATTTACCGGCAGGTGTGGATATCGAAATCAAACTGTAAGAGTAGAGAATGGATATATACACTCTGCTTAGTATGATTGCATGTGTTGTAATCCGCTGTAAGAACATAGGAGGTGTAAACGGATGAAAGCAATTGTAGGAAAAAAATTAGGGATGACGCAAGTTTTTAAGGAAGACGGTATTTTAGTACCGGTCACGGTTGTAGAATCTCAAGGAATGGTCGTTGTACAGAAAAAAACCAAAGAAAAAGATGGGTACAATGCGATTCAAGTCGGATTTGGAAAAATCAAAGAAAAAAATGTCAACAAGCCTAGAAAAGGACATTTTTCAAAAGCAGGAACAGATGTAAAAAGAATTCTTCGAGAATTCATCGTGGATAACCCGGATGAATATGAAGTTGGACAAGCCATCACGGTAGAAGTGTTTTCTGAGGGCGATAAGGTTGATGCTGTTGGAACTTCAAAAGGAAAGGGAACGGCTGGCGTTATTAAAAGACATGGACATTCAAGAGGTCCTGAATCTCATGGTTCAAAATCTCATCGAATCACCGGATCTTTGGGGTCTTCAGCATATCCGGCAAGGGTTATCAAAGGCATGAAGGGCGCAGGAAGAATGGGTAATGAAAGAGTTACCGTTCAGAATCTAGAAATCGTAAGAATTGACACAGAGAGAAATTTACTGCTTGTCAAAGGTGCAATACCAGGACCTAAAAAAGGATTTGTAACCATAAAAGAATCAGTTAAGTAATCAAGTTGTTGAGAAAGGAGGATTACATATGCCTAAAGTAGCTCTTTATAACATATCAGGCGAGCAAGTCGGAGAAATTGAACTAAGTGATGACGTGTTCGGCATTGAAATAAATACACATGTTATGTATGAGGCGGTAAAAGTTTATCTGGCTAATCAGAGACAGGGGACTCAGTCCGCAAAAACAAGAAGTGAAGTAAGAGGTGGCGGAAGAAAACCTTGGAGACAAAAAGGTACAGGCAGAGCAAGACAAGGAAGCATCAGGTCACCACAATGGAAAGGCGGCGGCGTTGTATTTGCACCGAAACCAAGAGATTATAGCATGCAATTACCTAAGAAAATAAGAAGACTAGCTATGAAATCTGCATTTAGCGCAAAATATGAAAGCAATGAAATTATTGTATTAGACCAGTTGACGATGAATGCGCCGGCAACGAAGGAAATGATAAAAGTATTGTCAAATATTAAAGCGCAAAAAAAAGCTCTCATCGTAATGCCTGAAAAAGATAATAACGTTGTATTGTCCGCAAGAAACATTCCCGGAATTAAAACAACTCAGGTGAATACTTTGAATGTATACGACATTTTAAACTACAATTCATTCATTATCACCAAAGATGCAGTAACGAAACTTGAGGAGGTGTATTCTTAATGCGCAGCCCACATGATATTATTATAAAGCCAATTATAACTGAAGCCAGTACAGAGGCTTTGGCTGATAAAAAATACACGTTCAAGGTTGACAAAAGGGCCAATAAAACTGAGATCAAAAATGCTATTGAGCAAATTTTCGAAGTTAAAGTGGCTAAAGTCAACACGATGAACATGTTGGGAAAAATGAAAAGAATGGGTGCCAATATTGGAAGAAGACCTAGCTGGAAAAAAGCAATAGTAACACTCACTGAAGACAGCAAGACAATCGAATTCTTTGAGGGAATGTAATAATAACACAAAGGAGGAAAACAAATGGGTATTAAAAAATTCAAACCTACTTCTCCGGCCTTAAGACAAATGACGGTATCTACTTTTGAAGAAATTACGACCAACGAACCAGAAAAATCACTGTTGACACCTCTTAAGAAAAATGCAGGAAGAAATGTTAGAGGAAAAATCACAGTTAGACATCAAGGCGGCGGAAGTAAAAGAAAATATAGAATTATTGATTTCAAAAGAGATAAAGACGGAGTCCCTGGAAAAGTAGCCACTATAGAGTATGATCCAAATAGAAGTGCAAATATTGCCTTGATTCATTATGTTGACGGGGAGAAAAGATATATCATAGCGCCTCATAAGTTAAGCGTTGGAGATGTTATCATTTCAGGACCTGAGGCAGATATCAAGCCGGGAAACACACTTAGATTAAAAGACATACCTGTAGGTACCATCATACACAATATCGAACTAAAAGTCGGAAAAGGCGCTCAACTTGTTAGGTCGGCAGGCAATTCAGCACAGCTTATGGCCAAAGAAGACAAGTACGCCCAAGTAAGATTGCCATCGGGAGAAGTAAGACTGATTAGAGTTGAATGTAAGGCTACAATTGGGCAGGTTGGAAATATAGACCACGAAAACATTACAATCGGAAAAGCCGGACGTAAAAGACACATGGGGATTAGACCTACAGTCAGGGGTTCAGTTATGAATCCAAATGATCACCCTCATGGTGGTGGCGAAGGCCGTGCGCCTATCGGACGACCAGCACCGGTAACCCCTTGGGGCAAGCCTGCTTTAGGTTATAAGACGAGAAAGAAAAACAAAAAATCAGATAAAATGATTATTAAGAAGAGAAAATAAACATTCGGTGAGAGGAGGAACGTCTGATGGGTAGATCGCTTAAAAAGGGTCCATATTGTGAGTCGGGACTATTGAAAAAAATAACGGATATGAATGATAAAAATGACAAAAAGGTATTGAAAACCTGGTCAAGAAGATCAACAATATTCCCGGAAATGATTGGTCATACGCTAGCAATACATGATGGTAGAAAACATGTTCCTGTATATATTACTGAGGATATGGTTGGACATAAACTGGGAGAATTTGCTCCTACAAGGACTTATAGAGGACATGATAAAACTGAGAAGTCTTCAAAGGTCAGATAAAGGAAGGGAGGTAAGTTAAGTGGAAGCTAAAGCAACTGCGAAATACATAAGAATTTCACCTAGAAAAATGAAATTTATTTGTGATATGGTGAGAGGAAAAGACGTAGATGAAGCAATGGCAATCTTGAAATTCACTCCCAAGAAAGGTGCACGTGAATTAGAGAAAGTAGTTAAATCAGCTACAGCAAATGCTGAAAACAACTTTGATATGGATAGAGACAAATTATATGTGAGCAAGGTTAGCGCTGATCAAGGTCCTACTCTTAAAAGATGGAGACCTAGGGCAAAAGGTGCCGCATATAAGATATTGAAAAGATCAAGTCATATTAATGTTACTGTTGAAGAAAGAAAATAGTAAAGGAGGTAAACGATGGGTCAAAAGGTTAATCCTCACGGGCTTAGAGTTGGAATAAACAAGGATTGGGATTCAAGATGGTATGCAGATAAAAAACATTTTGCAGATAATCTTGTTGAAGATTATAAAATTCGAGAGTTTATCAAAAAAGAGTTATTCTTGGCCGGTATTTCAAAAACTGAAATCGAGAGATTTGCAAGCCGCGTAAAAGTCAACATTTTTACTGCTAAGCCAGGCATGGTTATTGGAAAAGGTGGTACAGGGGTAGAAGTTATTAGAACAAAGCTTGAAAAAATGACAGGTAAAACCGTCATTATAAACGTTGAAGAAATAAAAGATCCGGATTTAGATGCACAACTGGTGGCAGAAAGTATTGCAAGCCAGATTGAAAGAAGGGTATCTTTTAGAAGAGCAATGAAACAGTCGATTCAAAGAAGTATGAGAACAGGTGCAAAGGGTGTTAAGACGCTAGCTTCAGGACGATTGAATGGTGCCGACATGGCCAGGTCTGAAGGTTATAGTGAAGGTAAGATTCCATTGCAGACACTCAGAGCGGATATCGGTTATGGATTTGCTGAAGCAGACACGACTTACGGGAAAATTGGTGTGAAGGTTTGGATTTGCAGAGATGAAATTCTTAGACAAAAGATGAGACCTGAGCAAGATAAAGATAACAGAAAAAAAAGACCAAAAAAGAGTTATAACAAATAACAGTAATCCCGCAGGAAGGAGGATGTCGAATTATGTTAATGCCTAAAAGAGTTAAAAGAAGAAAGCAACATAGAGGTAGAATGACCGGAATAGCTACCAAAGGAAATAAATTAACTTACGGAGAATATGGAGTTCAAGCCTTAGAACCGGCATGGATTACATCAAATCAGATAGAAGCTGCCAGACGAGCTATGACCAGATCGGTCAAAAGAGGCGGTAAAATTTGGATCAAGATATTTCCGGACAAGCCGGTAACGCAAAAGCCTGCCGAGACAAGAATGGGTAAAGGTAAAGGATCCCCTGAATACTGGGTGGCAGTAGTTAAACCGGGCAGAGTATTGTTTGAAATGTCGGGCGTAACCGAAGAAGTAGCAAAAGAAGCTATGAGACTTGCGATCCATAAATTACCTATCAAATGCAAATTTGTCAGCAAGGATGATCAGGTAGAAAAGGATGGTGAAGCTAATGAAAGCTAATGTATTTAAAGAAAAAACAGTTAGCGAACTAAATGCGATGTTAGTGGATCTTAAAACAGAATTGTTTAACCTAAGGTTTCAATTGGCAACAGGTCAGCTTGATAATACGTCTAGAATCAAAGTAGTCAAGAAAGATATAGCCAGAGTAAAAACAGTTTTAAGAGAGCATGAATTAAATGTTGGCATGTAGTAGTCTAGGAGAGGAGGACTATATGGTGGAAAGAGGCAATCGTAAAGTAAGGATAGGAAAAGTTGTATCTGATAAAATGGATAAAACAATTGTAGTATCTGTTGAAACTTTTGAATCACATCCTTTGTATAGCAAAAAAGTAAAAAGAACAAAAAAATTAAAAGCTCATGATGAACTAAACCAATGCGGTATCGGAGATAAGGTTAAGTTGATGGAAACAAGACCATTGTCAAAAGATAAGAGATGGAGATTGGTTGAAATCATTGAAAAGGCAAAATAAACCTTACGATGAACGAAGGGAGGTTAAGTCATGATACAGAATGAAACAAGACTCAAAGTAGCAGATAATTCCGGTGCAAAGGAAATATTAGTCATAAGACTTATGGGTGGTTCCAACAGGAAATTTGCTAACATAGGTGACATAGTTGTTGCGTCTGTAAAAAGTGCAACACCAGGTGGAGTTGTAAAAAAAGGTGATGTTATAAAGGCCGTTATTGTCAGGACAACTAAAGGTGTTAGACGAGAAGACGGCACATATATAAAATTTGACGATAATGCAGCCGTTATAATCAAAGAAGATAAAACGCCTGTCGGAACAAGGATTTTTGGACCTGTAACGAGAGAGTTAAGAACCGGCAAATTTATGAAAATTATATCACTAGCACCTGAAGTACTTTAATAGGAGGTGTAAAAATGCACGTTAAAAAAGGCGATAAAGTAGTCGTTACTTCTGGAAAAGATAAAGGAAAAATCGGAAAAATATTGACAAGTATACCAAAAGAAAATCGCGTGATAGTTGAAGGGGTCAATATGCTAACGAAACACAAAAAAGCAGATAGAAACATGCAACAGGCCGGTATTATACACCAGGAAGGTACACTTGATGCTTCGAATGTTATGCTTTACTGTGAAAAATGCAAACAAGGTGTCAGAGTAAGAGCCAAGATACTAAGCGATGGTAAAAAAGTGAGAGCATGTGCTAAATGCGACGAAATATTTGAATAATTCATTGAAGGGAGGTACAATTAATGACTTCACGGTTACAAGATAAATACAATAACGAAGTAGTGCCGGCTTTGATGGAGAAATTTGGATATCAAAACATAATGCAGGCACCAAAGATTGAAAAAGTGGTATTGAACATGGGTGTTGGAGAAGCTAGAGACAATCCAAAAGCTCTTGAAAGTGCTGTAAAAGAAATGACAACAATAAGCGGGCAAAAGCCTGTTGTAACGAAAGCTAAAAAATCCGTTTCAAATTTCAAGCTTAGAGAAGGTATGAGCGTTGGCTGTAAAGTGACGTTAAGAGGAATCAAGATGTTTGATTTTCTTGACAAACTAATGAATGTGGCTTTGCCACGTGTCAGGGACTTTCGAGGAGTACCGGCTAAATCGTTTGACGGAAGAGGAAACTATGCTTTAGGTATAAAGGAACAATTGATATTCCCTGAAATCGATTATGATAAAGTTGATGCAATCAGAGGCATGGATATTATCATAACGACCACTGCAAAGTCAGATGAAGAGGCTAGAGAGCTTCTTAAGCTAATGGGAATGCCTTTTACCAGGTAGAAGGAGGAATATAGATGGCTAAAACGTCACTAAAAATCAAACAAGCTAGAAAACAAAAATTTAGTACGCAAGAATATTCAAGATGTAGAATTTGTGGTAGACCCCACGCTTATTTAAGAAAATATGGAATTTGCCGTATATGCTTTAGGGAATTGGCTTACAAAGGCCAAATACCTGGTGTGAGAAAGGCAAGTTGGTAATCTGAAGGTATTAATGGAAGGAGGTTACATACATGGTAATGACTGATCCAATTGCTGATATGTTGACTAGAATCAGAAATGGAAATCACGCAAAGCACGAACTGGTTAATATTCCAGCGTCAAGAATAAAAAAAGAACTAGCAGCCGTACTGTTGTCTGAAGGATACATTAAAGGATATGATGTGATTGATGACGGCAAGCAAGGGATTATCAGAGTAGAAATGAAATATACTGCTGATAAAGAAAGAGTTATAACAGGCATTAAGAGAATTTCTAAACCTGGACTGAGAGTTTACGTGAAAAACGATGAAATACCAAAGGTTCTTGGAGGACTTGGGATTGCAATCCTATCAACTTCAAAAGGAATCCAGACCGGTAAATCTGCTAAAATTCAAGGAGTAGGCGGAGAAGTAATTTGTTACGTTTGGTAACTTACACGAGGAGGTGCTAATATGTCAAGAATAGGATTAAAACCTATAGATATACCTGCAGGTGTAGAAGTGAAAATTGACAATAACAATTTTGCCGAAGTTAAGGGACCGAAAGGAATTTTAACAGAGCAGCTTCCAAGAGACATGCAGATTGATATCAAGGGAAATGTAATAGAAGTAGTGAGACCAACAGATAATAAAAAACATAAATCTTTGCACGGATTGACGCGAACGCTTGTCAATAATATGATTGTAGGCGTCACAGACGGATATGCAAAAAAACTGGAAATCGTGGGCGTGGGATATAGAGCTAAAAAAGAAGGAAATTCCCTAGTCATGAATCTAGGATACTCGCATCCTGTTGTTATGGAAGATCCGGAGGGCATTGACACTGTTGTAGAAGGCAACAATAAAATCATTGTATCAGGCATCAACAAGCAAAAAGTTGGCAATCACGCTGCAGTTATCAGAGATTGGAGAAAACCTGAGCCTTATAAGGGTAAAGGAATTAAATATGATACTGAGATTGTAAGAAGAAAAGCTGGTAAAACAGGAAAATAATAGAAAGGAGTGAGTCCGGATGATCAAAAAAACACCAAGAAACAAAACAAGACAAAAAAGACACTTAAGAACAAGAAATAAAATCCAAGGAACTCCTGAAAGACCAAGGTTGAATGTTTTTAGAAGCACAACCAACATCTATTGTCAAGTCATCGATGATATTAGCGGGACAACTCTTGCTTCGGCTTCATCGTTGGATAAAGACATCAAGGAAAAAGTAAATGGTCTGAATAAAACAGAAGCCGCAAAAATTGTAGGTCAAGAACTGGCAAAAAAATCAATTGAAAAAGGCATTGATCAGGTAGTGTTTGACAGAGGTGGATATCTTTACCATGGTAGAGTTAAATCCTTGGCGGACGGAGCAAGAGAAAGCGGACTTAAGTTTTAGTAAAGGAGGTAATGAAATTTAATGGAACGTAGCCGAATAGATGCTAGTCAATTAGACTTAAAAGAAAAAGTAATCAATATCAGTAGGGTAACAAAAGTTGTTAAAGGCGGTAGAAACTTTAGATTTAGCGTTCTTGTCGTTGTCGGTGATGAAAATGGACACGTAGGTGTAGGAATGGGAAAAGCTATTGAGATTCCAGAAGCGATAAAAAAAGCCATACAATCTGCTAAAAAGTCTATGATTGAAGTGCCTTTGCAAGGAACAACTGTATCCCATGAAATGACCGGAGAATTTGGAGCAGGAAGAGTTTTGATTAAGCCAGCTTCACCTGGTACAGGAGTTATCGCCGGTGGTCCGGTTCGTGCTGTGCTAGAGTTGGCAGGAGTCAGAGACATCAGAACAAAATCACTAGGCTCAAATAATCCTAAAAACATGGTTAATGCAACAATGGCCGCTTTGAAGGCACTTAAACAGCCTGAAAAAGTTGCAAGACTAAGAGGCAAAACTTTAGAGGAAATCCTATAACAAAGGAGGGAGAACCTTGGCATCCATAAAAGTTAAACTTATAAGAAGTAAAATAGGCAAGACCCCTAATCAAAGAAAGACAGTGGAAGCATTGGGCTTAAGAAAAATAGGTCAAGTGGTAGAAAAAGAAGACACACCTCAAATCAGAGGAATGATTAAGGTTGTTAGCCACATGGTTGAAGTAGAATAAAAAACAAGCCGAAGGAGGTGCGATATGAAACTGCATGAACTAAAACCATCTTTAGGCAGTACAAAAAATAGAAAAAGACTTGGCCGTGGTACAGCTACAGGACAAGGAAAAACTGCCGGAAGAGGTATGAATGGACAAAATTCGAGATCTGGAGGAGGAACAAGACCGGGATTCGAAGGTGGTCAGATGCCTCTGTACAGAAGAATTCCGAAAAGAGGATTCACTAACATTTTTGCAACAAAATATTCGGAAATCAATATTGAAACATTAAATCGATTTGAAGACGGCATGGAAATAACGCCGGAATTGTTAAAAGAGTTAGGTATTGTAAAAAAACAGCTTGACGGTGTCAAGGTCCTCGGAGGAGGAGAACTCGAGAAAAAATTAATCGTAAAAGCTCATAAATTCAGCAAAAGTGCGGTAGAAAAAATTGAGGCAGCTGGCGGAAAGGTTGAGGTGATATAAGTTGATAGAAACCCTAAGAAATGCATGGAAGATACCAGATCTAAGAAAGAGAATATTGTTTTCTTTTTTCATGATACTCGTGTACAGACTAGGTTCGCAAATACCGGTTCCTGGAATAAACAGGGCTGTCATTGAACAGATGTTTCAAGGGAATGCAGGGATATTAGATTTCTTCGACTTGATGTCAGGAGGTTCTTTCAAGAACTTTACGATATTTGCCTTAAATATTTACCCATATATCACAGCTTCAATTATTCTACAGCTCCTTACGATTGCTATTCCAAAGCTAGAAGAAATAGCAAAGAGGGAAGATGGTAAACAGAAGCTTGCTCAATTCACGAGATATCTTACCGTTGTATTGGCACTGGTACAAGCTGTAGCTTACACAATTGGATTTTTTAACTCGGCTTTGATTTCATCAGATGCGCTTTCAATTATTACAGTGGTACTGACTTTGACAGCCGGCACGGCTTTCCTGATGTGGCTAGGTGAAGAAATCACTGAAAAAGGGATTGGAAATGGTATTTCCATTATCATCTTTACAGGGATTATTTCAAGAATCCCAGCCGGCATAGGCACAACCTTGGGCTTGCTAAGGGCAGGAACCTTGAATATATTTGAAGTCATTTTGTTTTTAATATTTGCCTTTGCGATTATTGTAGGTATTATTGCCGTTCAGCAAGGCGAAAGAAAAATAAATGTTCAGTATGCAAAAAGAGTTGTTGGCAGAAAAATGTATGGCGGACAAAGCACGCATATACCGATTAAAGTTTTGATGGCAGGAGTTATACCCGTTATCTTTGCTTCATCATTGTTGGCTTTTCCTCAGACTTTGGCTTTTTTCTTCAAAGGCGATTTCATTAACTGGGTTGAAAAATACATGTCACCGGCAGGTAATCCTGGAGTTTGGATTTATTCCACAATGAATGTGGTATTGATTATATTCTTTACCTATTTCTACACGGCGGTACAATTCAACCCATTTGAGTATGCAAACAATTTAAAACAAAACGGCGGATTTGTGCCTGGCATCAGACCGGGAAGACCGACGGCTGAATACTTAAACAAAGTGTTGACGAGAATAACCTTAGTTGGAGCTGTAACATTGGCATTCATCGCTTCTGTTCCGACAATCATTTTCTCTTTCACAAATTTCAACATCAATTTTGGAGGCACTGCTCTTTTGATTGTGACAGGGGTAGCTCTGGAAACAATGAAACAAATAGAATCTCAAATGTTGATGAGACATTACAAAGGATTTTTGAAATAACATAAAGGAGATGATATAATGAGACTGATGCTTTTAGGACCGCCGGGAGCCGGCAAAGGTACCCAGGCAGAGAGCATATCAAAACAGTTTAATATTCCTCATATATCAACCGGAGACATCTTTAGACAAAACATTAAAAATGGTACAGAATTAGGTCATAAGGCTCAAGAATTCATGAATAAGGGACTTCTGGTTCCGGATGAATTGGTTGTAGATCTTGTCAAAGATAGATTATCTCAGGAAGATTGCCAGAATGGTTTTTTAATAGATGGTTTTCCAAGAACTATTCCGCAGGCTGACGCGTTGGACAGGGAACTCAATAATATGGGAATAAACCTTGACCGCGTCATTAACATTCAAGTAGATCGTGAAATATTGATTGAAAGAGCTGTGGGTAGAAGAGTCTGCAAACAATGTGGTGCGGCCTATCATATTAAATTTAATCCGCCAAAAGCGGAGGGTATATGTGATAAATGTGGCGGCGAGCTTGAACAAAGAAAAGATGATCTGGAAGCCACTGTAGCTAAAAGAATAGAAGTATACTTAGAGCAAACTGAGCCCCTGATTGCTTATTATTCTCGAAAGGGAATTATTCAAAACATTGATGGTACTCAAGAAATCAAGACTGTTTTCAACAGCATACTTGAAGGATTAAGAGGCTAAAAATGATTATTATCAAAACAGACCGAGAAATACAATTAATGAGAGAAGCAGGCAGAATAAATGCGCAGGCTCATGATTTAGTAAAACAACTCATTACACCCGGCATCACTACGATGGAGCTTGATCAGGCTGTTGAAGAATTCATCAGATCTAAAAATGCCATACCGGCATTTAAAGGATATCAGGGTTTTCCGGCAACCATTTGCGCTTCAGTCAATGAAGAAGTGGTTCATGGGATTCCGGGAGGAAGAGTGTTGAAAGACGGAGACATTATCAGCATAGACATAGGCAATCTTTTTGAAGGATACGCTGGTGATAGCGCAGATACCTATCCGGTCGGCACAATAAGTCAAGAAGCTAAAAAACTCATAGAAGTAACTAGAAAAAGCTTTTATGAAGGCATAAAGTTTGCGAAAGAAGGTTATAGATTATCAGATATTTCTCATGCTGTACAGAAATGTGTAGAAAAAGAAGGATTTTCAGTTGTTAGAGATTTTGTAGGACACGGTATAGGGAAGGAACTTCATGAGGACCCTCAAATTCCAAACTTCGGAAAGCCCGGCAGAGGTCCAAGACTTCAAAAAGGAATGGTGCTTGCCATTGAGCCGATGGTCAACCAAGGTGTATACAATGTATGGCTGTTGGAAAATGACTGGACAGTTATAACACGAGATGGAAAGCTTTCGGCACATTATGAACATACTATAGCCATAACAGATGGAGAGCCGGCAATATTGACATCCCTATAAGAGGTGATAAAATGGAAATTACAGATGACTTAAGAATAGGTCAAGTTGTAAAATCTAAAGCTGGAAGAGATAAAGGTCGCATATTTGTCGTGATAGAAATTGTTGACGATCAATATGTCAGACTGTGCGATGGTGAGCTGAGAAAAGTCAGTAAACCAAAGTTGAAAAAAATCAAGCATTTAATTGTTTATAACCGAGTTTTTGAAGAAATTGAAACTCATTTAAACAAAAATGAAAAACTGAACAATGCATATATTAGAAGGTTATTGGAGCCTTATAATGTCCAAATATAACACAGAATGGGGGTTAAAAAATTAATGTCCAAAAAAGACGTGATTGAATTAGAAGGTAAAGTGGTCGAGGTTCTTCCAAATGCTTTATTTAAAGTGAAATTGGAAAACGGGCACGAAATTTTGGCTCACATTTCTGGAAAGCTGAGAATGAACTATATTAGAATTTTACAGGGAGATCAGGTTACTGTCGAGTTATCACCGTATGATTTGACAAAGGGCCGGATTACCTGGAGAAAAAAGTAGTAAGGAGGGATTACAATGAAAGTAAGACCATCGGTAAAACCTATTTGCGAAAAATGTAAAATCATAAAACGAAAAGGTAAAGTAATGGTAATTTGCGAAAACCCTAAACATAAACAAAAACAGGGTTGATAAATAATACCGCGGCTGAAATATAATATTAATCAGGAGGTGCTGTTGTAGATGGCCAGAATTGCTGGTGTTGACTTACCAAGAGACAAAAGAGTAGAAATTGGTTTGACTTACATTTTTGGAATAGGCAAATCAACTTCGCAAAAAATTCTTAATAACGCAGGAATCAGCTATGATACCAGAGTTAAGGATTTAACAGAAGAAGAAGTTAGTAAGCTGAGAGCTGAAATAGACAAAATACCTGTTGAAGGTGACCTAAGAAGAGATGTAGCGATGAATATCAAGAGATTGAAAGAAATCAATTGCTACAGAGGGCTTAGACATAAAAAAGGACTGCCTGTCAGAGGACAAAATACAAAAAACAACTCTAGAACAAGAAAAGGTCCTAAAAGAATATCAGGCAAGAAGAAATAGTAAGGAGGGACTTAAGTGGCTAAGAAAGTACAAAAAAAAGCTACCAGAGTTAAAAAAAGAGAACGAAAAAATATTGAAAGAGGACAGGCTCATATTCAGTCAACTTTTAACAATACAATCGTTACTTTAACTGACGTGCGTGGCAATGCAATATCATGGTCCAGTGCAGGACAAATGGGCTTTAAAGGTTCAAGAAAGTCGACTCCTTTTGCTGCTTCGATGGTTGCAGAAGAAGCTGCAAAAAAAGCGATGGAGCATGGTTTAAAAACAGTAGAAGTATATGTAAGAGGACCTGGAGCCGGCAGAGAAGCAGCGATCAGATCTCTTCAGGCGACAGGATTAGAAGTAAGTCTAATAAAAGACGTTACGCCTATTCCACACAACGGTTGTAGACCACCAAAACGTAGAAGAGTCTAAGTTAGAACAGGAGGTGTAAACATGGCAAGATATACCGGACCCGTATGCAGATTATGCAGAAGAGAAGGAACAAAGCTATATCTCAAAGGAGATAGATGCTATACTGATAAATGTGCTCTTAACAGAAGAAACTATGCACCCGGTCAACATGGACAAAGCAGAACAAAATTAACAAACCATGGTGTACAGTTAAGAGAAAAGCAAAAGGTTAGAAGATTTTATGGCGTGCTTGAAGGACAATTCGCAAAATATTATGAATTGGCTTCGAAATTGCCGGGCATCACAGGGGAAAACTTCTTGAAGATTCTAGAAAGAAGATTTGATAATGTGGTTTACAGATTAGGATTTGCCACTTCTAGAGCAGAAGCAAGACAACTAGTCGTTCATGGACATTTTTCCATCAATGGAAAAAAAGCAGACATCCCTTCAATGCTTATTAATGTTGGAGATGTGATTGAAGTTGTAGAAAAAAGCAGAAGTTCACTTAAATTCAAAGCTTTGGTTGAAAATCATAAGGCTTCAGTCCCACAATGGTTGTCAGTAGATGCTGAAAACCTTCAGGGAAAAGTCATTGCTGAACCAAGCAGAGAAGATATAGAGCTACCTATAGAAGAGCACCTAATCGTAGAGTGGTATTCTAAGTAACAATAACCACCCTCAACGTAAAAAAATCAAAGGAGGGTTTCTGGGATGATAGAAATTGAAAAACCTAGCATCACCTTAATTGAGAAAAGCGAAGATAAAAAATATGGAAAAATAGTATTGGAACCGCTTGAGAGAGGGTTTGCTACCACATTAGGAAACTCCTTGAGAAGAATTCTGTTATCATCATTGCCTGGAGCGGCAGTGACTTCAATCAATATTCAGGGCGTATTGCATGAATTTTCTGCAATTCCAGGAATCAGAGAAGATGTTACTGAAATTATCCTAAATATTAAAAGTATTGCGGCAATTATGAATACTGATGAAACAGTGCAACTGCTGGTTGATGTAAGAGGGCCAAGAGAACTCAAGGCCGGAGACATCATCACAGGAGGAGAAGTTGAGATTGTCAATAAAGACCTTCATATTGCAACACTTGAAGAAGGGGCAGAATTGATTATCGAAATGGAAATGGAAAAAGGCAGAGGATACGTTGGAGCGGACAGAAACAAAAAAGATTCTCATTCGATAGGTGTTATTCCAATAGACTCTATTTATACGCCTGTTCTAAAAGTTAACTTCTCTGTTGAAAACACAAGAGTAGGAAACAGAACGGACTATGATAAACTGACAATTGAAGTTTGGACCGATGGAACAATTGAACCTGAAGAGGCCGTTTCACTTGGTGCAAAAATATTGAATGAACATTTCAATCTTTTCATTTCTCTGACCAACCATATTAACGATGTGGAAATTATGGTCGAGAAAGAAGAGGATGAAAAAGAGAAGGTTCTTGAAATGTCAATTGAAGAACTGGACTTATCTGTAAGGTCTTATAATTGCTTGAAGAGAGCAGGCATCAATTCAGTGGAGGAATTGACACTGAAATCTGAAGAAGATATGATGAAAGTTCGCAATCTTGGCAAAAAGTCTTTAGAAGAGGTTCAGAAGAAATTATTGGAATTAGGACTATCTCTAAGAGCATCAGACAATTAATCTGAAGAAAAGGAGGGTTAAGTATGGGTAAGCATAGGAAATTAGGTCGCCCGTCTGATCAAAGGGTAGCTATGTTGAGAAACATGACAACAAGTTTGTTGCAGAGCGGCAGAATTCAGACCACGGATACAAGAGCAAAGGAACTGAGAAAATTAGCAGACAAAATGATATCTCTTGGCAAACGGGGCGATCTTCATGCCAGAAGACAAGCTCTTGCTTTTATATATGATAAAGGTGTAGTGGCAAAACTTTTTGATGAAGTAGCTCCAAAATATGCAGACAGAAATGGCGGTTACACAAGAATCCTGAAATTAGGACCACGCAGAGGCGATGGTGCCGAAATGGTCATAATCGAATTAGTGTAAACAGCAAGGATTAAGCGGAACATGCGACTGCTTAATCCTTTGCCTATTTATACAATACAGCTGGTTTTAAACAAACGTCAGATTTAAAACAATGGAGACAATCAATGAATCCAATTATAAGCATTAAAAATGTAAGCTTTAAATATAGTAAGGACGAGATGCTTGCCCTTGATAACATTAGCCTAGATATTTCTCAAGGAGAATTTGTCGCTATTTTGGGGCACAATGGATCTGGAAAATCAACCATGGCAAAGCTAATCAATTCCTTGTTACTTCCGACGGAAGGCACTATTTTGGTAAAAGATATGAACACGAGAGATGATAACAGGCTATGGGAAATTCGACAGACGGCTGGCATGGTTTTTCAAAACCCTGATAATCAGCTTGTTGCGACTATTGTAGAAGAAGATGTTGCCTTTGGTCCTGAAAATCAAGGTGTTGAACCGCTTGAAATCAGAAAAAGAGTGGATGACGCGTTAAAAGCAGTAGACATGTATGATTTCAGAAAAAGGCCGCCACATTTATTGTCGGGCGGACAGAAGCAGAGAATTGCTATAGCAGGAGTTTTGGCATTGAATTCGGAATGCATCATCTTGGACGAGCCAACTGCAATGCTAGACCCATCCGGAAGAAAAGAAGTGATGCAAACCATTAAACGCTTAAACCAAGAAGAGAAAAAAACAATTTTGCTAATTACCCATTTTATGGATGAGGCTGTCGAGGCGGATCGTGTTATCATTATGGATGAAGGAAAAATACAACTTCAAGGGAAGCCAAAAGAAGTTTTTTCGAATGTTGAAAGAATCAAAAAATTTGGATTAGATATCCCGCAGGTAACTGAATTATCTCATATTTTGATAGAAAATGGGATTAACCTACCCAATGACATTATTACGATAGAGGAATTGGTGGAACGATTATGTCAATAAAAACAGAAAAATTGTCATTCTACTATAGCCAAAACACACCTTTTGAAACAAAAGCCCTTGAGGATATTTCCATTGAAATAAATAAAGGCGAATTTGTTGGTATTATTGGGCATACCGGTTCAGGAAAATCGACATTAATTCAACATTTCAACGGACTGATGCTTCCGGAAGAGGGATATATTTATATTGACGGTCGCAACATCAAAGATAAAGACATCAAATTAAAGCTCATAAGGCAAAAGGTAGGGCTTGTATTTCAATATCCGGAATATCAACTATTTGAGGAAACAGTATTCAAGGATGTAGCCTATGGACCGATTAACCTCAATTTAGATGAGAAAGAAATTGAAAGAAGAGTTCGTTATGCGCTTGAAATTGTAGGATTTGACTTTCAAACCATAAAGGATAAATCTCCGTTTGATTTAAGTGGAGGACAAAAAAGAAGGGTCGCAATAGCGGGCGTTTTAGCAATGAAACCGGATTATCTCGTATTGGATGAACCCACAGCAGGCCTTGACCCTGCTGGCAGAAATGAAATACTTAACAATATCAAAAAGCTTCATGATATTGGTATCACCATTATTTTGGTGTCACACAGTATGGAAGATATTGCCCGACTGGTAGATTATATATATGTGATGTATAAAGGGAAAATACATACGCAAGGAACGCCACATGAAATTTACAAGCATTCAGAAGACTTAAAAAGAATAGGGCTTGGTGTTCCACAGGTGGTGGACATTATGAAGGCGTTGAAGGCTAAAGGATTAAACGTCGATACGGATAAATTGACAGTTGAAGAAGCGGCACAAGAGATTATCCATGCCATCAGGAGTAAAAAAGATGCTTAAAAATATAACGATAGGACAGCACTATCCCATAGAATCCAAAATACATGATTTAGACCCAAGGGTTAAAATATCCATTACATTTATCTATATAATTTCATTGTTTTTAATCAATAAATTTTATGCTTATTTTCTGGTATTCTTGTTTTTAGCCATTGTTATTGGACTTTCAAAAGTACCTTTCAAAATGATTATTAGAGGATTAAAACCCATTCTAATTATTATTGCGATTACCTTTTTGATAAATCTTTTCATGACTCCCGGAGAGATATTGTATCAAATCGGATTTTTGGATATTACACGAGAGGGATTAAGACAAGCCGGATTCATGGCATTAAGACTCATTCTATTAATTATAGGGACTTCGATGCTTACGTTAACAACCTCACCGATTTTATTAACAGATGGCATCGAGAGCTTGTTAAATCCTTATAAAAAAATAGGACTTCCTGCTCATGAGTTAGCCATGATGATGACGATAGCACTTCGATTCATACCTACTTTAATGGAAGAAACCGAAAAAATTATGAAAGCTCAAAAGGCTAGAGGAGCAGATTTTGAAAGTGGCAACATTGTTAGAAGAGCCAAAAGTCTTGTACCGTTATTGGTTCCTTTATTTGTCAGTGCTTTTAGAAGAGCCGATGAATTGGCAATGGCAATGGAAGCAAGATGTTATAGGGGTGGAGAGCATAGGACCAGAATGAGAAAATTGATGATGGTTAGGGCGGATTATGTGGCGATACTGATTTCAGTCATTTATGTTTTTGCCATCATATGGATCAGATTTTATCCCTTTGGAATAGTATAAAAAGGTGAGAAATATTGAATGAGAAAAATATTAAACTGATAATTGCCTATAAAGGAACGAATTTTATGGGTTGGCAAAAGCAAGCGAGCTCAAATACGATTCAGGAAAGAATTGAAGAAGCCTACTATGATACATTCAAATCACCCATTCATTTGAATGCTTCAGGAAGAACGGATGCCGGTGTCCATGCGTTTAATCAGGTTGCAAATTTCCACACAGTGAGTGACGTTCATCCTGAAAATATCGTACGCGCACTAAATGTTAAATTGCCTCAGGAAATTAAGATAAAAAACGCAGCTATTGTAGATAAAGATTTTCATGCAAGATACGACGCAATTGGCAAGACTTATTTGTATCAAATATACAACCATGATTGTTCCAGCCCGTTTTTAGAGGATTATAGCTACAAAGTCACTTATTCACTCGACTTAGATAAAATGCAAAAGGCCTCTTTGTTTTTACTTGGAGAACATGATTTTTCTTCCTTTATGTCGGCAGGATCATCAACGAAAAATTTTGTTAAGAACATCTACGATATTAGAATTGAAAAAAAATCGCATTTGCTTTCAATTGTGATTACCGGCAATGGATTCCTGTATAATATGGTGCGTATTATAGCCGGAACATTAATAGATATCGCAAGAGGACGCTTTGAACCTGAAGAAATTTTGAAGATATTAAACGCTAAAGACAGAAAAATAGCCGGACATACAGCAAAAGCGCAAGGTTTATTTCTTTATGACGTATTCTATGAACATCAAAGCTTAAAGAATTTTTTGCAGCAAAAAAACCTTGACACACTGGGAACCATGTTATAAAATACCTTAGTGTATGTAAATAAGAACCCTGCCCCGGTTTCTTATAACAAATATATAATGAATAAAATCAAATAGGATAAGGAGGGAAAGCTATGAGAAGTTACATGGCTAAGCCTAGTGAAGTAGAAAGAAAATGGTATGTAATCGATGCTGAAGGTAAAACTTTAGGAAGACTTGCCACAGAAGTTGCTAATCTTCTTAGAGGAAAGCATAAGCCTATATATACACCTCACATAGATACAGGAGATCACGTTATCATTGTCAATTGCGCCAAGGTTGTTTTGACTGGTAAAAAACTAGATACCAAGATGCATAGACATCACACGGGATATTCTGGAGGTTTGAAAGAAATAACCTATAGAGAATTCATGAGTAAAACTCCTGAACAAGCTGTTTACTTAGCTGTTAAAGGAATGGTTCCAAAAAACAGATTAGGCAGACAAATAATCAAGAAACTTAGAGTATACGCAGGCCCGGAACACGAGCATCAAGCTCAAATGCCTGAAGTTTACGAGGTTTAGGAAGAGAGGAGGATATTATGAAAACGCAATATTACGGAACCGGTAGAAGAAAAAAAGCTATTGCAAGAGTATTCATGACGCCTGGAACAGGTAAAATAGTCATTAATGAAAGAGATATAGATACTTATTTCGATTATGAAACCTTAAAGACAATTGTAAAAGAGCCATTGGTTATTACAGATACCATTGACAGCTTTGATATCAATTGTACAGTTAAAGGTGGCGGATACACCGGACAGGCAGGCGCTGTTAGACATGGTATTTCAAGAGCATTATTGGAAGCTGACTTGGATTTAAGACCGATACTTAAAAAAGCAGGCTTCTTAACAAGAGATTCAAGGATGGTAGAGAGAAAGAAATACGGCCTAAAAAAAGCCCGTCGTTCACCTCAATTCTCAAAACGTTAATATTTTCATTTATGCGCCGACTTTTTAGGTCGGCGCAATCTATTATAAGTAACAAAGTGTTTTCTTGGTACCCACTTTAAAAAACAAGAAATGAGTAAACTATTCATTTCAGTTGGTACTCCAGAAACATTAAAAATGTTAAAGGAGTTTTTTTTATGAAAAAAAGCACAATAAATTATATGGTTAGAAATGCTTTGATGGCGGCTCTATATGTTGCCATTACGTTGGCATTCCAGTATATTAGCTATGGACAGATTCAATTTCGAATTTCAGAGTTATTGGTGTTAATCGTGTTTATTGATCCGTCCTATATTCCGGGATTGACATTGGGATGCGCTGTTGCTAATTTATTCAGCCCGCTTGGCATAATCGATGTTATATTTGGAACTACAGCAACCTTTATAGCGCTTATATTTATTGCTTATATAAGCAATAAATTGGGTAATGGATTGAAGGCTTTATTTATTGCAAGTCTTGCACCTGTTATTACAAATGGTATCATTATTGGTTTACAGTTATATTATATGTTTGATTTACCCTTGCTTCCGTCAATATTTTTCGTTTCAATTGGCGAGTTTGTGGTAGTATCCATAGTGGGAGTAGTCCTATTTAAATCACTTATTGAAAGAAAGCGCTTTGTCGAATATATCAAAATAAAATAATCGTGTAGTTAGGCCTACTTGCTTTTATTCGATTTCACATAGTGATATAATGAAATCAAAAGACAATTGGAGGGATAAAACATGACGATAATGAGCGGTTTTTTGATGCCTCATCCTCCTTTAATTCTTCCGGAAATCGGAAAAGGCGAAGAGAAGAAAATTCAAAAGACAATACACGCCATGAACGAGATTGGTTCATTGATTCGTTCACTTGATCCGGAAACGATTATTTTGATAACACCACACGGTAATCTTTTCCGAGACGCAGTCGTAGTTCACTACAAACAAAAGTTGACAGGAAATTTCGCTTCCTTTGGATACGAACACATTCAAATGTCATTCGACAATGATCTTGAGCTTGCGGACGCTATTATGTCTATTTCAGAACGGATGCATATTCCTGTTTTAAAGTTGGATGAAGAGCTTAAACAAGACTATGATCTTGATGAAGGAATTGATCACGGAGCATTGGTTCCTCTTTCTTATATTCTTCATCATTATCAGCAATTCCAATTAATCCATATCACTTATGGGCTACTTAAAAACACAGAGCTATACGCCTTTGGACAAGCTATCCAGAGAGCCGCTGAGGAATTAGATAAAAAAGTGGTTGTGATTGCCAGCGGTGATTTATCGCACAGATTGACACGTCAAGCTCCCTCGGGATATGCCAAAGAAGGAAAAATATTTGATGAAAAAATGATGACTTATCTGCAAGCCAATCAAAGAGTCGACATCATGACAATGGATAGTAAATTGGCAGAAAAAGCAGGCGAATGCGGATTAAGATCGATTCAAATAATGATGGGGGCATTGGATGGATTGACTACAGAAAATGAAGTGCTCTCTTATGAGGGTCCTTTTGGAGTCGGTTATGGCTGTGTGTCACTTAAAGTAATCAAAAAATCAAAAGATATGGAAATATACAATCTGATACAGGAGCAAAACAATTCTTCTATCAAAAAGATGAGAAATAAGGAAGACGCGCTAGTGCAATTGGCTAGAAAAGCATTAGAAACAATGGTGAGTGTGGGAGAAGAAATCAAATTAAAGGAATTAGATCTCCCTCAAGAGCTTATGACAAAAAAATCAGGGGTATTTGTTTCAATCAAAAAAGAGGGTCAATTAAGAGGTTGTATTGGAACCATTGAACCGACAAAAGATAATATTGCCCAGGAAATTATAGCTAATGCAATCAGTGCAGGCCTTTATGACCCAAGATTTTATCCGGTAAAAAAAGAAGAACTAGAAAATTTAGTTTATTCTGTAGATGTTTTATTTCCTCCGGAAAAAATTACATCGAAAGAGCAATTGGACGTCGAAAAATATGGTGTGATTGTTTCGCGAGGTCATAAAAAGGGACTGCTATTACCGAATCTTGATGGCGTTAATTCAATTGATGAGCAGTTATCCATAGCACTCCGGAAGGCGGGTATTCAACCATGGGAAACCTATGAATTGCAAAGATTTCAGGTTGTTCGCCATTATTAGGAGGTTAATATGAAGGAAGCGCTTTATTGGTCAGAAGAAGCAAAAGGGATTAGGTGTCAACTCTGTCCTCACCATTGTTTGATTTTAAAAAATCAATGTGGGCTGTGTGGACAGAGGAAAAACATAGAAGGTAGATTGATGACACTCAACTATGGCGTTATTACTTCCAAAGCAATAGACCCTATCGAAAAGAAACCACTATACCATTTTATGCCGGGATCGAAAATTATGTCCTATGGCAGTCGTGGATGCAATCTCAGTTGTCTTTTTTGTCAAAATCACCGCATTGCTTTAGATAAAAATCCGCCCTTTATTCGGATGACGCCTGAAGAAATCATAGAGGAAGTCTATCAGTTGGGGTTAAAATCGGTTGCTTTCACCTACAACGAACCTGTGGTTTGGATTGAGTATATGATGGATATTGCGGATTTAGCAAAGAAACGAAATATAGCCACTGTTTGTGTTACAAACGGCTTTATTGACCTCAAGCCACTTGGCGATTTGATTCCCTATATTGACGCATTCAACGTCGATTTAAAGTCGTTTTCAGACGCGTTTTACAAAAACGTGTGTCGGGGAGCGAAGGCACCTGTACTCGAGTCAATTAAACTTATCTCCAAAATGTCCTATCTGGAAATAACGGCATTGATTGTGGAACAAGAAAACGATCAAATGGATGAACTGGAAGAAATGTTTAAATGGATTGCTTCGATTGATGACAACATAGCCCTACACCTTTCAAGATACTTTCCGGCTTATAAGATGGACCATCCGCCTACGAAAGTAGAAACCTTGATTCAAGCCAAAAAAATAGCTCAAAAGCACCTAAAACGTGTTTATATCGGAAATGTACCTGGCATACAATAAGAGGCAGCGATAAAAAAAATTAATACCAAAGAAAATAGAACTAAGACTTTGTCGTTAAAAGAGGCAGCGATTAAAAATCACTGCCTCTTTTAACGACCTCATCGATTTTAGACATGATATAATCATAACTCCCTGAAGCATGAGGAAGTGTGCAATGGCTACAATCTTTGACATCTCCATTTTTGATAAAGTTACCACCACATTCATCTTTCAGCATATAAAGAGGGCAAAAGCAGAACAGACAGTTGAATTCTTCTATCGGTATGCCCTTATGGCATGGAAAATACTCACAATCTTTGTTTTGAAAAAATTTAAAATTTTCAGTTTTCATTTCTTTCTCCCTTGCTAAGATATTCTTTTATTACTATATCAAATTATTTGCAAAAATTCCATGAAAATAAAAAGGTATAAAATATTTTTGATGGGTTAGGAGATACATATCATGGGTTCATATGTTATAATGAATTAATCTTATGATTAATTGAAGAGAGCATGAGGTAATCAAATGAAAAAAACAATTCTAATAACACATGGTCATTTTGGGCAAGAATTGCTCAAAAGTGTTGAAATGATAGCAGGAAAGCAAGAACATACTGTGGCGTTCGCGATTGATTCGGGGGATGACTTGTCAAATCTTCAGTCCCGGCTTCGCAATGTTATCAATGACAATATTCCAACCTATATTTTTGTTGATATATTTGGAGGTACGCCATTTAACATCGCTGCAAACATGATGAATGACAAGGTTAATGTCATCACCGGCGTTAATCTTCCGATGCTGCTTGAATATTATTTGACAGAAAAACAAGACATACACAAACTGATTGACTTATCTAAAGAATCAATCAAATATGCCAACCAAGAGCTTGGATTGATATAGGAGGAATACTTGAAGTCTAAAATTTTTGCTAGAATAGATGACCGATTAATCCATGGACAGGTCACTATCAGATGGATTCCATATTTAAAAGCAGACCATGTCGTCATTATTGACAATGAATTATTCGCAAATGAATTTTTAAAAAAAGTTGCTTTGGTAGCCGCACCCAAAAATATTCAAACCCAAATTTTAAGTGAAGATAAAGCAAACGACATTATCTCTAAACTCGAAGGGAAAATTTTGCTTTTGGCAAAGAGTCCAATCGTTTTTAAAACATTGTTAGTCGAAGGCTTGAAGCTTGAAAGGATTATACTGGGTGGTACGGGTTCACGAAGTGACAGAAAAGCTTTGCACAAGAACATTTTTTTATCTGCAGAAGAAATAGATGCAATCAAAACGATTGAAAATCTGGGGATACCGGTTGAAATACAGATGATTCCGGAGGATAAAACAATCCCTATTTCGAAATTGATATAAGGAGGAATAATATGACTCTGACAGGCTTTTTGTTACTTGGCCTCATATACTATATCGGAAGCTCTACGTCATTTACTTTTGGCATTGGATATTTTACCTTATACCGTTCGGTGTTCTCGGGACTTTTGACAGGCTTGGTTCTGGGAGATGCTATGAGTGGATTACTTGCCGGAGCGGTATCTAATCTATTGTTTATTGATTTCACATCTACGGGAGGCTCGTTGAAGGGAGATCCTTGTTTAGCGGGTATACTGTCTGCCCTACTCATGATTAAACTAAATCTGATGCCGGCAGCAGCTGTAGCGATTGCATTTCCTGTAAGTATGTTAGGCCTGATACTGTGGAAATACAGGCTTGTCTTCAATAAGTATTTTATCGATCGTTTAAAGAAAGAAATAAGACATAATTCTGTATCGGCGCTTAAAAAATATTATGTTTATTTACCTCAAGGCATGTTGCTGATTGTTAGTGTTATTTTTGCTGCTGTTTCAGCCTGGTTTATTTACGCTTCTGCTTATTATCTAATTCTTAAGGTTCCTGCCTTAGCAGTTGTATTAAATACAACGGGGCTTATATTATTGATTTTATCTGCCGCATCAGCACTTCTATGGTTCAAAAATAAGTATAATATCGTTATTTTTGCGATAGCTTATCTGCTTTCAATTTATTTTCACTTTGATGCATATTTGGTTCTGATTATTATTTTATTGCTTTCGGCACAAAAGAGGGAAACAATTAAGCAAGAAAAATATAAGGCTTCTGAAATAAAAGGTAAAGATTTGATTAAATCATGGACGCTTTGGATGAATTTCACACATTCCTGTTACAGCTATGAGATGCTGCAGGGGCCGGCTTTTAGCTTTAGCATGGTACCTATCATGAGAAAACTCTATAGAGGAAAAAAAGAAGAACGAGAAAATGGCATTGTTAGACATTTAGACTTCTTTAATACGGAACCTAATGTTGGAACGGCTATACATGGATATATCATACAATTGGAAGATAAGAGGAAGGCGGGGCATCATTTCAGTGAAGCTTACATATCAGACACAAAAAAAGGCTTGATGGGAGCAGTTGCCGGGATGGGAGACTTCACAACACAAACAGTTATCGCACCTATATTGATTTTGGGTATGATTTACGGCGTTGTTAGACAAGAGCTATCCTTTTTTATCCTATCTGCCATCATGATGGCAGGGTCTGTCGTTTACTTATCCCTCAAGGGTTATTTTGACGGCTTCTATTACGGCGAAGAAGGCGTGCTACGGAGGGTCAACCTTCCGATGGAAATTAAGTTTTTCAGAATTTCACACAAGATATTTGTCTTTTTGCTAGGGTTAGTAACAGGTGAAACAATTTTTAGACTTGTATTAATGATAGGTGTAAACAATGTATCCGGTAGCTCCGCCGGGCTAATATTTTTAGTCGTGATATTTAATTATCTCATTAGGAAGGGTATCAAGCCACAGGTAATGATTATTACGATATACATTCTGAATTTGCTTTTTTTACCCTTTGTTTAAAAAGATATATTGACATGTCATTTGTTTAATTGGTATGATATAGCATATGATATTTGGGAGGTCACTCATGAAAAAATTAGAAGATTTAAAACAGTTAATAGACACAAATAAAAAATCAAGACTTGCCGTCGCCGGTGCAGAGGAAGAAAATATCCTTATTGCCGTTGATAAAGCCTACCGAGACTTGATTATCGAACCTATATTGGTTGGCGATAGCATTAAAATTAAAGAATACATTGAAAAAAATGCGCTGGAACTGACAGAAGATATGATTGTAAACAGCGCGAATTTCGAAGAATCTTCACAAATTGCCGTTCAAATGGTGACAGAGGGAAAGGCGGATTTTATAATTAAGGGATTAGTCGATACGGCAATTCTTCTGAAGGCCGTCCTCAATAAAGAATGGGGATTGAGAACAGGAAGACAGCTCAGCCATGTCATGCTCTATGAAATTGCAGCCTATCATAAGCTGATTATGTTGACAGACGGTGGGATGGTGACCTATCCTGACTTAGACACAAAGGTAGACCTGATCAAAAATGTTGCAGAAGCGGCCAAAGGATTACAGTATAAAACCATTAAAGTCGCTTGCTTAGCTGCAAAAGAAAAGGTCAATCCAAAAATGCCGGCTACCGTAGACGCCGGATTGTTAAAAGAAATGTATGAGAGAGGAGAATTTGACGAAGGAATCATCGTAGATGGACCTATGGCGCTTGATTTAGCCGTATCATGTGAGGCGGCTCAAATCAAGAAATATTCAAGTCCGGTAGCCGGAGACGCGGATGTTTTACTTGTTCCGAATATAGAGATGGGAAATGGCATTGGCAAGGCCATTACATATTTTGGCAATGGAACAGGAGCGGGTGTCGTTATGGGCGCAAAAGCACCGATTATACTGGTATCTAGAGCGGACGATTTTGATTCGAAATATTATTCTATCTTGTTTGGAAGCGTGATAGCTTCAGCCAAATAAGATTAGCGACTGAGAACTGAAGCTTGCAACCTCAGTATTGATTTACTGAGGTTTTTTGATTATAATGCATTGAGACGCATAATTTTTGGAGGATACAATGATTTTAATAAAAAACGGATACATTAAAACCATGACTCAGGGAGACATTGAAAAAGGACAGATTCTTATTGATGGAAAGATTATCAAAGAGGTCGGAGAAACCGTTCAGGCACCTATAGATTGTGAGGTGATTGATGCAACGGGCTATTTGATTACCCCCGGGCTAATTGATGCACATTGTCATATAGGCATGTGGGAAGAAGGCATAGGCTTTGAGGGTGCCGATGGAAATGAAGCGACTGATCCTGTTACACCTCATCTGAGAGCGATTGACTCAATTAATCCGATGGATATGGCATTCCAAGAAGCCAGAGAAGGTGGTGTGACTACAGCGGTTACAGGACCGGGGAGTGCTAATGTAATAGGAGGGACATTTGTTGCCATTAAAACCTATGGCAAGAGAATTGACAAAATGATTCTAAAGGATCCGGTGGCTATGAAAATTGCCTTCGGAGAAAATCCCAAAAGAGTTTATGACGATCAACACAAAGCACCAAGTACCAGAATGGGTACAGCGGCAATTCTCAGGGAAACACTTTTCGAAGCTAAAAAATATATCGCGGACCAAGAAAAAGCTTTAAAGGATCCGGATGAAACGCCGGATTTTGATATGAAAATGGAAGCACTGATTCCTGTTATGAAAAAAGAAATCCCGCTCAAGGCGCATGCCCATCGAGCCGATGACATTTTTACCGCATTGAGAATAGCCAAAGAATTTGATTTGGATATCACACTAGATCATTGTACTGAGGGTCATCTCATAACAGAAGAGCTAAAGGAAGAAAATAAATATGTCATCATTGGACCTTCTCTCAGCGGCAGAACAAAATTCGAGCTTAAAAATTTAACCTTTGATACGCCTCGTATTTTGAATGAAGCGGGTTTGAAGATGGCAATTATGACGGATTCACCCGTCATTCCTTTGCAATATCTTAGTCTGTGTGCAGGACTTGCTGTAAAGGCAGGATTATCCGAAGAAGAAGGATGGAAGGCCATTACCATTAATGCGGCTGAGATATCCGGAATTTCAGATCGAGTGGGAAGTATTGAAGCGGGAAAAGATGCCGATTTGGTTATCTTCAAAGGCAATCCGCTTAAAGAAATAAATCATGAAGTAAAAGCAACCATCATAGATGGGAATTTGGTATATAATCGTCTATAATTCACAAAAATTCTTCACAAACTATGATATAATGATTTTAATCAGTATATTGGAAGGATGGCATCATGAAGAAAGAAGGATTTAGTTTTAATCAGGTGATGATAATATACGTGCTCATCGTGTTCAGTTTTTTTTATTCAGGACCATTTTTTTTTGATAGATTCGGAATACCCGGGATTTCAGTGACACATTTTGTTTCGCTTTTAATCCCGGGCATTATTATAGGGAAGATTTCTGAAAAAAATCTGAAAGAATTGTATTTATTGAGAATGCCGGTAAATAATAGATATTTAATCCTAGGCATAGCGCTCTGGTTTGTAACATTGATGGTGAGTGCGGTTTATTCATATTACGCGTCAAGCTATTTGCCCGAGGAAGTTGAGTTAATGGAGTCGTTCGACTATCTTTTTAGCAACACATCCTTTTCCACGCAGATGGTTATTATCGCCTTGATACCGGCAATTGTAGAAGAGCTTCTTTTTAGAGGCTTGATTCTTTCATCTCTCTTACAAGAAAGAAGTGTCAAAACAGCATTAATTCTTTCTTCTTTCATGTTTGCAGCCATGCATTTCAGTTTGATAAAGCTGATACCGACATTTCTTCTAGGACTTGTATTCGCTTATACGGTATATAAAACAAAATCTGTTTTTTCAGGGATAGCACTTCATTTTATAAATAACGCCGTTGCGGTTTGGACGACCTATTACTTTCAAAATTATGATATAGAATTTGAAAATGTTGTGATATATGGCTATCATCCAAATGGCATGATAATTCTGCTAGTCTTTTTTGTTATCACCGGTCAAATTTTGTTCGTTAAAAGGAGCTTAAATGAAACAAAATGAGCAAAAAATAAGTTTCTTATCAAAGATTGGATATGGTATCGGCAACTTAGGATATGGGATTGTCTTTCAAAGCCTTGCGGCCTATCTGCTTTTTTATTCGACAGCGGTTTTAGGGGTAAGAGGAAGATATATTGGAACGATTATGGCTATTGGAATTTTTTGGGATGCGATTACAGATCCATTAATGGGTTATATTTCAGACATTACTTTTAGCCGAAAGTGGGGCAGGAGACATCTCTATTTAATGATTGGTGCGGTGACGGCATCCATATTTAACTTAATGCTATGGCATATCAGCCCGGGTCTGACACCGAACACCAAACTAATCTTGATTTTGATTTTTCTCATGCTGCTAAAAACATCACTGACCATATATGGAACGCCTTACACGGCCTTGGGTGCTGAATTATCCATGGATTACAATGAAAGAACATCTATTCAAAGCTTCAAGACAGTTGCTTTTCTTTTGGGATTAGCCTTTCCGATGGTTGCCGGCCTCTTGATTTTTTTTAAAGAGACGCCTGAATATTCTGTAGGACAGTTAAATCCTGCCGGTTATTCCATGATGGGGTTGGCCACATCAGGATTAATGTTGATTACGTCTTTTATCTGCATTGCGTCCACCTTTTCTTATCGGTTTAAAAATATTCCGAATCAAGCGGACAAAATTAAGCGCAAAATGTCCATGACGGAAGCTGTTAGAAACAAGCATTTCATTTACATATTTTTTACATATATTTTTGTCAATGTTTCATCAGCTTTAATTGGAAGTATTGGCTTGCATGTTTTCACCTATACCTTTGAACTCAATAGCAACATCATTGCGCTAGTGATGGGAGTTTTTTTTGGCGGAAGTATCCTGTCGTTGCCTATTTGGTTGATGCGTTCTAAAAAACACGACAAGAAACCGATTATGATAGAATGCCTAAAGATTTCTATGGTTGCATCAGTCATGTTTTTTGGTGCTGTTCTGTTACGACCGATTATTATAAAGTTTAATTTTCTGCTTCTGCCGATTGTCCTCTTACTAGGCTTTGGGTCCGGAGGATTGTTTATGCTCCCACCTTCTATGACAGCCGATACCATTGATTACGAGGAAAAAGAAAAGGGATATAGGTCTGAAGGTGTTTATTATGGCGCCTTAACCTTTGGATACAAAATCATACAATCACTTATTTTGTTTTTAGTCGGAATTATGCTTGATGTGGTGAAATTTGACTCAGGACTTTCCACCCAAACTTTATTTACATCTTTGAGCCTAGGTGTTATTCTTTCCGTAGGGAGTCTAATCGCTTTTGGCATCGCCTATTTTTTCATCAACAAATACCATTTATCTCAAGCTATGGTAGATGAAATCCAGATTCATATAAAAAGCCAAAAGCAACCGAATGTTTTATAGCTCCATAAAATGAAATATTTTATTTATCAGTATCTTTTGATATAATGATGATATCGATATAACCATGAGGAGAAAATGATGATTACACCTTTTAATTTTACTTTGCCAACAAAAATTATTTATGGTGTGGGAATGTTGAAAGTCCTGCCGGAAGAATTAAAGAAAATGAAGGCCAAAAAAATCATGGTGGTTACAGACTCAAAGCTGGTGGCCTTAAAATTGACCGACAAGCTGGAAGAATGGCTAGAAGGCTTTGACTATATTATTTTTGATGAAATTGAGCAAAACCCAAAGGATTATAACATTACGAAGGCGGCGGACAAAGCCGTTGAATTTGGAGCGGATACGTTGATAGCTTTTGGAGGCGGCAGTCCCATTGATGCGGCAAAGGTTGTGGCTATATTAGCGGCTCAGGGCGGCACAGTTAGAGAGTATATGCACAAAGAAAGAGCCATCGAAAAAGCTATTCAGCTGATTACTATTCCGACTACTGCGGGCACGGGTAGCGAGGTGACTTTTTCTTCAGTGATCACAGATTCAAAAGAAAAATTTAAATATACAGTCAAAAGCCCACTGATTGCTTCGAAGGTAGCTATTATAGATCCGATGATGACATTAACAGTTCCGCCTAGTATCACAGCGGCAACAGGTATGGATGCCTTGACGCATGCCATTGAAGGCTATACAGCTTTGTGTACGGAGCCCTTAGCAGAGGCGATGGGATTATGGGCCGTTAAATATATTGCAGAGAGCATAGAAAAGGCAGTTATGGATGGTTCAGACATTGAAGCGAGAGACAAGATGATGATGGGAAGCTTAATGGCGGGTTTATCCTTCAGTCACTCGGATGTAGCTGCAGTCCATTGTATGGCTGAAGCGCTCGGCAGTCTATATGATGCGCCTCACGGCGTATGCAATGCAGTTCTGCTGCCCTATGTTATGGAATACAATGTAACAGCGTCCGAAAAAAAATATGCTGAGATTGCTCATTATATGGGCTTATATGGACCTAACGATTTGATGACAGCGTCCGAGGGAATTGAGAATATTAAGATTATTTCAAGGAGAATAGGACTCCAAGGGTTAAAATCGCTCAACATTAAGACGGAAGATTTTGAGATTTTGTCTGAAATGTCAGAAAAGAACGGTTCAAATTTTAGCAATCCAAAAGAAATTAATCGTCAAGATTATCTCAAAATTTTTAAGAGAGCCTATGCGGACAGTTAAAAATGTCCCTTGCAAATAGCGGGAAAACGTTGTATAATGAGGAAGTAATCATATTTAAAGAGGTTGGGGAATGAACGTTATTTGGAAGTCCAATAACTTGTGAAAGAGGGCACAAGTTGGTGGACTTTCACTATTTCAGGAAAAAATTTTTGAGGTGATAAAATGAAAATTAATGATTTTAGACTGGAAGTATACTTTGGAGAGCACGAGTTTAGTGCGCCGTATTTATTAGGACAATCAGATTGTGAAGCTATGACGGTTAGAGAACTTTTAAGCTATGAATCAGATTCTGAAAAAGCCTTCATGGACAGTTGGTTAGGCTACACTGAGGTTGCGGGTAGCGATGAATTAAGAACTCAAATTGCACAGCTCTACAGCCAAATGAATTCAGATGAGATCATCGTTCATTCAGGAGCGCAGGAAGCTATTTTTAATTTTATGAATGTACTGCTAAACAAAGGGGATCATGTCATCACCATGTTTCCTACCTATCAATCCTTATTTGAAGTCGCTAATGCAATAGGCTGTCAAGTCTCTCAGTGGAATCTGAGACAGGGAAATAAGGGTTGGGTGTTAGATTTAGAAGAGCTAGAGGCTTTGGTGACCCCACAAACAAAGCTGATATGCATCAACACGCCCAATAATCCGACGGGTTATACGCTGACAGATGAGGAATCGGCTCGTATTATTGAAATAGCAAGGGCTCATAATATTTACATTTTTTCAGATGAAGTATATAAAGGGCTAGAGCTTGATGGTATAAAACGATCGTGGATAGCCGATCAATATGAAAAAGCGGTGACCTTAGGAGTTATGTCAAAGGCCTATGGACTTCCTGGGCTTAGAATAGGATGGATAGCTACTAAAGATCAGGAAATGATTGAAAGCATGATGAAATACAAGCACTATACCACCATATGTAATAGCGCGACTTCTGAATACTTAGCTACTGTAGCACTTAAAAACGGTCAACGTATTCTCAATAGAAATTTAGAGATTATCAAACACAACTTAGAAGCTTCGGATGAATTTTTTGAGAAGTATTCAAATCTGTTTACATATAATAAGCCTATGTGTGGGCCAATTGCCTTTCATAAGCTTAACTTGGAAATTCCTATTCGGCAATTTTGTGATACAATGGTAAAAGAACAAGGTGTTTTGTTGCTTCCGGCGGACATGTATTTTTTTGAAGGAAATTATTTTAGAATGGGATATGGTCGAAAAAACTTCAAAGAGAATCTGAAACATTTTGAAAATTATTTAATTAAAAAAGAAATGACGGACAAGGTCATCAAAGACTAACAGGATGATCTAATATAATCATCATAAATGCGATTAAAGCTAGCTATGACATCACTTATATCATGACGCTGGCTTCTCGCACAAACCTTTGCATCGTTGTTACAAACGATGCATTTTCTACCTTCATATCCTAAATTTTTTCGGGAGATTGGATTTAAATCACAATCAATAATATCTATATCGAATAATCGGCCTAAAGGATGATGTTCTTCTATAGACAAGGATAACTCCTTTAGTCTTATGGCATCAGCTTCCAGAGAAAAAATCGCTTCAGGACCGGATGGAAGAGCTTCAGAAGTAAATTCCGCAACGATTTTGATATTTTCAAGGTTCAATAGAGATAATAGAGCCTCTCTACCAAATAAAAATATTTTATTTATGATTTCGTTGTTTTTGGTTTCTCCGGGAGCATTGATGGTAAAACTCATCACGGGCAAATGATATTTCTCAATCAGCTCGGCTTGCCTCAAGGCCCTTTTTTCTCGGGCATCGAGAATCATAGAGGCTATTTTTTCTGTCGGTTTTGTATTATAATGACACATGTAAGATCACTCCAAATCCATTAAATAAACAAAATTATAGTTGAACGTTCAACTACAATGCATTATACTATGAAGTAATTAATAAGTCAACAAAGGGCAAAACGGGTTAAATATACGACGGAGAATGACATGAAAATTAAGAGGAAGATTATTAGAGAGATAGTAACCATTTCGAGATGCATTTCTTTTATAAGGCAAGAAGAATTCAAAAAATATGAACTCACAAGAGGGCAGCACGCATTTTTGACAAGAATTATGGAAAACCCCGGCGTCAGTCAGGAAGAGCTTTCTTATCTGCTGAGGATGGATAAGACAACAACAGCGAAGGCTTTAAAAAAATTGGAAGAAAAAGAATACGTGACGCGGGTGAAATCAAGTGTTGATAAACGCTCATGGAATATTTATCCGAATGAAAAACTGATTGCTATTTATCCTTACATCGTTGATAGAATTCAAAACACGTCTCTGATTGGTCTTGAAGGCTTTACAGAAGATGAGCTTAAAGTTGTAGATCGATTTATTGAAAGAATAAGAATCAATATTGATAAAGAATGGAATAATTTAAAAAACAATACATAAAAATAACCTATCAAGATAGAGAAGGAGACATATGGCATCATGTGAATTGTGTGAAAGAATAAAAAGATCAGCATTAAAGGCCTTAGTGCATGAAGTATCGATTACTCCTAAGCCAGGTCTTGTTGACCAACTTAACAACGGATCGCACCGGGATATGAATTTGTATACTTTTATTAAAAGTGCAATGGCTCTACAGCAATATTTTTATGACTGTGCTTTCATAGGCTTAGAAAATCATCAAAAATCCGAAGAAGACATATTCCCAAGATTGAGAGAGCGCGGGAAAAAAGCCGATAAAGATATGCTTGAGGCAACCAATGGAGTGAATACACATAAAGGAGCCATTTTCTCTTTAGGACTTTTGTCAGCAGCGGCAGCCTTTCCATATAATAAACAAAGAGATTTTTCCGAGCAATCGATTTGTAAAAATGCGGGAAAATTGTGTGAAAGAATTTTTGAACTTGATTTTTCGGATAAATCCATTGATGAATTGACAAGCGGGCAAAAAATATATCGATTGCATGGCGTCACAGGAATTAGAGGAGAAGCTAAAAATGGGTTTCCGACTATCACGAACCACGCGTATCCTTATTTAAAAAAGCTACTCCAAGAAGGAAATGCATTAAACGAGGCAGGTGTCAATGTTCTGCTGGAAATCATCATTCATTCACAAGATACGAATTTAATTGCAAGAGGTGGCATTGAAGGCTTAGAATACGCTAAAGAAAGAGCTAGGAAGGCTTTGAGCATGGGTGGCATGCTGACACCTGAGGGCAAAAAGGAAATCATAAGCATGGACAAAGCTTTTATTCGGAAAAGACTAAGTCCAGGGGGATCGGCTGATTTACTTGCAGCCACGTTGATGTTGTATTTTCTAATCCATGACATACAATCTGAATAGGAGGTGTGAACCATGAGTGAAACAGGAAGAGAGTTCATTTTGCAATCAAATGCTAGAAGCGAGGCTTATGGTGTTGATAGAAAACAAGTAAAAAGCAAGCGAATACTTGATGAAAATGAATTACGCGAATTAATCCATAAAAAACAGGAATTAATCTGCATTGCAGAGCCATTCATTAAACAGCTTTATGATTTTGTCAAAAGCTCTAATTTCATTGTCATATTGAATGACGAGGAAGGTTGCATTTTAAATGTGATTGGGAATACGACCATGCTTGAGAAGGCATACGAAACCGGATTAATACCCGGCGCCTACATGAGTGAAGCGTGTATAGGAACCAATGGCATGGGAACCGCTTTGCATGAAAGGAAGGCCTTACAAGTTTCAGGCACGGAACATTTTGCAGAAGTATTTCATGGCTGGACCTGTTCCGGAGCACCTATCAAAGACCATGAGGGAAACATTACAGGATGTCTGGACCTGACAGGAGACAAGCACTTGGTTAATTCGCACACATTAGGAATGGTTGCCTCAGCTGCACAGGCAATAGAAAGCATGCTGCAAATCAAATCCTATACCGAAGAAATAGCTAAAAACAAAATATATATTGAAACCATGATTAATTCGCTGCCTTCATCCATATTCACTGCAGATTTTGAAGGCAACATAAAGCTAGTGAACAAATATACCTATTCAATGTTCGGATATGATGAAGAAACCATGAAAAAATCCAAAGCACAGCATATTATTGTTTGCTGGGATAGAATTATTGAACAAATCAAAAATAAAGAAAGTATTTTTCAAGAGGACGTATATGTCAATGTACCAATGAACAAGATTGAAGTCAATCTGAGTGCCTATCCAATATTAGACCCAAAAGGCAATCCTATTGAGATCGTCTTTGTCATTAAGGACGTCAAAAAAATGCGAAAACTTGCCAATAAAGTAATGGGATCAAGAGCCGTCTATACGTTTGACAAAGTGATTGGTCAGGATGAGGAATTTTTAAAAATTGTTGAATTTGCAAAAAAAGTGGCCGATTCAAAGTCGACGATTCTTCTTATGGGAGAAAGTGGTACGGGCAAAGAAATTTTTGCGCAATCCATTCAAAATTATAGCAATAGAAGAAAAGAACCCTTCGTCGCATTGAATTGCGGCGCAATTCCTAAGAACCTTATAGAATCAGAGCTATTCGGATATGTTGAGGGAGCTTTTACCGGAGCAAAACAAGGAGGGCATCCCGGAAAATTCGAGATAGCTGATGGGGGCACAATTTTTCTGGATGAAATTGGCGAAATGCCGTTTGATCTCCAGACGAGGTTGCTCAGAGTGATGGAAGAAAGCACAGTCAGAAGAGTAGGGGGCTCTGAAGAAATACCCATTGATGTCAGAATTATTGCGGCTACCAATAAAATGCTAAAGGAAGAAGTCGAGAAAGGAAACTTTAGAAAAGATTTATATTATAGATTAAATGTCTTACCATTAAGATTACCTCCTTTAAGGGAAAGAAAAAATGATATTCCTCTATTTATTGATTATTTCATGGAAAAAAAATCAAAAAAGCTTAACAAGAAAAAAGTCACTTTACCCAAACAATATTTAGATTATTTATATGAATACGATTGGCCCGGAAATATACGTGAGCTTGAGAATTTAGTTGAGCTTATTATCAATACCGAATCAGTGCCATCTGATTTTAAAAGCAAAAAAATAAGCATGAATGATAAGCAGGCCTATTATTTGAATGACTTAACCTTAGAAGAATTAGAGAAGATTCACATTGAAAAATCGTTGCAAAAATATAATTACAACATTTCTCAAGTCGCTAAATCACTAGGTATCAGTCGTAATAGCATTTATCGTAAAATGCTGAAGTACAATATAAGTGATTCAAAAAGCAACATTGCAACAAAATGACACAATCATAATTTTTAAAGTGCTACAAAAAGAAACAAAAATTATCATGTGAATGTATTAACAATCATTGAAATCTTGAAAGCATTGATATGGCTTACTTACAAAGATTTTAAACAATAATTCAAATATGGCATGTTTATTGCAACCCTTCTATTATCAAAGATTAGGAGGGTTTTTTATGTTTGGTTATAATGGAAAGGTTTTGAGAATTAATTTAAAAACGAGACAAATTGCAACAGAAGCTTTAAATATGGAAGATGCTGAAAAATTTATCGGTGGCAGGGGTTTAGGAACAAAAATGATGATGGATGAAGTGGACCCTCAGGTTGATCCGCTTAGTCCGGAAAACAAATTATTGATCGTTACAGGACCGATGACCGGAAATCCGGTTGCTACCGGAGGTCGGTACATGGTCGTCACAAAATCACCATTGTCAGGAACGATTGCTTCATCAAACTCCGGTGGAAAATGGGGCGCTGAGCTAAAATTTGCAGGATTTGACGTCATTATTTTTGAAGATAAGGCAGATAGCCCTGTTTATTTGAGCATAGAAGATGATAAGGTAGAATTGCTGCCTGCAGATGATCTTTGGGGAACGACGGTTTCTAACGTAACCAAGAAAATGCAAGAAAGACACGCTAAAGGTTGTAAAGTGATGACTATAGGACCTGCCGGCGAAAATCTTTCTCTTATTGCTGCCATCATGAATGATGAAGACCGCGCTGCCGGAAGATCAGGTGTTGGGGCTGTAATGGGATCTAAAAATTTAAAGGCTATTGTGGTTAAGGGAAGCGGAAAACCACCGGTATTTGACAAAGACATCATCAATGAAATGAATAAGGTACAGCTAGCAAAAATTAAAGCAAATGGTGTAACAGGACAAGGATTGCCAACTTACGGGACAGCCGTGCTAGTTAACATCTTAAATGAGCTAGGCAGTCTTCCGACAAATAATTTCCAACTATCTCAATTTGCAGCAGCGGATGATATAGGCGGAGAAAAGCTTGCTGAGAATTACCTGATTAAAAATACCGCATGCTACAGATGTCCTATCGCTTGCGGCAGATATGTCAGAATCGGTGACCAAGAAGGTGGAGGACCTGAATACGAAACATTATGGGCTTTTGGATCAGACTGTGGAATCAATGATCTAGATGCAATCATTAAAGCCAATCACTGGTGTAACGAAATGGGTCTTGATACTATTTCTGCTGGTTCAACCATTGCGGCTGCGATAGAATTAAAAGAAAAAGGTTATATTAAAGAAGATGAGCTTGATGGGCTTAAGCTTGAATTTGGAAATGGTACAGACATTATCGAATGGACTAAAAGAATGGGATATCGACAAGGCTTGGGAAATAAAATGGCAGAAGGGTCTTATCGATTGGCTGAAAGCTATGGTGTACCGGAATTCTCAATGACCGTTAAAAAACTTGAATTGCCCGCATATGATCCTAGAGGAGTTCAAGGGCAAGGTCTTCAATATGCAACAACGAACAGAGGCGGATGCCATGTTAGAGGATATTTGATTTCTCCGGAAGTATTAGGAATGCCGGAGCAACTAGACCGATTTGCAACTGAAGGTAAAGAAACATGGACTAAAATATTCCAAGATTTGACAGCTGTTATAGACTCACTCGGTGTTTGCCTCTTTACTTCATTTGCACTGGGAGCACCGGATTATGCTGATATGTACAACGCTATAAGCGGTACACATCATACAGCTGAGAGCATACTTCAAGTAGGCGAAAGAATATGGAATATTGAAAAGATGTTTAACTTGAAAGCCGGTATTTTGCCGGACCAAGACACTTTGCCGGAAAGATTGCTGCATGAACCTATAGCCGAAGGACCTTCAAAAGGTTGGGTACATAAATTAGATGAAATGCTGCCAAAATATTATGAGGTTAGAGGATGGAGTGCTGAAGGCATGCCAACGGAAGAAAAACTGAAAGAGCTGGGATTATAGGAACGATGGAAATTGAAGTTAGATATTTTGCCACTTTCAGAAAAAACAACATAAATAAAGAGACAATGATTTTTATTGATGAGGCAACAGTGGGAGATGTCTTGAAACAAGCAGGAATAGAAGAGAAGGAAGTCGCGATTCTTCTTGTCAACGGCATCAAGGTCAATCAAATAAAAAAATTGAGTCATGGAGATATTGTATCTCTTTTCCCTCCTGTTGGAGGGGGATAAAAAAGAAGCTAGTGATTCGTCACTAGCCTCTTTTTAATTATTCATAAAATTTTTCCAGCAAATCAAAATGCTTTTGCATCGTATGATACGCCTCATGAGCATCTCGTTTTTTTATAGCGTCGAATATATCATGATGAATCTTAAAAACAACATCAAAGGTATATTCTTTTATAAACGACTGCATTGCATTATCAATAAAAACATCAGTGAGATTAACCATACTTAAAGTTTGATAATACAAAAGCTTGTTTCCGGTCATTTTTGAAATCACAAAATGGAAATCCTTGTCAGCGTGCTGATCTTTTGGAGATGCCATTCGATCAATAACAGTCTTTAAAATGTCTACCTGTTCTTCAGTTCTTCTTTCAGCAGCTACAGAAGCAGAAAAACATTCGGTGAATTTTCTAGCCTCAAAAACCTGTCCGGGTGTCCCGCCATCCATTATGAAGGCCATTGACACGGGGTTAAGAAGATTGGGAAAAAACTTTCCTGTAATGGAAACCTGCTGGTCCTTGATTTTCAACAGACCGGATACCTCCATGATTTTAAAAGCCTTCTCTAGGGCATATTGGCTAACATGAAGCTCTGAAGATAACGCGTCAATAGGTTTCAACGCTTCATTCGGTTTTAATTTTTCAGTCAAAATCAATTGCTCGATTTTCTCTATGGCTAGCTTAATTTCTTTGCTATCTTTATATTTGTACATGGAAACACCTCTTTCTCTCATTAGTTGAACCAACGGTAGGTTGCAACGCGATTACCTAATCAAAATGCTGTTTATATTTCTTAGATTATATACTTAAGATTAAAAACAATCAATCTTTTTACGGACAAAACGATAAGGAAGGCACATGTTTTTTTGCAGTTCTTATTATTTGACAGAGCCGAGAAGCGGTGATAGTATTTACTTAAGAATACTATTTTAACAGGAGGGAACGATGAAAACTGATGAGTTGATGGTCATCAAACAAGCTATTGTCAATGAGATTGAAGGATATGAGTTCTACAAAATGGCCGAGAAGCAGGCTGATTCAGAAGAGACAAAATTAGCTTTGGGACATCTTTCGGAAGAAGAATTAACACATATTGGATATTTGAAAACATTATTCAATAAAATGCAGGAAGAAGATGACGCTTTTTCTTTAGCTTTTCTTGAAAACCCACCATCCCCGGGAATCTATGACTGGGAAAAGCATCATTTTGCAGAAAAATCCATTGCGGTATCTATCTATGGTACGGCAGTCAACTTAGAAAAAGCGTCCGTAGAATTTTATAAAGAAGCCAGAGAAAAAAGCCATCATGAAGCGGCACGGAAGCTTTATGAAATGTTAATTAATTGGGAACAAGTCCATCTCGAACAATTTTCAAAGGCCTATAAGATTAGCATGGAATCTTGGTGGGACGAACAAGGATTTGCGCCGTTTTAATTTTTTCAAAGGGATAAAAAAATAACTTCACAAAACATATGTTCGATGTTATACTTTTATTACATCAACATATGTTTTTTTGGAGGGATTTATTTGAAACTATTAAATCATCCTGTTGATATGATTGCAATCTTTGACTGTCAAGGTAAAATAACACCTTATAAATTTAAATATGAGGATAGACCTGTTAAGGTGGATCAGGTGATTCGATATTATCAGGAAAAGTTAGCCGGAAACATAAGGATTGTATTTGTCTGCATCAACAGAGGAAGTGACATGTACGAGCTCAAGTATGAATTAGATAGCCATAAATGGTACTTATTTAAAAAATAGCAAAAAAAGATATAAAACAGCAAAAGACATGTTGATATGTCAACTTATATTTGCTATAATTAAACATTATATCCACTCAATCCCAATTATATGGAGGTTAAAATGTATAAAATTTTAGCGATTAACCCAGGCTCAACTTCAACAAAAATATCATTATACGAAGATGAAAAAGAAGTTTTTGTTGAAACCTTACGTCATACCGATACGGAATTAGGTGAATACAAAAGCGTACCGGATCAATTTGAATTCAGAAAAAATAAGGTGCTCGACTTTTTAGAGAAAAAAAACTACAAAGTCGAAGAATTGTCAGCTGTAGTAGGGCGAGGCGGCTTGCTACCCCCTGTCAAATCAGGAGCCTATAAAGTTAATGAAGCGATGGTTGATTTATTGAAAAACAGACCAAGAGTTGAACATGCTTCAAACCTAGGCGGCATTATCGCCTATGAAATAGCAAAAAGCATTGACGTGGACGCATATATTTATGATTCTGTGGCAGTGGATGAAATGAAACCCATTGCAAAAGTAACAGGAATTCCCGAAATAGAAAGGCCAAGTCTTTTGCATGCGCTCAATATGCGTGCTTGTGCCATCAAAGCAGCGAAAGATATGGACAAAAAATATGAGGACTGTGACTTCCTTGTAGCGCATCTCGGCGGTGGCATCACACTCTCTGTCCATGAAAAAGGGGCTATGATTGACTTAATATCAGATGATGAAGGTCCATTTTCGCCTGAACGTGCCGGACGAGTACCTGCAAGAGAGATGAACAATCTATGTTTTTCAGGAAAGTACAATAAAAAGGAAATCTCAAAAAAATTATCCGGTAACGGCGGCCTCAAAGCCTATTTGAACACAGTAGATGCGAGAGAAGTAGAAAAAATGATTGCAGAAGGAAATGAACAAGCTAAGCTCCTTTATGAAGCAATGGCTTACCAAATCTCAAAAGGCATCGGAGAGCTTGCAACCGTATTGAAGGGACAAATGGAAGCCATCATCCTGACGGGCGGATTGGCTTACTCAGAGATGCTGACTTCGATGATTAAAGAAAGAGTCGGCTTTATCGGGAACGTTATCGTCATGCCGGGAGAAAATGAAATGGAAGCCTTGACTTACGGTACGCTTAGAGTGCTAAGAGGCGAGGAGAAATATAGGGAGATTTAATGAAAAAGGACCTCTTTACTAGAGGTTCTTTTTTTGCACATCATTTCTAAAATAGGAGAAATCCAGCATGAAGAACATTAAATTCCTCTTGAAAAGAATATAAAAATTATGTATAATAAATTTGTGAACGTTCACAAATTCATAAATTAAATTAGGAGGAGCAACATGTTTAAAAAATTTACTAACGGTTGTGTTACGATTGTAAACAAATATCTTCCGGATCCATTCTTATTTGCAGTTATTCTTACTTTTATTGTGTTTTTAATGGGAATTGCTTTTACAGGTCAAGGACCAGTTGACATGATCAAGCATTGGGGTAATGGCTTCTGGGCATTGCTAGCATTTTCAATGCAGATGGTGTTGGTACTTGTGTTAGGTAGTGCTATGGCGCAGGCTCCTGTATTTAAAAAAATTCTCAAAAATTTCGCTAGCTTGGCGAAGAGTCCAGGATCTGCAATTCTAATTACCACCTTTGTTGCTACAGTAGCTTGTTGGATTAACTGGGGATTTGGATTGATTATTGGCGCCTTACTTGCCAAAGAAATGGCAAGACAGGTGAAAGGAGTTGACTACAGACTATTAATCGCTTCAGCCTACTCAGGTTTTATTGTATGGCATGGCGGGCTTTCAGGCTCTATTCCATTGACTATCGCTTCAGCAAGTGGTCTAGGAGCTACTGCGGGTGCTGTGACAGAGCCTGTAGCAACAAGCTTAACCATATTTTCTCCTTTAAATCTTGCTATTTCAGTGGCTATTCTAGTGGCAATGCCTTTTGTCACAAAAGCGATGCATCCAACGCCGGAGAATACCATCGTTGTAGATCCGAGCTTACTCAAAGAAGAAGCAATCAAAGAGCATGCTAATATTACACCGGCTGATAAAATGGAAAACAGCAAAATTACATGGGGATTAACAGTCCTGATGGGATTTGGATATATTGTTTACCATTTTTATACCAAAGGATTTGATTTAGGGCTTAATATTGTTAACTTTATATTTATGTTTGTAGGTATATTGTTGCATGGTACCTTGAGAAGATACATAGATGCTATTATAGAAGCAGCTAAGGGTGCTTCAGGGATTATCCTTCAATTTCCATTTTACGCTGGGATTATGGGTATGATGACTGGAGGCAATGTGGATGGTGTTTCATTAGCGGGTGTCATATCTAATGGATTCGTCAGCATATCAACAGCGAAGACCTTCCCCGTTTTCACTTATCTAAGTGCAGGGATTGTTAACTTCTTTGTACCTTCAGGCGGAGGACAATGGGCTGTTCAGGGACCGATTATGATGCCAGCTGGACAAGCGTTAGGCGTTCCGGCAGCAAAAACTGCAATGGCTATTGCATGGGGAGATGCTTGGACAAACATGATTCAACCCTTCTGGGCATTGCCTGCATTAGGAATAGCCGGATTGGGAGCAAGAGATATCATGGGATATTGCGTCATTACACTGTTGCTCGGTGGTATTATTACGATTGCTGGGTTCTTGATTTTCTAATCTGACAGAATAAGTAACTCAAAAGCCTCCTGTCTATTATAGCAGGAGGCTTTCAAAATAAAGGGGGGTTAATTTGAAACCAACGATTCACGATGTAGCTAAAGAAGCAGGTGTATCTAGAGGTACGGTCGATCGGGTGCTCAACAAAAAAGGAAGTGTGTCTTCAGAAGCGGAGAGAAAGGTCAATGAAGCGATAGAAAAACTCAATTATAAGAGAAGTCCTGTGGCTAGTGCATTGGCACTACATAAAAAAAATATTAAAATCGGTATTCTTTATCCAGATGTTGATCATTTTTTTTGGAAAGAAGTCAATAAAGGAATTAGAGAGGCCAAGGCACGTCTCGATTCACTTGGAGTGGAGCTCCTTGTGAGAACAACAAAAAACTATGACTATAGATCTCAAATCAACTGTCTAGATGAGCTACAACAACAGAAAGTAAATGGAATAGTCACCATGTCTTATCATTACAACAAGACAAATGAAAAAATCAGTGCATTATATGAAGCTAATATACCAGTGGTTACTTTTTTAAGTGACGCACCAGATAGTAAAAGATTAGCTTACATCGGAGTGAACTCACACCAATCCGGTGTAGTCGCAGCCAAGATGATGGGTTTTAGGACAGCAGGCAATGGTAATATTGTTGTAATTGGTGTTCATAGGGATTTGCTTTGCATGGAAGAACGCCTTAAAGGCTTTATGAGTAAAATTGAATCGGAATACCCTGAGTTGAAAATTCTTGAAACCTATAATATGACGGAGTATAGGAAAGAAGAGGAAAAATTTTATAAAGCCGCTTTATTTGAAACAGTAGCACACATTTTAGAGAAACATCCTGATATGGACGCACTCTATACAACAAGTATGACCGGTTCTGCAGCACAGGCTATAAAAAATTCAAACATCAATAGAAAAATAATCTTAATTGGGCATGAAAATACTGAGGAAATCAGAGGCTTGATGAAAAGAGGATATATCGATGCTACCGTCTACGAAAATCAACATGAAGAGATTATCAGAGCCATTGATTTGATATATAAATACATCAAAGATGGAGACCTTGAATATTCAGCTTTAAAACCCAGCCCCTTAGGCATACTGATAAAAGAAAACATAGAATAGTTTAAAATATACCTAAAATTTGATATAATTAAGGTATATTTTTTTTGGAAAGGAAACCTATGAGATTTTTACCGATTAATCATAAAGAAATGGAAGAAAGAGGATGGGATCAGGTTGACTTTGTCATGGTGACAGGAGACGCATATGTTGATCATCCTTCTTTTGGTACGGCCATTATAACAAGATTACTAGAAAGATACGGGTATACCATTGGCATCATATCCCAACCGGATTGGAATGACCCGGAGGGCTTTAAAGTATTTGGAGAACCAAGATTAGGTTTTTTGGTCAATTCCGGAAATATTGATTCAATGGTCAACCATTATACATCCTTCAAAAAAAGAAGGCGAGTTGATGCATATTCACCGGGAGGAGAGACGGGAAAAAGACCCGACAGAGCGGTGATTGTTTACGGCAACAAAATAAGAGAAGCTTACAAGCATACACCGATTATCATCGGCGGCATAGAAGCAAGTTTGAGACGCATGGCACATTATGATTATTGGGATGACAAAATCAGACGTTCTATTTTGTTGGATTCAGCAGCTGATTTATTAGTTTACGGCATGGGAGAAAAAGCAATCATTGAAATAGCTGAAGCTTTGGCGAGCGGGATTCCTGTGGATGAAATTACATATGTCAGGGGAACGGTTTACAAAACCAAGGATGCTTCAAGAGCCTATGATGATATCCGATTGCCGGATTATGAAACAATCGTAAAGGATAAGATGGCATATGCCGATAGCTTCAGATTGGAGTATGAAAACACGGATGCCATCAACGGCAAAACGCTAGTTGCTTCTTATGGAGATTTGTTCGTGATTCAAAATCCGCCGTCGTTTCCACTGACACAGCAGGAAATGGACGATGTCTATGCGCTTGATTATGAAAGAGAATACCATCCCATTTATAAAGAGCTAGGTGGAGTTCCCGCTTTAGAAGAGGTAAAATTCAGCATCACCAGTGTTCGGGGATGTTATGGCGGATGTTCCTTTTGTTCGCTTACCTTTCATCAAGGACGCGTTATCCAACCGAGAAGCCACGAATCGATAGTGAAAGAAGGAGAGGATTTTACACGGGACAATCAATTTAAGGGATATATTCATGATGTGGGAGGACCTACAGCAAACTTTAGAACCATTGCCTGCAAAAAACAATTAAAACAAGGTGTGTGTAAGCATAAACAATGTATTTTTCCCAACAAATGTGACCAACTCATCATTGATCACAAGGATTATCTTGCTTTGTTAAAAAAGTTGAGAGGCATTCAAGGCGTAAAGAAAGTGTTTATCCGATCAGGTATCAGATATGACTACGTGATGTACGATCAAAGCGATGAATTTCTAAACGAGGTTTGTCTTCATCATATCAGCGGCCAATTAAAATTGGCTCCGGAGCACATATCAGACGACGTGCTAAAATATATGGGAAAGCCTTCTTTTAAAATATATGAAACCTTTGTTGAAAAATACAATCAAATTAATAAAAAAATGGATAAAAAACAATATATTGTGCCTTATTTTATTTCAGGACATCCGGGTTCGACCCTAAAAGATGCGATTAAGCTTGCGGAATATATAAGGGATATGGGACATATGCCGGAGCAAGTCCAGGATTTTTATCCGACGCCGATGACGTTATCGACTTGCATGTATTATACGGGGGTTGATCCAAGAACCATGAAACCCGTCTATATTCCCAAAACAATCAAAGAAAAAAGAATGCAAAGAGCGCTTATGCAGTACAATAGAAAAGAAAACAAAAAACTTGTATTAGAAGCATTAAAGCTTGCAGGTCGAGAAGATTTGATAGGTTTTGACAAAAAAGCATTGATAAGACCGTAATCATATCATTTTAACAAATTATTAATATTTATTTAGTTGCAATTTTTTGCATTGTACTATAATATTTTATTAAGTCCTGTAAAACTACTTGCGAAAGGGAAACGATGAAAAGAAAAAAGAAAAAAGGAATCTTAGTACCCGTCATTCTATTGATTGGAATGATTGGTCTTTTAATATTTACCGCCTACAATATCAGTTCAGACCCTGATGATAACCCGCCACCCTCCTTTTCTCAACCGGAGCCATCTTCTTCAATGACAGAAGATCCTGAAAAGCCCCGTAATGAAACAATTGTTTTATCTGCTGTTGGAGACATTATCTATCACATGAGTCAAATTACGAGTGCCTATGATGAACAAAAAGGCACTTATGATTTCAATAGATATTTTGACGAGATTAAGCCAATCATTGAGGCTGCTGACATTGCGGTGGCCAATTTTGAAGGAACAACGGCCGGTGACGACATTTATGCATATAAGGCTTATCCCATATTCAATGCACCGGACGAGACACTGGACGCCATCAAATATGCGGGATTTGATGTCATATCCACCGTCAACAACCATTCAATTGATACCAATAAAATAGGAATTGAAAGAACGCTTCAAAAGATACAGGATAGAGGCATGATGACAGTAGGAACCTATGCACAAAAGCCGGAGACCCGAATCTTGATAGTGGAAGAAAAAGACATACGTGTCGCATTTATGGCATATACTTATGGATGCAATGGCATGGAAGCCGTGTTAACCCCTGAAGAGTTAGACGCAATGGTTAACATTATAGATGAGGATAAAATAAACGAGGATATCGCGGATGCGAAAGCACAAAACGCTGATTTGATTGTTGCCTTTATGCACTGGGGCAATGAATATCAAAGAGACCCTTCGCAAGATCAAAAGGATTTGGCAAATAGTATGATTGAAAAGGGTGTGGATATTATTTTGGGAAGCCATCCTCATGTGATTCAGGATTCGGTAACCCTTGAGCACGAGGGGGAGACAAAGTTCGTCATATACTCAATGGGTAATTTTATCTCGAACCAGCGACAGGAATCACTTGATCCGGAATATCCGAATTTGAAAAATTATTACACAGAGGATGGTGTGATTGTCAATATAAAAATCACAAAAAGCTTTGAGGATAATCAAACAGTGATTGAGGACGTTTCATTTATCCCAACATGGGTCTACCGTGTGAAAGCGCCACCTCTTTTTGATTATAAAGTCATTCCGTTGACAACCTATCCGGCAAACAATCCATTAGGACTGGATGAGGTAACACTTGGCAGAATGGAACGCTCATATAATGATACGATGATTAAAATGAACACCAATAGATAATAAATGGAAGTGATAACGTGGAATATATCAAAACAATCATTTCGAACTTAAGATTAAGAGATGCAATTGACATTGGGATTGTAGCCTATGCCTACTACAAGCTTTATATGATTATGCGTGAAACCCGCGCAAAGCAATTGATTAAAGGGATTGCCTTTATCATTATCATTTCAGGTCTGGCAAGCACGCTCAAGCTTTTTACATTGAGCTGGATTCTGAACAATACCCTTCAAGTCGGTTTAATTGCATTGATTATTGTATTTCAGCCTGAGCTCAGAAAAGCACTTGAGTATATAGGCAGAACAACCTTCATTTCCTTTAGCATCTTCGAAGGGGATGACAAAAAGGATGAAAAAATCATCAAAGATATTACGACGGCTTGCTCGGCTTTATCTAATCAAAGAATTGGCGCATTGATGGTATTTGAACAAAAGACAGGACTCCATGATTTTATTGAATCAGGTGTTGTGATTGATTCAGAAATATCCAGCGGACTATTAATCAATATCTTTATTCCCAACACGCCTCTGCACGATGGCGCAGTTATTATCAAGGACTACAGGATCAGAGCGGCAAGTTGTTTTTTACCATTGACTGAAAGCAATCACTTAAGCCAAGATATTGGCACTAGGCACAGAGCGGCCATTGGTGTGACTGAGAGGTCAGATGCCATTGCTGTTATCGTATCTGAAGAAACCGGCTATATTTCATATGCGAATGAAGGCAGACTATATCGCAACATTCAACTAGAAGAGCTGAAAGAGCTTTTAAAAAATATTTATACGCATGAGGAAAAACAAAGATTATTTGAAAGATGGTGGCATAAACGATGATAAAAAATAAAGACAAGCTAATCATTCAAGTGTTTTGTATCGTAGCCGCATTGATCACATGGCTTTTTGTCGTGAATGAAGTGAATCCGGTTATTATAAAAGATGTTGCCTCGATACCCGTCGTCTTAAGAAATGAAGAGTCACTTGAAAGCGTGGGTTTGGTTGTTGCCGGAATTGATATCTCTGAAATCAGAGTTCAGATTGAAGGATACCGCAATGATATTTTAAATATTAATAAAAATGATATCACGGCCTATATTGACGTGACGGGATATAAAGAAGGGCTTAATAAAATACCGGTTGAAATCGAATTGCCTGCAGGATTTAATTTGACCGATTATTCACCGAAACAAATTTTATGCGACCTTGAAGCCGTAATGAACAAGACCATAGACTTAACGATAGAGATTGACGGACGACAGGCAGCTGGATATTATGTGGACAGTCCTATTTCAAGCGTCAATTCAGTGATTGTAAGAGGCCCCAGAAGTGTTCTCAATTCAATTGATAAAGCAGTTGCCTTATTTAACATCAATGACGCGACAGAAACATTGGACAAAAAAATTCCAATAGATATATATAGTGATAAAGGCTTGGAGCTTGACCTTAAAATAAATCCGGCCATTGCTGAAATAACCGTTCCGATATATCCTACGGCAAGTGTTGATATACAGGTTCCTTTGATTGGACAAGTCAAGGAAGGATACGGCATCAAGAGAATTAAACTTGAACCGGAATCTCTTATCATTGCGGCGGAGAGCGGTGTTATTTCTTCCTTGGAATATTTAATATCAGAGCCGGTTAACGTTGATGGCAAAAGCGCAAATATTTATGAAGCCCTTGATATAATAGGAGGAAACTTTATCCTGACAGAAAACATCACCCCCATCGTGACGATTGAAATCGAAAAAATCACGACACAAACATTAAGCTATAGCTGGGATGAGATTGCTTTTGAAAATATACCGGAAGGGTATGAAATTGAGAAACCGATGGAATTCGAAGATATTATTATGACTGTTGGTGGCTTGGCTAGTGATATGGAGAACTTAACGAAAGAAGATTTTATCATTTCTGTTGATTTGACAGGATTTGAAACGTTAGAGGGTGAGGTCTTGTTGACCTATACAAGTGAAAAAGAGACCTTGGAAGCTATAATTGAACCGGAAAATATTTTTATCAAGTTAATTGAACCTATTCCATCTGAGAACTAGCCGGCACGCATAAGGAGGAAATAAATTGAGAAAAGACCTTGAAGTTTTCTTGACCTCTACGCATGATGCTGTCATAGCAATCGATCAAAATTGCATCATCACACTTTATAACAAAGAAGCAGAAAAACTCATTGGCATAAAAAGAGAGCAAGCTTTAGGACGAAACGTCAATGAAATTGTCGTCAATACCAGACTGCCATACGTGCTCAAAACAGGAGAGTATGAGTTAGATTGGCAACAACAGCTTAGAGATTTTGAAATTATCACGAGTAGGATGCCAATCAAGGACAGTGAAGGCAAAGTGATTGGTGCGATTGCTGTTTTTAGAAATGTCACAGATTTATTCAATCTAGATAAGCAGATTTCATCGCTTAATTCATATAAAAGCCTATTACAGGCTGTTTTTGCTGCGGTTCAGGATGCCATTAGCGTAGTAGATGAGACGGGTCACCATATTATGGTTAATCCGGCCTATACGAGAATCACGGGTATTAGTGCAGAGGAAGTCTATGGAAAAGAAGCTAATTATGATATTCAAGAGGGTGAGAGCGTTCATCTTCAAGTGCTAAGAAGCAAAAAACCGGTCGAAAACACAAAAATTACAACCAAACCAGTCGGTAAGACTGTTATAGCAAGAGGGGCACCCATTATCGTCGGAGATCAATTGAAGGGTAGCGTCGTTATTTTACATGATATTAGTGAAATCAAACAATTGACTGAAAAGCTCTCAGAGGCACATAAAAGAATCAGAGAATTATCGGCGAAATATTCATTTGATGACATTATCGGTGGAAGCGAGACGATGAATGAAGCCAAGGCCCAAGTTATCAAAGCATCTAATGTGCCGGCTACGGTTATTTTAAAGGGAGAAAGTGGAACGGGAAAAGAGCTTTTTGCTCATGCCATTCATAATGAAAGCAAAAGACGAAACAATCAATTTGTCCGAGTCAATTGCGCCGCTATTCCCGAAACGCTTCTGGAAAGCGAGTTGTTCGGATATGAAGATGGTGCTTTCACGGGGGCCAAAAAAGGCGGCAAAAAAGGATTGTTTGAAGAAGCTAGCAACGGTACTATTTTTCTTGACGAAATCTCAGAAATCAGTATCAGTACACAAGTCAAGCTTCTCAGGGTTTTACAGGAGAAGGAAATAACCCGTCTTGGAGGCGTTCAACCAATTCATGTCAATGTTAGAGTTATTTCAGCCACCAATGTCAACTTAAAAGAAAAAGTCGAAAAGGGTTTGTTTAGAGACGATTTATATTATAGACTCAATGTGTTTCCTATAGACATACCACCTCTGAGAGAAAGACTTGAAGATATAGAAGCTTTGTGTCACCGGTTTATTGAAAAGCTGAATATTGAATACGGCCGAGATATCAAAGAAATTTCTGATGAAGCTATTGAGATGCTGAAGAGACATAATTGGCCGGGAAACGTGCGAGAGCTTGAAAATGTTATCGGTAGATCCATCATTAATATGAATATCAATGAAAAAACAATACAAAAAGAACATCTGCCATTTCTTGCAACAATGAATTCGCCTGATAAAATACCCTATGAATTTGAAGCCATGGATTTTGATATTGCAAAATTAGGGAAGGCGACAGATGAGTTTGAAAAAAAATATATTGAAAAGGCCTATCATCATTACGGCAAAAACAAAACCTTAACGGCTCAAAAATTAGGAATTTCAATCCGAAGTTTTTATTACAAGCTCGAAAAATACCATATAGACGCATAATTTGTGCAAAAAAATGCACAAAAAATAATTTAATGCAATATATTGCATGCAAAATATAGCGCGAAATATTTTGCTCATTTGAGCATTGGAATAAGAGAGAGTAACGTCAACTTGTTGACGGTATTCTTTTTTTTGACGGAATTGGCATGATACTTGCTTATATATTATTAGAATGGTTC
>JAFGVC010000057.1 GCA_016938195.1 Tissierellales bacterium | reverse complement strand
GGACGCTTTGTTTGACTCATCAGTCAAACAAAGCGTCCCCTTGACTTGCTTTATTCTATTTCGTTCATCGTCATATGTTCATAAGACTGTCTTTTTACGATTAATCTCGAATGATTATCCTTTACAACTACAACGGCAGGCAATGGAAGTTTATTGTAATTGTTGGCCATAGAATAACCATAGGCACCTGTTGAAAAGACAGCAAGCACATCGCCTTTTTGGGGGGGAGCACATTTCAAGTCTTTAATCAAAATATCAGTTGATTCACAACATTTTCCACTGATAAATACAGTGGTTGTTTTCTCTTCTTCAGCCTTATTGGCAATCAACGCATCATATTTTGCATCATAGAGACCGGGTCTAATATTATCAGTCATGCCGCCATCTACAGACACATAGGTCCTTACATCGGGGATTTCCTTTATGTTTCCGATGGTATATAGCTGAATACCCGCTTCACCGATGATAAATCGACCGGGTTCCATAGATACGTGAGGCATAGTTATAAAATGAGATTGACAGAAGGATTTGATTTTAGTCATGATAGGATCTACAAAATCAGAAATATGAAGAGGCTTGTCCGCTTCGGTATATTTAATTCCGTATCCACCACCGATATTTAAATCTTTGACATCGTATCCAAATCTGGTTTTGGTTTCTTTGATTACATCTAAAATGACATCTAATGCGCCCATATGGGAATGAATATCATGAATTTGAGAACCAACGTGAAAATGAAATCCAAGAAAATCTAAGGCTTTTGATTCTAAGGCAAACTGTATAGCAGGATAGATAATAAAATCATCCAAGGGAATACCAAATTTTGAATCCTTTTTTCCCGTGGTGATGAATTCATGTGTATCACTCATAACACCAGGCGTAATTCTAAAAAGAATTTTAGTTTTTTTATTGACTTTAATACAAAGCTGATTGAGATCATGTAATTCGGAGACATTATCGACAACAATTCTTCCAACATTGTTATTTAAAGCGAGCAATAACTCTTCTTCTGACTTGTTATTTCCATTGAATTCAATGTGCTCAGGAGGAAAACCAACCTTGAGTGCCGTATAAAGTTCTCCACCGCTTACAACATCAAGCCAAAATCCTTCCTGAGCCATAAGCTTGCAAATATAACCCGTGCAAAAGGCTTTACAAGCATAGGCAGCATGTGTATTGGGATACTTATCAATAAACGATTTTTTGATTTCATTCAATTTTTCTAAAATAGTATTTTCTGAATAAACATATAAGGGGGTACCATATTGAAGTGCTAAATCAGAAGTTGAGCATCCTTCAATATAGAGCTGATTATTTGTGATTTTGAACATAAGCTTCTCCTCAATAGGGATTTATTTAAATAATATATAAGTGTAATCATAACACAAAAAAGAAAGTAATAAAATTATTTTGTTTTGATTAATGGACATTTTCAGCAAAAAAAATTAGGACAGTGAGATTGCAATATAGAAATAGGATGCAACATATGATAGAATAACTACAACATAGTGATAATTAGGAGAAAAATATGAGGCCTGTTAGATTAAAATATACAAAGATGCAAGGATTAGGAAATGATTTTATTATTATGGATAATCGAACATATAAATATAAAAGTGAAGAGCTTCAAAGTCTTGCAAGGAAAGTGTGCCAACGTAGAATCTCTGTAGGTGCAGATGGATTTATGGCTATTGAAGAAGCTCAAAGCAAAGCGGATTTCAAGATGCTTTTTTTTAATGCAGATGGCACCATAGGCGAGATGTGTGGGAATGGCGCGAGATGTATCGCGAGATATGCTTATAAAAATCACATTGCAAAGCAAGAGATGATATTTGAAACAACAGCAGGAAATGTGTATGCGATGGTCGACGATAATGAAAGGACTGTCTCGGTAGCACTTAATTTACCGGAAATCATTAATCTTGATATGAAGATTGATATTGAGGGGCAAGAATTTATGGTTTCATATATTGAATTAGGAAACCCCGGAGTCCCGCATGGTGTTATAGAATATAAGAACCTTGAGCAGATGTCCCGTGACGATTTACTTGAACTCGGTCGGCAGCTACGGTATCATAAAGCGTTTTACAAGGGTGCAAACATTAATTTTTATAATATCAATAGCGCCTCATCAGCTATCGTGAGAACGTATGAACGTGGCGTGGAAGATTTTACACTTGCGTGTGGAACAGGAGCAGCTTCAGTAGCTGTCGTTTTGTGGCTAAAGCAATTAGTAAAAGGCAACAGAATTAATCTTAAGGTTCCGGGTGGGGACTTGACTATCGAAATTACGACTGATAAAAATAACCTGATTGAAAGGCTATTGCTGATTGGTAACACGAATATAGTTGCCGAAGGATGGATTACAGACGAGGATATTGACTTAGATCTTATATAAATACAACAAGGGGATGATTTTATGAAAATATTTATTAGTGCAGACCTTGAAGGCTGTGCCGGTGTAACAAGCTGGTCTGAAACGATGCTAGGAAATGAAGAGCACTATAAAGCGGCAGAAGAGATGACCTTGGAGGTGATAGCGGCCTGTGAGGGGTTATTAGAGGCAGGCGTAACGGATATTGTCGTCAAGGATGCGCACGACAGCGGAAAAAATATTTTTCACGATAGATTGCCATCGGGAGTGCGAATTATTAGAGAGTGGACAGGGAGCCCATACTCCATGGTGCAGGGATTGGATTCTTCTTTTGATGGAGCAGTTTTTATTGGCTATCATTCAGCAGCTTCTATGACGGGAAATCCATTGTCTCATACCATGGATACCAAGGCTTCAAAGATAATGCTTAACGATATGATATGTTCCGAATATTTGTTGCATGCCTATGCGGCGGCGGCTTTTTCAGTGCCTGTGATCATGATTTCAGGGGACCAAATGATTTGTGAATGGGCGGAGTCTTTCAATCCTAATATTTCAATCGCGCCGGTGAAGGAAGGCTTTGGCTCAGCTGTTCTTAGTCTTAATAGAAAGGATGCAACTGATTTAATCAGAAAACAAGCATTTGAAGCTATGAATAAGATACAGCTTTGTAGCATTGAGATGCCGGATTCATTCAGAATGAGCATTGCATATCATCAGCATGTAGATGCCTTGAGAGCGTCATATTATCCGGGCGTTGTAAGAACAGGTCCTTATGAAGTAAGTTTCAAGACACAAAATATTACAGAATTGTTGACGACAAGAATGTTTATATTATAAGTGTAGTGAAGGTGACAAGATGAATTCATTAGATGAACTTAATCTCTTTTGCAAAGCCTGTCAAAAGTGCAGGCTACACGAAACCAGAATAAATGCAGTGTTTGGGGAAGGCTTTCAAAATGCAACAGTTATGTTTATAGGAGAGGGTCCTGGATTTAGCGAGGATAAAATTGGTAGGTCTTTTGTAGGGAAGGCGGGTCAATTGCTAGATAAAATGTTAGATGCGATTAATTTTACGAGAGAAAGTATTTATATAACTAATATAGTTAAGTGTCGTCCGCCTGATAACAGAAATCCAATGGAGGATGAGGCTGAAGCTTGTCTTCCGTATTTGAGGTGGCAAGTCAAATTAATTCAGCCAAAAATTATTGTTTGCCTTGGAGCAGTCGCTTCAAAGTATATTTTAGATAATGATTTTAAAATATCAAGAGACAGGGGAAAGTGGCAACAAAAGGGAAATATTAATTTTATAGCTACCTACCATCCGGCTTATTTACTAAGAAATCCTAGTGCTAAAAGAGAAGCCTGGGAAGATTTTAAAGCCATTAGGGATAAGGTTAAAGAAATAGAAAATTCTACTGAGGTAAAAGCATGAATATTTATCCGAGCACTATTCATCAATCGTGGGATGATTTTTTAACAAAAGATATTCAAGATAGGATAATCCAAATCTCTCATGAAATTGGAGAAAAAATTAATCCTGAGCCATCTAGAGTTTTAAAATTTTTGGAGATGGATTTGGATAGCGTTAAGATTGTTGTTTTGGGACAAGATCCATATCCTCAAAAAGGAAAAGCAACCGGCAGATGTTTTGAGGTTGGGGGATTAAATAATTGGAATGATAAATTCAGACAAGTTTCATTAAAAAACATAGTAAGACTTTTACATAAAAATTATTCTGAAATTAAGGATTATAAAGACATAAAGAAATTTTCTGAAATACAAGAAGAAATTAATGAGGGACAATTTTCAATTTTACCGCCTAATCAAATATTTAAGTCATGGGAAAAACAAGGCGTTCTCTTGCTGAACACTTATCTTACTGTGCAGGAAGGAGTACCGGGTAGCCATATTCGAATTTGGGAGGATTTTGGCAATGAACTCATTTCATATATCTCTACGTCCAATCCAAACATCAATTGGTTTCTATGGGGTAGCAAGGCACAAGAGAAGGCTATTTTCATTAATCATGGGACTTTGCATTGTAGTCGACACCCTATGATGTGTTCAGAAAAATATACAGACGATTTTTTGAAAAGCGAGTGTTTCAATCTTACAAAACACCTTATTAATTGGATATAAAAAAACAATTTACAAGTAAACTTCGAATATAGATTGAATTTTCAAAGCTAAATGCCGTACATTAAAATCAATATTTATACAAATAAGTTATAAATGAGTCATATTAATCGCTTGCGCTATTAGAGCAAAAAGCTTTAATTATTTGACGAGAAACAATCCTGATGGTACAATATATAGTGTGCAAAGGGTTGTTTTTTTAAATTCCGGCACAATATATTGGAGGTATTAAAATGGCGCGCATTCTAAAAAGAACTGGGGAAGAAGTAGAGTTTAAAAGCGAAAAAATAGTTAATGCTATTATCAAAGCAATGAATGAAACAAAGGATGGTGCCAATGTTGAACTGGCACAGTTAATTGCTAACGAGATAAGGGAGCATGTGTTATTATCTGATAGTGCGATGCCTGTTGAGAAAATTCAGGACATGGTTGAAGATAAATTGATGGACAGCGTTCGAAAGGATGTAGCTAAAAGATACATCTTATACAGATATGAACGTGATAAATCAAGAGATGCAAGAAAAAGAAGAGACGGTAGACTGCTCAGCGAAGAATTTATCAGCAAATATAAACATAGACAATCTCCGATGCAACAACTCGGTAGCTTTGTTTATTATCGGACTTATTCTAGATGGTTGACTGAAGAGAGACGACGTGAGTACTGGTGGGAAACTGTCAGAAGGGCTGTTGAATACAATTGTAGTCTCGTTCCGACCACAAAGGAAGAAGCTGAAAAGTTATATGATAATATTTTTAACCTAAAACAGTTTTTATCAGGAAGAACTTTCTGGGTAGGGGGTACTCCTGTAGCAAAGCATTATCCAATGGCAAATTTTAACTGTGCTTTCCAAGTGATTGACAGCTTTCGCGCGTATCGAGATCTATTCTATTTATTAATGATTGGCTCAGGAGTTGGCGTAAGGGTTCTAAAGAAGGACGTAGCCGGCTTGCCTAAGGTTAGAACGGATTTTGAAGTCATCCACGAGGATTTTACGCCGATTGAGATGAGTAAGAGAGAAGATAATACCAGTCTTGAATTCTTATACAATAATACCGTGAAGGTAATCGTGGGAGATAGTAAAGAAGGTTGGGTTCAATCATTGGGATATTTTCTAGATATCATTTACAGCAATGAGTATAGAAATATTAAGACAGTCATTATCAATTATGACAACGTAAGACCTAAGGGCGAGCCGCTCAAAACATTTGGAGGCACTGCCAGCGGTCACTCAAGCTTGAAGAATATGTTTCTTAAAATTGACAAGGTGCTCAAAAAAAGAGGAACGATTGAAGATAAGGTGAGGGTCAAATTATTACCAATCGATTGCTTGGATATTGCTAACATTATCGGCGAAAATGTTGTGGTGGGAGGCGTAAGAAGAACGGCGGAAATCGTATTGATTGATTCTGATGACAAAGAGTGCATTGAAGCTAAGAGCAAGCTTTATAAACAGATTGATGGACAGTGGATTGTTGATAAAGATATTATCCATCGACAGATGAGTAACAATTCAATTTATTATAAACAAAAGCCAAACAGAGAAATGCTTCACTGGCAAATTCAGCAGATGAGATATTCCGGTGAACCCGGCTGGGTCAATGAAATTGCCGGGAGCAAGCGTAGGAAAAATATGAATGGAGTCAACCCATGCGGCGAAATATTGCTTGATTCAAATGGGCTCTGTAATCTAACAACAATGAATGTTTTTGCGTTTGTCAACGAGGATGGCTCCTTAGATCTAGAAGGACTTCTTGAAGCACAAAGACTATCCGTCCGAGCTGCTTATCGTATGACTTGTGTAGAGCTTGAGATTCCGGCATGGGATGCTGTACAGCAAAGAGATAAATTGACCGGATGTTCTTTGACCGGATGGCAAGATATGGTCAATGCCTGTCAGTTTAACACGGAAGAGCAGGCAGAGGTATTAAGGAATTTAAGAAAAGCGGCTAAAGATGAGGCCTCAAAATATGCAGCTCAAATCGGTGAAGCAGAGCCTATTTTAGTGACAACGGTTAAGCCTGAAGGTACTTTGTCTCAGTTGCCTACCGTATCAAGTGGTGTGCACTATTCCCATTCACCCTATTACATTAGAAGAGTTAGAATCAATTCTCATGATCCGCTTGTCAAGGTTTGTGAAGATTTAGGTTATCCTATTTTCCCGGAGGTTGGGCAAGATATGGCTACCTGTACAACGAAAGTCATAGAATTTCCTGTTAAGTCGCCTGAGGGAAAAACTAAATATGACGTGACCGCAATAGAACAGCTTGAGACATATAAATTGTTTATGGAAAATTATGTAGACCATAATTGCTCTGTTACTATTCATGTGAGAGAGCATGAGTGGGAGGAAGTTGAAGAATGGGTCTGGAACAATTGGGACGATGTTGTTGCTTTATCATTCCTTTCATTAGATGATAATTTTTATGAGCTTTTGCCTTATGAATCGATAGATGAAGAAGAATATCACAAAAGAGTGTCGGAAATGAAACCATTCATCCCTTCCTTGCTTAACAAATATGAGACGTATGAGACGGATCTTGATGTAGGTACCGAAGGGTGTGACGGAGGAATCTGTCCGATTAGATAATCAATTAATATTAAAATTTGAAAAAATAAAAATCTGGGATTATTTTCCAGATTTTTATTTATATTTTTATATTGTCAAAAAAATTTAATTGATTGGAATTACAAGAGTTCCTCTAGCTTTCTATATTCAATTGAGTGGCCAAAAAAACCTGGACCAAGAATCTCGATGCCTTTCTTTGTCCGCCATTTATCAAAGGCCTTCAATGCAAATACAGTCACTTCCATGCCTATTTTGGCATTTGGATTTAATAGAGGCATATTGGTTTGGTTTACCACAATATTGATAGAATCTGGAACGGTTACAAAATATTCTCCGTTTTTAAAGCTGATGATATTTTCGTTCTGAATCCAAATTTTCAACTCATCTTGATTGTAGGCGTTGATTCCTTTAATGACTAAGTCTGAATAGGTAAATCCGTTTCTGTCTTCCCATTCGCAGGAAGTGACTATTCCCTCAAAAATAACTTTACCTCCGAACATTTGAGATACATCATAAGCATAATTTCTATTGTTATTTTGAGCTTCACGTGCAGTTTGACCTACCTTGAGACATAGTGTGATAGTGTTTAAAAGCAGTGCATTTTTGATTTTTTTCCATTCACCAATATGGTCAACAACGCCGACATGGTTGAAACTGGCTACAGCAGCTGCTCGTGTTAAAGCTTCAGCTCTTTCGTCATTGGCGGCTTTGACAATTAGCATTGTATCACCAAATTCATTGGCTATCGCCATAGGGTAGATGGGAATATTTTCTAAGTAATAAGTCGAATGTTGAAGACAAGGGACGCTTCTGCCAGCAGGGTCTGCATCGATGATAGGCTTGCCAAGCCTTGCTCCTGCTTCTAACGCAACCGCTGTGTTTGCTCCGCCAAGCTCGGTGGCAATTAAACCATATAAGCTTTTGTTAAGATATTTTTCTATGGTTTTTACTGCAGCTACTTCTGGGGTGGTATCTATTTTATCGAGAGCATTATATATTTTTTGCATATCCGTAGATAGGATTCCGACGGACCCACAGCCATAGGGTGTACCAACAAGAGCATCCTCAGGGATTTCTTCTGCGCTTGCTAAGGTAAAAACACATCCATCTTCTAGAGCTTTGTCAATGATTTTTATACCGTGCTCAAGAGAACCACCACCACCTGTCCCTAAAATGGCAGCTCCAAGCAATATATCGTGTAAATCCTGTTTACTTAAATGTCTCATTATATCCTCCGTTTAATATCTTTTAAATATTTGGTCTTCATATTTCTTCATTTTTTCGTGAATAAAGTGGCCATTTTCCATAATCATATTATTGTCCAACCAGATTGTTGAATTAAGGCATATACCGTCACAGTGTGATTTGGCATCCTGTCCTTGAGGAGGAGCGTCATTTGGACTTACATAGCCTATTCCCCATTCAGTTGCGCCCCATACTCGTTCATCTTCGACGATGTTCCCAGTCAGTTTTGCACCAGGATTGAGACCGTATGCAATGTGAGCAAGCTTATACATGTTGGAATCATTAAAAGATTTAATCCAAGCTTCAAACTCTAGGGCTTGGTAACCACCTTCAAATTTTGCAATCCTACTATTCTCTATAGTCAGTTTTATTGGAGCTTCAAGTTTTCCACAAGGAGGAACTAGGGTCCCATCGAAAACTAAAGTACCATTAACTGTATTAAATTTAGGAACTACATTTAATTGACCAGGCATCATAAAAATTCCTGGATAAGATGCGTCTCCAGCATCGCAGGCAATAATATGCTTGGCGTCAGTATTAAAAGTCAAATCAGTTCCTGCAGAAGTGGTTATTCTTATTATGTTTGCTTTTTTATTCATTTCTGCAAATTCGAGCATAAATTCGGATAGCAAATCCATCTCAACACTTCCGATATTTCTGATTAAGAGATCAGAGTTCATATCAACTAAACAAATGTAACGAAGCTGTTTATTGTTTTCATAGGCTATTTCAAAAGGCGTGGAATAAAGAAGCCATTGCTTATTGTATTCTATCCAGACATCTGTTTTTACTAATGCAGCGCTCAAGGATTCAATAGGAAGGTCATTATCTGAAGCTTTGCCAACGCCATTAGGGGTAGCAAGCCAAATTACCATTGGTTTTCCACCGCTAGCATAAACACTTGAAGCGGTAGCATTGACGACAGATTCATCTGAGGATGTATCCGCAGTAATAATCACAGTTTCACCAATTTGAACCTTCAGTATATCGTTAATCAATTTGTTGGTGGCTTTATGTAATTCAAATTCTTGTTTAATCATTATATTCTCCATTTTAAAAATTATTTAATTAAATGACAAGCAGCAGTTCTATCTTTTCCTACATCGATTAGGTTAGGTTCTTCTAAACGACATCTTTCCACCGCTTTTGGGCAACGCGTATGAAATCGACAACCTGAAGGAGGATTGACTGCACTAGGTACATTTCCTTCTATTACATCTATTTCAGATATATTTTCCATATGAATATCAGGTATTGCATTAAACAATGCAATCGTATAGGGATGAAGAGGATTTGCAAATATTTCTTTTGTTGGGCCATATTCAACTAATTTCCCTAGATACATTACGGCTGTCATGTCTGACATGTAGCTTACAACGCTTAAATCATGAGAAATCAAGATATAAGTTAGATTAAATTGTTTTTTTAATAGAAGTAGCAAATCTAGTATTTGAAACTGTGACAGAACATCAATTGAAGAAGTGGGTTCATCTAATACAATCAATTTTGGTTTTAATACTAGTGCTCTTGCAATAGCAATTCTTTGTCTTTGTCCTCCACTAAATTCATGAGGATATTTAAACGCACTTTCTTTGGGTAGACCTACCATTTCAAGTATTTCTTCGACTTTACCAAGTATGTCTGTTCCTCTCATTTTTAACTGTACATCTAAAGGCTCTCCTATGATATCTTTAACAAGAAGGCGAGGATTTAAGGACCAAAAAGGATCTTGAAATACAATTTGGATATCTTTTCTAGTATTTCTTAATTCTTTACTGTTCAAAGAAAACAAATCCTTACCATCAAAAATGACTTTTCCTGATGTAGGTTCAATTAAATTGAGCACAGTATTAACCAATGTTGATTTTCCACAGCCTGATTCACCAACTAAACCCAATATATGTCCCTTTTTAATTTTTAAACTAACATTATCGACTGCCTTAACATTTGCAACTACCTTTGACAATAGACCGCTTCTGATGGGAAAATATTTGATCAGACGGTCGATTTCAAGAATATTATCATTCATATCTTAGCACCTCTTTACTAGATGGCATTTAACATAATGCATATCATCAATTTTGATGAAATTCTGAGAATTCAAACAACTATCCTCTTTCATAGGACATTTATCATAATATATACAGGACTTACCAGAGATAATGTCATTTTTGGATTTTTCTACCTGCATAAGATTAGTTTCACCGGCATTATGATTGGGCATAGTTTTTAACAAAGCTTGTGTATAGGGATGTAAAGGATTTCTTAGGACTGAACGAGTTAATCCTTTTTCAACGACTTCTCCTCTGTATAATACAGCTGTCTTGTCGCAAGTTGCTGAGATCAAACCGGGATTATTAGCTATATAGAGAACGGTCACTTTGAATTTATCCTGGAGCTCCTTAAGCAGTTTCAATATTCCCGCTTGAATCGTAACATCTAGATTTCGTGTAGGTTCATCTGCAATGATTAATTCCGCCCCACAGCTTAAAGCCAAGGCAATAATAATTCTTTGTCTTTGTCCTCCGCTTAATTCATGAGGAAATTTTTTCATAATTCTTTCTGCATCAGGCAACTTAACGGTAGAGATCATTTCAAGAGCTTTTTCATAAGCGGATTTTTTTTTGAGATGCTGATTTCTCATGATAACACTGAGCATTTGATAACCAATAGTAAAAACTGGGTTTAGCGTGGACATTGGATCTTGAAAAATCATAGCTATTTTTTTTCCGCGAATTTTGCGTTCCATCTCTCTTTGTGACATTTCTAAAACAGAATAACCATCGAAAATTATGCTTCCACTTTCTATTTCTCCGGGAGGCATTTCAAGCAATTTCAGGATTGTTAATGCTAATACAGTTTTTCCTGTTCCGCTTTCTCCTATTATCCCATAAGAATCTCCTTTGTTGATGGAGATTTCATCAATATTGATGATGTTTCTTTTTCCTTCGTAATTAATAGAGTTTACCTTAAGATTTTTGATTAGAAGATAAGGGTTTGTCATCAGATACACCTCCTAATTATTTCGGGTCTTGGGATCAAGGATTTCCCTTAAGCCATCGCCGAGCAGATTAAAAGCTAGTACAGTAATAAAAATAGCCAAGCCAGGAAAAATGCTATACCACCAAGCATTAAGAAAATAATTTCGACTGGTACTTACCATTAATCCCCATTCTGGAACAGGAGCTTGTGCACCTAATCCAAGAAAACTAAGAGAAGCAATCGTTAGAATAACACCACCAATATCCATAGACGCCTGAACAATAACCGGAGCAATTGAATTTGGAACTATGTGTTTCATGATAATTTTATAGGAAGGTGTACCTATAGCCTTTGCAGCTTTTACAAATTGTCTTTCTTTTAAAGATACGGATTGCCCGCGCACAATTCTTGTATACCACGGCCACCAAGAGATTGAAATGGCTATCATTGCATTCTGTAGACTTGGTCCTAAAAAAGCCGCCACGGCTATAGCTAGAAGCAAGGGTGGAAATCCAAGAAAAATATCCGTGAATCGCATGATTATCTCATCTATAAAACCACCAAAATAACCGGCCATTGCACCTAATGGAACACCTATTATTAGAGCAATTCCGACTGCGGATAATGCAGTTTGCAACGAGATCCTAGTTCCTAAAAGTACTTTTTTGAATAAATCTCTGCCAAGTTCATCTGTGCCGAATGGATATTTTGCGGAAGGAGGCAAGAGTTTTTCGGAAGGATTTGTACTCTGGTAAACATGTTGCTCCACGGGGAGAATTATAGGAATAATAACTGATAATAATAAGAGAAACAATACAAGATAATATGCAATTCGGGTCAGGCGGTTTCTTTTTAGTAAGTAAATATTGGTTTTAAGCTCTTTTATTTTAGGCATTATTGATTTATAAAGATTATTCATTTTGGTCTCCTTTTATACTCTTACTCTTGGATCTAGTGCAATGATAATATCTGCAAATAGATTCAGAATAATATATGTGAAAGCTGAAAAAAGAGTAACGCCTATGATTGCAGGATAATCGAGAGAAACTACAGCACCAGCAATATAACTTCCAACGCCAGGCCAACTAAAGATGGCTTCAACTAAAAAAGTATTGACCAACGTATAACCTGTCGAGAGTGCAAGGACTGTAACAGTAGTTCCTAGCGAGTTTTTTAGTGCGTACAACCACAAAACTTTTTGCTCATGAATGCCATATGAACGAGCAGCTTTGATGTAATCCTCGCTTAAAATTTCCAACAGGGCTGATCTTGTCATTCGTGCAACCAGTCCAACAGGATAAAGAGAAAGAGTAATTGCCGGAAGAAGCATATGCCGGTAGACATCCTTTATAATGATTGTGTTTCCGCTTATAAGGCTATCAAGAAACAAAAATCCGGTATAATTAGGAATTTGATAAATTAATTTTAGCTTTGCATCAATTTGACCACCCAGTGGTAATAGATTGAGTGCTCTAAAAAAAATTAATTGTAAAAAAAGAGCTACCCAAAATGTAGGAAGGGATACTGCTCCTACTGAAAAGAAGCGACAAAAGTGATCTAAGGCTTTATCTTTTCTTTTAGCGGAGTTTAGTCCCAACGGAATTCCCACCAAGACGGCAATAAAGGTTGACATAATAACTAATTCTATTGTTGGTGGTAGATAAGTTTTCAATTCATTTACGATAGGTTGTTTTGTTCTTAAAGAAAATCCTAAATTTCCTTTAAATAAGTCGGTTAGATATTTTGTAAATTGGATATAGAGTGGTTGATCTAATCCAAGTTCAATCGTTGCTTTATCAATCTGTTCTTGAGTTGCCCTAGGTCCAACCCATTGAGCAGCAGGATTTGAGGGGATTACTCTAGCTAAGAAAAAGGTAATCACGACAACCCCCATCAGCACGATGACGCCAAGCAATAGTCTTTTAATAATATAGTTCCTCAATATTTCACCTCTTATCCTTTTATTTTGTAGGATGGTAATACTGAGCACTAGATGTCATTAGATAGTACTAGTACTCAGTATCATTGCAAAGATATTATTTTCTATAAGTGTCGTAGAAGAACACAACATTTGGATATGAAGGATTATATTTGAAGCCTGAGAAAGAAGAGCTTGTGACCCAAACATCTTCCTTATCCATAATAAATATTGCAGGGGCCTCGTCGATTAGGATGGATTGAGCTTCTATAAAAAGATTTTCAGCTTCTTCAATGTCTATCCCACTTTTCTCGTACCCTAAATCTATGAGCTGATCAAAGTTTTCATTACTATAATATGACATATTGAAGAGAATAGATTCTTCTGTTCTAAAAAGACTATATAACCAAGAATAGGGATTTGATGTGTCTGGCCACCAATACATGATAAAAATATCTTGTCTATTTTCTGGAAGAGGATCCATAGCCATTTCCCACTGAGATTCCCAAGGCATAGCCCTAATTTCAAGTTCTACGCCTATTTTTGACAGTTCAGCTTTATAGAGCTCAGCTGCTTTTCTTTCGGCTTCATCGCCACTCATATAGGTTAATAGCAATTTTAGTTCATTTTGTTGAATTCCTGATTCCTGTAGGAGGGCCTTTGCTTTTTCAAGATTTAGAGAGTATTGAAAAAGATTTTCTCCTCTTCCCCAGTGTCCTTTAGGGATAGCACCAATAGATTGAGAAGCATAGCCACCGGCTGCATAATCTACGACATCTTTGTAAGGAAAGGCGTAAGACAACGCTTGTCTAACGTTTATATCATTTAAAGGTGCTTTTTCAGTATTAAAAAAAGCAATCAAATTGGTGAAAGAGGGTTCCACATAGATTTTTACTGAATCATTATTTTTTAATGCCTCAATGTCTTCAGGAGTAAGTTGTAATGTTATGTCTGCTTCCCCTTTTTCAACCATTTGTCTTCTTGAAGAAGTTTCAGGAATTTTCTTAATGATTATCTTGTCAAAATGTTCTCCATCCCATCCCTTCCAATAATCATTGAATTTTGTTAGAATGACTTCATCCCCCATGCTATTGTTTTCCAAACTGTAAGGTCCTGTTCCAGCTTCGTTTCCAGCTTCAAACCAATCAGATGGATAATCTTTAATTGCCGGGGACATTATAAAAGCCGCATAGGGTGAACTTGCTATTTGATCAAGTGGGGCTGCGTAAGATAGCCTGAACTCGACGGTATAGTCATCTATGACATTGATTTCTTCCACTGGATCCCAAATATATGAAGCGCCTTGTCCAATCTCCAAAGTCCTTTCTATTGAAAATTTAACAGCGTCAGCAGTGAAAGGTGTTCCATCGTGAAATGTGACACCTTTTCTTAGTTGAAAGGTCCAAACCATACCATCTTCACTTTTTTCGTAATTTGTAGCTAATACATGTTCAAATTCTTTTGTGTCAGGATAAAATCGTAGGAGTGTTTCATAAGTGTTATTTAAAATGATAATTCCATTTGAAAACATAACACTTGGGTCCCAGTTTAATATGGGTTCTGAATTATAGGCATAATAAGCAATGTCGAGAGGTTCTTGAGTAGGTGTATTTTGCGTGGTGTTGTTATTCCCGCATCCTGCAAGAATGGAAAGGATCAAAACAATGGCCAAAAAAACTGATAATTTCTTATTCATATTTTCCTCCTTGAAATATATATTGATGGAGATTCTGTTTTTCAATTATAGTAACAATCTTACAAGAAAACAGGATCAATATCAAAACCAAAAAAATTTGGATTAAGAATACTCATGCCTTTTTCTGTTTTCCATAGGTCATGAGCTTTAAAACCAAGAATAGTAACGTTTTCCCCCGGCTTGCAATTTGGATTTGTAATGGGATAGCCAGTATAAGAATTTAGGACGCAAATTAAATCAGGGCAAGTTAGGATAACCTCATCATTGAGCCAAGCTATCATATTTTCATTTTTATACCAAATTTTCAATTTAGAGTTTGAACTTATGTCCTTATCTCTAACTCCAATGGTTCCTACTGTAAACCCATCTTTGATTTGCCAATTTGTATTGTTTTCTTCAACAACGCCGTTAAAAAGCACTTTGCCATTACAAAATTTGATTATCTCTGAAATTGGGTCCAGTCCTTTTTCTCTTGATTCCCTCTGAATCTTACCCACTTTTCCTGCATAACTTAGGGCGTTTGGTATTACTGATTTTTTTAATTCCTTTCCCTTAATAGGATGATCTGCAATTCCAACACTATTATCAGTAACAACGGCCATCATTCTAGATAATATTTCAGCTCGCGCATCACTTTGGACCTTTGTAAAAATAACAGCATCTCCATGCTTTGTTGCAATGGAAAACGGATAGATAGGTTGGTTTGTGATATAATAAGTGGAAAATTGCAATTCAGGTACTGCTCTACCAGCGGCGTCTGCGTCGACTATGTACTTTCCGGTTTGTGCTGCTGCTACCATTGCTTGTGCCGTGTTTCCTCCACCATATTCAATGGATACAACACCTTCAAAATTTACATTCATAAATTCTTCCAAAGCTGTAATGGCAGATGATAATTCGTTTTCATCTTCATTTGTTTCATTTTCTGGTGTTACGGTACCACAATAATATGGATTAATATAATAAGCATTGTCTTCAATCTCATCAAAATCAATCATATTAATACTATTGCCGGCTTCAAAAGTTTTTTTAACTGCATCGATACCAGATTGAAGAGAACCTCCGCCGCCTGTACCTAGAATAGTACATCCCACAAGAATATCGACTGCATCTTGAAAATTAATTTTTTTCATTATTCACCTCCTATTTTATTATATCTATAGTCAAATAAAAAAAAATTGTAATAAACACAAAAATAAGCTATAATTTTTTGAAATAGATACAATTGAAGCTTAATCAGTGAGGGTTTTATTCTGAAGGAGGCGGCATGGCGGTAAAAGTAAAGGATTTGTTGAAACTAAAATTATTCAGTTCAGCAAAAGTAGTTGCCGGCATCAATGGACTGGAGAAAGAAATCAGTAGAATTAATTTTTCAGACTGTCCTGTTATGAATGATACACTCGATCTTGAATTAGTTATGGCAGGAGACTTCTATATCAACAGTATGTACATTGTAAAAGATGATGTTGTTGAAATGAAAAGGTTATTTGATTTGTACATAAATTCTAGTAGTTCAGGGGTTTGCGTCATTGATGAATTTGTTAAAGAGCTTCCAAATGAAATTAAAAAATATGCGGATTATCATGATTTTCCAGTTATTTTAATTGATACAAATGTTCCTTATGCTGAAATTATTAGAATTTGTACTGAGATGATTTTACTCGAGCAGGCAGATATTATTTCTGAAATGAGGTTGGATAAACTTCTGGAAGAAAAAATCAGCAAGGATGAGGTTGTGTCTACCGCTGTAAGAATTAATAGAAGCTTCAAAGCCTATTACACCGTTGTTTATATTTATGGCAATACGGATAAAGAATCTATTAATCTCATTAGAAAAGAGCTAAATGCCAACTATGATTTTGAAGCTATAAAATATCGAGGAAATATTTTGCTGATCATTAATACCAATAAATCGGTCATGTTTCCTATACACCTTGACTATGCAGAAAAAGTAATAGGAAAATACTGTAAGGATTATGTAATGGGTATTAGTAATCCATTTGAGTATAAGGAGGATTTCAATTATTGTCTTCGTCAATCTATTGCAGCCCTCGAATTATCTTCAATATCAATTAAAAAAAGGATATATTACAAGGATTTAAATATATATAAGTTTCTTTACCCCGCTAGGAATGACAGGTATCTATTAGAGTTTTATAATGAAATATTTCAGCCGCTTCAGACATATGATGAATACTATAATGCTGATATCATTAATACACTAGAAACTTTTTTGGACAATGAAGGTGATTATAAGAAAACATCACATATTTTGCATCAACATGAAAATACGGTAAGGTATAGAATTCTAAAAGCTAAAAAATTATTAGACCTCGAAAAGGACCCAATAAAATTCATTGAACAAACCTCATTAGCCATAAAAATACATAAGATTCTGAAAATCAACAAGACCAAAACTGTCAATGATTAGATTGATATCAAATTAATATGTATTCTCTCAAACATTGACAAATGCATTGTCATAGGTTATTATATTGCAATAGCATCCATACTTTGTATATAAAAGACAATGACTGGAACAGTAGCTTTATGGATATTTTCAGAGACGTAATCATCGGTGAGAGATTATGAATGGACATAAGGCGAACATCATCCAAGAGTCGGATATTTGAAGACAGTAAAATATCCCGCGATAAGCGTTATTTTTTTAAGTGGCAGATTTAATCTGCAATCTGGGTGGTACCGCGGAAATATTTCGTCCCTGTTTTTGACAGGGATTTTTTATTTGTAAACATGTACTCATTCACACAAAACAGGAGGAATTATGGAAAAAATATTTAACAACATTTCATCTGCATCTCACAGTCAATATGAGAAAGAAATCAGGGAATATTGGGAAAAAATTGACCTTTTACATCAAAGTGTTGTGTCAAGGGCGGACCGAGAAAGCTATATTTTTTATGAAGGGCCTCCTACGGCTAATGGAAATCCAGGCATACATCATGTTATCGCAAGGACATTGAAAGATTCCGTATGCAGATACAAAACCATGGAAGGTTTCCAAGTCAAACGGAAGGCCGGTTGGGATACACATGGCTTGCCGGTTGAAATAGAAGTTGAGAAACAGTTGGGATTAAACAACAAACAAGATATTGAGAATTATGGAATTGATAAGTTCAACAAAAAATGCAAAGAATCAGTGTTTACCTATGAAAACAAGTGGCGAGAAATGACCCAGAGGATGGCTTACCTGATTGATTTGGACAATCCTTATATTACGTTGGAAAATGACTATATTGAATCTGTCTGGTGGATACTCGACCAAATGAACAAAGAAGGCTTTATTTATGAGGGGCATAAAATATTGCCTTATTGTTCAAGATGTGGAACGGGTTTAGCCTCTCATGAAGTAGCACAAGGATATGAAGAAATTAAAACAACCACTGTATATGTTAAATTCAAACGCAAAGACGCGGATGAATATTTTTTAGTATGGACAACAACACCATGGACTTTGGCGTCAAATGTTGCACTGACGGTTCATCCGGATGAAACTTATGTCAAAGTACGATCAGAGGGAACAATTTATATTATAGAAAAGAATCTCGCGAGCAAAGTGCTCAAGGAATCATATGAAATACTTGATACTATTAAAGGTAGCGAGCTTGAGCATATTGAATATGAACAGCTAATGCCATTTGTAAAGGTTGATAAAAAAGCTTTTTTTGTTACCTGTGCTGATTATGTGACGACTGAAGACGGAACGGGAATAGTTCATACTGCGCCTGCGTTTGGAGAAGATGATTATCAAACGGGTATGAAATATGGATTGCCTGTAGTGCAGCCTGTGGATGAAACCGGAAAATATACTGAGACTCCATGGAAAGATATGTTTGTTATGGATGCAGACCCAGAGATTATAAGCTGGCTCAAAGCAGAAAACAAGCTATATAAAAAGGAAACGATGGAACACAATTATCCGCACTGTTGGAGGTGTAAAACGCCGCTTCTTTACTATGCAAAGCCGAGTTGGTATATTGCAATGACAAAATTAAAGGATAAACTGATAGAGAATAACAACTCGGTATCATGGTATCCTTCCTATGTTGGCGAAAAAAGATTCGGAAACTGGCTTGAAAACTTAAATGACTGGGCTATATCCAGAAGCCGATACTGGGGAACGCCACTACCTTTATGGACCTGTGAATGCGGCCATATCGAAAGTGTCGGTTCGAGAAAAGAACTGGTAAAAATGGCTATAGAAGAAATCGACGAGAATATAGAATTGCATAGGCCATATGTTGATGAGGTTCATTTTGTTTGTCCTAAATGTGGCGGGACGATGGAAAGAGTAAAGGATGTTATCGATTGCTGGTTTGACAGTGGCGCTATGCCTTATGCACAACACCACTATCCATTTGAAAACAAAGAAAATTTCGAAGAGCTTTTCCCGGCGGATTTTATTTGTGAGGGAATTGATCAAACGAGAGGATGGTTTTATTCTTTAATTGCTATTTCGACATTCGTAAAAGGAGTTTCCCCGTATAAGCGCGTATTAGTCAATGACTTAATTCTTGATAAATTTGGCAAGAAGATGTCTAAGTCAAAAGGAAACACGGTAAATCCTTTCGAAATGTTTGATAAATATGGTGCCGATGCGTTACGTTGGTATTTGCTTTTTGTGTCACCGGCATGGACGCCTACAAAATTTGATGAGGATGGATTAAAAGAGGTTTTAAGTAAATTCTTCGGCACGATTAGAAATGTCTATACATTTTTCGCTTTATATGCTAATACAGATGGTATCAATCCTAATCATTTCTATGTTGATTATGACCAAAGACCGGAATTGGACAGATGGGTTTTGTCCAAGTTCAACCATCTAGTCGCTTCAGTTAGAGAAAGTATGGATCAATACGATCAAACCAAGGCTGTAAGAGCTATTCAAGAATTTGTCAATGAAGATTTATCCAATTGGTATATTAGAAGGTCTAGGAGAAGATTTTGGGCGACAGAATTAACAGATGACAAGAAATCTGTTTACAATACAACCATGGAAATTTTGATAGGTGTTTCAAAATTAGTTGCGCCTTTCTCTCCATATATCGCTGAAGAAATTTATAGAAACCTGACAGATGAAGTTTCTGTCCATTTAAGTTATTTGCCTGAAGTTAATCAGGCTCTGATTGATGTCAATACGGAAAAGAGAATGGACCTTGTCAGAAATCTTGTTACACTTGGAAGAGCAGCTAGAGAAACTGAAAAGATAAAAGTAAGACAGCCTCTTCAAAAAATACATGTTGACGGTGAATATGAGGCGATTATATCTGATTTGGTACCATTAATTATGGAAGAGTTAAATATTAAAGAAGTCGTATTTGAAAAAAACCTCCAAGAATTTATGAATTTTAGCTTAAAACCAAATTTCAGAACGGCCGGACCAAAATTAGGTAAAAATGTTAAAGCTTTTGCGGATATACTAGCACAGGCACATGCACTTGATATTATCAATGGTGTTCAGAATGGTGGGAGTATCAACATAGAAGTGGCAGGGGACATCGTCAATGTGACTGAAGACATGCTTGACATCAGAATCACATCGAAGGAGGGCTTTAATGTATCAATGGCAAACAATCTTTTTGTCATTTTAGATACTAATTTGAATGAAGCTTTAATCGATGAAGGATATGCCAGAGAATTCGTTTCAAAAGTACAACAGATGAGAAAAACGAATGGTTATGAAATGATGGATAACATTCACATTATGTTTAAAGGAACAGATGAAATAATGATTGCTGTCGAACGACATAAAGAGTATATTCTTAAAGAAACATTGGCGCTTGATATACTCAATACTGAAATAATCGATGGGGAGTCGCAGAATTTGAACGGCCAAGAAACTATCATTGAAATAAAAAAAGCGTAGTCATAAAAACAAGCTCGGTCACATGACCGAGCTTGTTCACTTTTTGTACTAACGAAACCCAATTTAAATACCTTCTTGTCTAAAGGATCTTTCGTGCATTTCACACTTTTTCAGAAGACATTTATTGTTAATATTATGAATGCATGTGATAGTGCCACATGATTTAAAATTAAACTTGTTTGTAGCCATTTCCTCTTTTTTCAACATTTCTTTTTTCATAACAGACCTCCATTTTTTTTTATGTAATCGTATAGATTAATATTCTTGTTTTAGTGAGCGTTCGTAGACTTCACATTTATTGAGCATACACTTATTATCAATATTATGAATGCAAGTGATGGTATTGCAGGGTTTAAATTTTAATTTTGCAGCTTTCTTCTCGATGACCTTCATAGTTGATTTCATAAGTATAACCTCCATAACCTTTATTATGGTTTGATTATAACATGATAAATGCAAGTTGTCAAATAAATATTGCAAAAAAGATTTAAAATAACCTCATTAAAGTTTTAAAAGCTTATATTTTGCAAGATGAAATAAATAATATTTATAATATTCAAACAAGTTGTATTTATACAGACAGGAATACGTTTTTTTAGCAGAAAATTAATTTTTATATACGCAAGTTTCTAAAACATTTCTTCAAATTTGCTGACATTGATATTTTATTATCGATTTTTGCTTAAAGTCGAATACAATTAAATAAAAAAAGTGCCTGATCAAAAGGTTTGACCAGGCTGAAATGTCCATAACATTTCAAAATATATTTTAAAGAGGGGGGAATTTATAAACCATAATCATTATATACAAAAAACAGGCTTTGTAAACACTAAAATTGTTAAATAAAATTAATAAAATAGGGACTTCTTAAGTCCCTTAGATACAGGAAATCGTTAAATCATATACAATTAAATATTTTCACCTGTTTTATGATTGAATATATCTATTGAGGATTAAATTTCTTGCTGCTCCAATCATATACAGTGACCCACAATATATATTTATCGCATTTTCTCCTAAACCAATATGAGGTAGAGATTCTTCTAAATTATCGCACGCGTAAATAGGCGCATCGGTCCAATTCTCGAACATTGCAGCCGTCTCAGTAGCTGGCTTGGCTCTTGGATTATCCGGCGTAACGGTAATGATTTCTTTGCACGATAAAGCTAAAGCGCTGAGCTGGCTTGTCATTTCCTTGTCTGATAGCATCCCGAAAAAAAGATGGATTTCGTAATTCGGAAAGTATGTCTTCAGATTATGCGTTAGTGTTTCGATGCCTTCGGCGTTATGAGCACCATCAATGATAATCAGTGGTTTTTTAGATAGAATTTCAAGTCTGCCCATGAATCTTACCTTTTGAAGACTTGAAACAATATGATGATTGGTTATGTTATATCCTTTGTCAATAAGTATCTCCAAAGCCTTAAGTACAGTCAGAGCGTTTAGCGACTGGTGTACACCTATCAGACTCAGCTCAAAAGAGCTGATATTTAATGAAGAAGCTGAATTGTTATATTTCAATTTTTGACCCCAAGGTCCGTAATTGATAATTTCAATATCCTTGGGATTCACCGCATAGAGTCTCGAAAGCTTGTTAACTGCGAATTGTCGAATGACATTATGCACAGAATCTTTTTGCGGATAAACGACGACGGGGCAGCCATATTTAATAATTGAAGCCTTTTCAAAGGCTATTTCTTCTAGCGTATGGCCTAGATATTCACTGTGATCCATGCTGATACTTGTGATAATGCATAATTCAGGCTTATCGATGATATTTGTTGCGTCAAGTCGGCCACCCATTCCTACCTCTAAAATGACAATATCTGCCTTTTGAATATTATAATAGACCATAGCAACGGCCGTTACAATTTCGAATTCTGTTGGATGATTTTTGCCCTCTTTTACCATACGCTCTGTAGCAGCTTTAACACAGGCCACAGCATTGACGAGATCATCTTCTGAAATCAATTGATTATTTAATTGTATTCTTTCTCTGAAATCGACTAGGTAAGGAGAAATAAATAGCCCGGTCTTATAGCCCGCCTCTGTTAAAACATAAGACAACATGCTGCAGGTTGAGCCTTTGCCGTTGGTACCCGCAACATGGATAAACTTAAGGTTTTTTTGAGGGTTTCCCAATAAATTCAACAAAAAACCTATATTTTCCAATCCTAATTTTGAACCGAATTTATACGTTGAATGGATATAATCTAACGCTTCTTTGTAATTCATAAAATACTCCTGTTGTTTTATATTATTTCAGTGATATCAAAAAATGTTTTTCTGGGTTTTCGGGGATTTAAGTTTTTAGCCTGATCAAATTTTCCTAAACAAATCAGCATGACAACCTTGTCTGCTCCTGTAATATTAAAGGCACGCTCTATTCCTTCTGCATCAATGCCACCTACAGGATGAGAATCAATACCATAATACTTTGACGCGTACATAATGGACATAGCTAAGAGTCCGGCATTTAATTCGGCAAACTTAATTCTTTTTTCTTCGGTTTCGCCATAGAGCTGTTGATTAGCGGACATAATTTTAGATGTTTTTTCATCGCCTAATCGTGTTCTTATGTCTTGCCATATAGGATTAGATGCACCATATCCTTCACGGTTGCCAACGATAATTAACGTGACGCTTGCCTTAAGTATTTTGTCTTGATTTGAAGCAAGCGGAAAAAGTTTTTCTTTTGACTCGTTAGATTTTACCGCAATAATACGCCAAGGCTGAAAATTATAGGCCGAAGGTGCTAGGACGGCTAAGTTGATTATTTTCTCTAAAAGCGCATCAGATAGTTCTGCGTCTTTGTCAAAAAACTGGATAGACCTTCTTGATTCAGCAAGTTCTTTAAAATCCATGATAACCTCCTACAATTGTTAGGTATTAAGATTATAACATAAATGCCATCTTTGAGGAATAAGATGGCAAAATCAGGCTTAAAATATATTTTATGAGATTGATAATCACGATATAGCATATCTGGAAATAAGATCATTGACAATTTTTTTTGAAGGTGAAGCCTTGTAAAAACGTTTCATATTTTTTTTCATAGTATCTAGTTTTGTGTCATTGGATAGAAAATCAAGAACATTATAGATGAGCTCGGTTTTATTATCAGCGATTACCGCTGCGCCTTTGCTAACAAAGTAATGAGCATTTTCTTTTTCTTGTCCGGCAACGGGTCGATAAAGAATCAAGGGCAGATTTGTAGCGACTGCTTCGCTTAGTGTTATACCACCCGGCTTGGTTATCATGAAGGAAGCAATCTTGTAGAGCTCATGCACTTCTTCAATATATCCGAATGTTCTAAGATTTTTAAAATTCATTTCGTCCATGATAGCTTTAAGCTTCAAGTTATTCCCACAAAGCAAGATTGTCTGGAAATGGTCATATTGGTCTAAATCCTTGCAGACATCTCTTAATTGTCTAAAGCTTCCCTGAGCACCGGGAGAAAGAAGAATGACGTTTTTGTCTAAGCATAAGTCATATTTTTCGAAAACCTGTTTCCTATCAAATGCTTTTTCAAATTCATGTCGAATAGGAATCCCTGTCACCTCGAGCTTTGAAATGGGTACCTTTAGCTTTTTAAGCTTTTCCTTCAAGTCATCAGTAGCAATGTATATACGATCAACAGATTCATTTAGCCATAGGTTGTGGCAGCAGTAATCTGTCACGACATTTATGACAGGAATATCTACATTAAATTTTTTGGAGTATTCTGAGGATGACAATACAGGAAAAGTATTAATGATGATATTGGGCTCGAATTCCTTTGAAATTTGCTTGATTTGGTTGTAACCAAATCTTTTATATATATTAATGAGTTTAGTCCTAGAAATTTTGTCAATCCCATAATATAAATAAGAATAAGCATGACCCATGTTAAACAATTTCAAATGTGTTTTGCTCAAGTTCGAAGTTAGTCTAGGATGAGATTCTGTAAATAAGTCACAAATCATGACATTGCAGCCTTTTTCAACAAAAGCGTCATGCAAGGATTTAGCCGCCATTTTATGGCCATTTCCAAAAGGAGCTGTAATTATCAATATGTTTAAATCTTTCAACACAATCACCTCGGTATGTATTACAAACATATTATATACTATTTACTAAAAAAGGGTTAAATTAATATTAAGATTGAATTAAGATTTGCATTTTTTACTTATTTAATTATGATTGATACTATTGTATAATGTCACTATGGAGGCATTTATGGACATAGAGACAATAAAACAAAAGTATAAAAACGTCATAGCGAAGCCGTTAGAAATCAATCAATTCTTTTCTGTTCTACTTCCATTGATTACAGTGGATGAGGAGCTTCATATTTTATTTGAAGTGCGTTCTAAAAGTGTACATCAACCAGGAGAAGTATCCTTTCCGGGTGGGAGTGTCGAGGCAGATGAAACATACAAAGAAGCTGCGATTAGGGAGACACAAGAGGAAATTGGTATTGCTCGGCATCAGATTGAAATTATTGGGGAATTAGACTATATTACGAATGTTAGTAATTTCATTCTTTACCCTTATGTGGGTATTTTACATGATGACGCAATCAATCTAATAATTAACAAGGAAGAAGTGGAAGAAATATTTACCGTGCCCCTTCGATATTTTTTGGAAAACGAGCCGGAAGAGTACCATTTGACTTACAAAACCGATCTTGAAAACGGGTTTCCTTTTTATAAAATACCCAATGGCGAAAATTATCAATGGCGAAAAATTGGTTATCCGGTACTGTTTTATCATTATAAGGGATATATGATTTGGGGAATGACCGCTAAGATTACCAGGAGTTTTGTTAATCGACTTCGCGATTCATCTTCTCAGTTTAGTCATGACGAAAAATAAACTATTTTGAAAGAGGTCCTTATGAAAAACATCTTATATAAAGTTGAAAATCTCAGCAAACACTACATCATGGGAGAGGTAGTTGTCAAGGCATTGAGAGATATCAATTTTGAAATCTATGAAGGAGAATTTGTTGTTGTCTTAGGTCCTAGCGGATCGGGGAAAAGTACGCTTCTTAATATTATTGGCGGGATGGACACACCTACTTCCGGAAGGGTGTTTTTTAAAGATAAGGAAATCACTGATTATGATGAAAGAAAACTGACAGAATATAGAAGAAAAGATGTGGGATTTATATTTCAGTTTTATAATCTGATGGGAAATTTGACAGCAAGAGAAAATGTCGAACTCGCAGTAGAAATATGCGATGATACGTTAGATATTGATGAAGTTATCCAGGCAGTCGATTTGCAAAGCAGAGCCAATCATTTTCCTTCCCAATTAAGCGGAGGAGAGCAACAGAGAGTTGCTATTGCAAGAGCAGCGTCAAAAAATCCGGAAGTCTTGCTTTGCGATGAACCTACGGGTGCGCTTGATTTTGAGACGGGAATTTCCATTTTGAAAATATTAAAAAAAATCAACCGCGAGTTTAAAAGAACCGTTATTATCATTACGCACAATACACCTATTGCACAAATGGGAGACAGAGTTCTCAAAATGAGAAGTGGGCAGATTATGGAGTATTATGAAAATAATCATCCAATAGACCCTGAAAGGATTGCGTGGTAATGAAAAAACTTGATCTTAGATTGCTAAGAATGATTCAACATTCAAAAGGACAGTATATCGCAATATTGATTATTGTGATTACGGGATTGTTGATTTATACGGCGATGAATAGTGCTATCACTAATCTTGAGACATCACTTCAAGAATTTTATGACATTACAAATTTTGGGGATGTCTATATTGAGGTAATGCATTTTCCGAGAGGCGCTATGTCTGAATTTGAAAAAATCGATAATGTTAAGGAAATAGAGGGAAGAATAGTCTTTGACGTACCCTTTATAAGCCATATTAAGGATGAAAAAGTGAATGTCAGAATTGTGACAGTCAGTCAAAATGAAAATATGGTTAATAAACTATTTATGAATGAAGGGGAAAGAAGAATCAAGGGTAGAGAAATCATAATTCAGAAGCAATTTGCAGAAGCAAGGGGCATTATGATTGGCGATGAAATCGAATTGCAGATCAACGGCTTAAGATATGCTTTTCAAATTAAGGGAATAGCCTCAAGCCCTGAATTCGCTTATGTCATGGAAGATGAGCAAGCCTTGATGCCAAGACCCGATAAATTCGGAATTGTTTTTGCCGATGAAGAATTGATAGCTTCCTTGACAGGTATGCATGCCATCTATAATAGTTTGGTTTTAACGTTAAACGATGAAAACAAATATAAGGAAACCGGAAGAATACTTGAAAAAAAACTAGATAAGTATGGCTTGATCAGTATGATAGAAAAAGAAGACCAGCTAAGCAATGCTATGATGTTTGAAGAAATTAACGGTGTGAAGCAAATATCAGGCTTTATCCCGGTTGTATTTCTATTCGCTGCAGCGGCTATACTAGCAGCCATGATTTCAAGGAATGTAAAAAAAGATAGAAACGTTATTGGCATATTGAAGGCAATGGGATATTCCAATGCAAGCATACTGAGACATTATACCTTATATGCTCTGAGTATTGGCGTTGTGGGAGGCACAATAGGGATATTGGCGGGTACTTTGATGTCCGGCGTCATGACGACAATGTATCAGACGTTTTTTTACATCCCGGTTTTAGAGGTCAAGCTATATCCTATGACAATTGTCAATGCAATCTTGATGACCAGTGTATTTTGTACGGTAGCGGGTGTTTATGGTGCAAGAAAGGTTTTGAAAATTTCTCCCGCAGAGGCTATGAGGCCGGAAACCCCAAAAGAAGGACACCGCATTATGATTGAAAGCTTCAACATAATTTGGAAAAAGGTATCCTTTAGCTGGAAAATTGTTTTTAGAAATATTTTCAGAGAGAAGAAAAAGTTTTTGTTTATCAGCTTGGGCGCTGCGATTACCGTTGCAATGAGTTTGATGACCTTTTGGATATCAGGTATGATGGATAATATGTTCACTGAACATTATGGTGAATTTATGAAGATGGATTATAACATTCAATTTTCAAAGCCTATAAACAAAGGGGCTTTGTTGGACTTAGAAAAAATTCTTAATCCGGATCACATTGAAGCCAAGATGGAGATGCCCTTCGAGGTTTCGAACGGAAGGGCATCAAAGGTGGTAAATGTCATAGGCATAAATAGAAGTACGAAAACCTATACATTTAAGGATTTTGAAGGCTATACTGTGAATCTTCCGGAAACGGGAGCTCTGATTTCATATAATCTTGCTTTGGCTATTGACGCTCAAATTGGCGATATCATCAAGATAGATAATTACATTCCGGGAAAAGATGACGCCTATATTCGGGTAGAGGGTATAGTTAAACAAACACTTGGCATTAATGTATATATGAATATTGACTATATGGCCGAAACCTTGACAGGAAAAGAAACAATAAACGGCGCTTATGTTAATACAAAACAAAATATTACCAGTGATCTTAATCATTTGAAAAACATAGGAGGCGTTCAATCTACACAGGAAATGCAGAATTCTTTTCTTGAATACCTTGATTTGACAGTGGCGATGGTAGGATTCATGGTCATTTTCTCGGGACTGTTGGGGTTTGTCATTATTTACAGCATGACGATTATGAGCATCAATGAAAGAAGTATGGAATTTTCATCACTACGAGTTTTAGGATTTTCAAAAAGAGAAATTTTCAGCATTATTCTTAAAGAAAACACCGTCATGTCTGCGCTAGGGTTTGTATATGGATTGCCATTAGGAAAACTAATGATTGATGGCATGAGGACGGTTTATGTATCAGACGTGTATACCTTTGATGCACCGATTACGCTGAAAAACATTCTATATGCATACGGCTTTACAATCATATGCTTAACGGCGGCACAGCTGATCACTTATAAAAAAATAAAAAATCTAAATTTTATTGAAGCATTAAAGAGCAGAACATCATAATTCAGGAGGGAGAAATGAAAACAAATAAGAAAAAGAGTCTCATTATCGGATTAATCACTGTCATTGTTATGGCGGGTGTATTTTATGGTTATCTCTCCATGAATACAAAAGATGAGACATACTCAACAGAAGCTGTTAAAAAAGGGAGCATCAGCAAAACATTCATAGAAAATGGAGAGATATTATCTAATCGAATCAATGCTTACTATAGTGACGGCATAAAAAGAATAAATAAAATCAATGTTCAAGTGGGAGATTTAGTTAATGAAGGAGACGTGTTGATTGAATATGACTCGACTATTGACCTTGAGATAGAAAAAATACAGAAAGAAATAAAAGCTCTTGAATATACCTATAATGAGGTTGTGAAGGGAGTTGATTTTGAAACAATAAACAGTGTAAAGCTTGAAATTGAAAGTTTAAAGGCTAATCTCTATGTTGTGGAAGAGGAATTTGAAAATTCAAAAAATCTCTATCAAGAGGGCGTCATAACGAAAAGTGCGTATAATGCGGCTGAATTAGCAGTAGCACAACTAAAAAACCAAATTTCAATCTTAAATAATCAATATAGTTTATTGGTGAAAGATGTTTCAAATAATTTAAGACTTCAATATGAGGCTCAAATTGAAAGCTTAGCGATTTCTTTAGAAATTTTAGAAAAAAACAAAAGAAATGATATATTAACAGCTAATTTTAGTGGTATAATAACAGAATTGAACGGTTTTGAAGGTCAAGCTCCAATGGCCGGAACGCTTGTACTCGAGCTACAGGATAAAGCAAGCAAAGCTGTTTACGCCGATTTTTTGGTAGATGAAGCGGTTATGATTCAAGAAGGCATGGAAGCCTCGGTTAGGAATATTGATTTAGATTTGGCTCTTTCGGGATTGGCTGTTAGTAAAATATATCCCAAGGCGGTCACACGTCTTTCTGAATTAGGTGTCAATCAAAAAAAAGTGACCGTAAAAATTCTTTTGCCGGAAGACTTTGATAATGTTACATTAGGGGCTAATGTTGAAGTAGAAATTGAAATTGCTCATCGAGATAATGTATTGCTAGTTCCCGAAGAATCTGTTTATGAAAAGGAAAATCAACAGTATGTGACTATTTTAGTCAATGGGAAGCTTGAAGAAAGAGAAGTAGTTTTAGGACTTGAGAACGATGATTTTTATGAAATTATTATCGGATTATCTGATGGAGATATCGTTTTAATTGATTAGGAGAAAATAGATGAACAATATTAACAGTACAGCATGGTTAGAAGTGGATTTAGACAAAATGGCGCATAACATTAAGGAAATCAAAAGAAAATTAGGGAGCAACACTGAAATTTGTGCAGTCATAAAGGCGGATGCCTATAAACTCGGGGTCATAAAATCGGCTGAAACATATATTCAAAATGGCGCTTCGATGGTAGCGGTCGCTGTCATTGACGAGGCCATGGAAATTAGGCATCAATTTCCAGATATGCCGATTTTAGTTTTGGGGCATACACCGTCTGAGCTTTATGAGACAGCCGTAAAGCATCAGATTACGATGACACTCTATGATTATCAGAGTGGCTTATCACTCAATAAAGTATGTCTGAACTTAGGAATTAAAGCAGCTGTCCATATTAAAATTGAAACAGGCATGAACAGACTTGGTTTTTTGCCGAACGAACAAAATCTTAAGGATATCCGGAGTCTGAGTCATTTGTCGCATCTTGAAATCAAGGGTGTATATAGTCATTTGGCAAAGGCAGATGAAGCAGATAAAACATCCTGCTACGAACAAAAGAGACGATTCGATGCATTTTTGGATAGATTAACTCAAGTGGGTGTGCCTATTCAGCTGAGGCATATTTCAAACAGCGCCGCAATAATCGATTTGCCGGATTTTAATTATGAAATGGTAAGGCCGGGAATCATTTTAACCGGCTTATATCCCTCAACCAGTCCCAATAATGCTAAATTTAATTTAAAAATGGCATTTAGACTCAAAGCTAAGCTGACCCATATCAAGACGGTGAGTGAAGGGGAAGGGGTGAGTTACGGTCACCGATATATTACCGATAAGAAGACAAAAATCGGTACGATACCTATTGGATATGCAGATGGATTTTCAAGATTTCTCACAGGGAAAATGGAAGTCTCAGTTAAAGGAATCAGATGTAAAATTATCGGTTCAATTTGTATGGACCAATGTATGGTGGATGTGACAGAGGTTGAAGACGTTGCAGTTGGAGAAGAGGTCATTTTGTACGATGACGGCACACTTAACGGCTTGCACCCTGACGAAGTAGCTTCTCGCATCGGAACAATCAATCATGAAATTCTCACAATGTTGGACAGGAGATTGCCCAGAGTTTATTATCAAAATGGCGAAATCGTAGCCGTGAAGAATTATTTGCTATGATGAATATTTATTGGATTTACTATTATTTATTTGTTAACGCACTCGCTTTTTTAGTGGCGGGAGCAGATAAAATGAAAGCTATGAATCAAATGTGGAGGATTAACGAAAGCAGATTGCATCTGCTTTCGTTTTTAGGGGGCGTTTTTGGCATGGCACTTGCGATGAAGCTGTTTCATCATAAAATAAACAAAAAATACTTTGTAGCTATTACGGCTTTGGCAGCAACACTACACGTTATTATCATTCTCTATACAGCATTATATTAATAATAAAATTAAGGATGTACAAATGAAAAAAGGTGATATGATCAATCTGACAATAAAGGAATATAAATTTCCAAACAAAGGGATTGGGTATTTTGACAATCAAAAAATAACAGTAAAAAATAGTCTGCCGGAACAGGAATTGACAGTTGAGATTGTGAAAAAGAGAAAGAATCGTATAGAGGGAAAAATCAAAAAGATTCTAACAAGAGCACCTTATGAAATCATCCCCCACTGCAATCATACCGATAAATGCGGCGGATGCCTTTTGCAGACAATTCCTTACGATCGGCAGCTTCAGATAAAATCTCAATATGTCCAAGATATTGTCGAGAAAATTGCTCCTGAAATTCAATATGAAGGCATTATACCGAGCCCTAAAATCTTGGCATATAGGAATAAAATGGAATTTTCTTTTGGCGATGAATTTAAAGATGGACCACTATCCTTGGGATTACATGAAAGAGGGAAATTTTATGAAATCGTGACGACAGATACCTGTAAAATTGTCGATAGTGATTTTACTCAAATACTACAGGTGATTTTAAGCTATTTTCAACGAAACAGGGCTTCTTTTTATCATAAAAAAAGCCATGAAGGGTTTTTGCGTCACCTTGTGATTAGAAAAGGTGAAACGACTGGGGATATTCTAGTGAACTTGGTGACTTCTTCGCAAGGCACTTTAAACGAAAATGAATTTGTTGATGCTCTGACAAGCCTTGAGCTTATTGGAAATCTCAGAGGCATTATTCATACGATCAATGATGCTTTGGCCGACGTGGTCCAGAGTGATGAAATGAGAATATTGTATGGCAATCCTATTATTAGAGAAGAAATATTGGGTCTTAAATTTGATATTTCTCCCTATTCATTTTTTCAAACTAACTCTTCCGGTGCAGAAAAGCTTTATGAAGTGATTCGTCGGTATATCGGAAATACAAAAGATAAAACAATTTTTGATCTTTATTCAGGGACGGGCACTATTGCTCAAATTGTGTCACCTGTATGTCATAAAGTGATTGGCATTGAGATAGTGACAGAGGCCGTTCAAAAGGCAAAAGAAAATGCAACCCTAAATGGTATTAATAACTGTGAATTTATCGCAGGCGACGTTCTGGAAAAAGTTGGTGAAATTCAAGATGTTCCGGATATCATCATTCTTGATCCCCCAAGAAGTGGCATACATCCGAAAGCTATTAGTAAAATCATCAACTTCAATCCTCAGATATTTATTTATGTTTCGTGCAACCCAGACGCCCTTCTCGTCGATTTGCCCGTATTTATCGAGGCCGGATACGAGGTAGAGAAGGCCGTGGCTGTTGACATGTTTCCGATGGCTGGGCACGTTGAGGCGATAATTCTGATGACACGTTGTGGTACGGTCAGTAAAAATAGAGATTGACCACAACATGTAGTGGTTTTGACCTGAAATTTGGGCAAAAAAACAGACAAAAAAATGACGTTTTTTGACCCCGAAAAAAGGGCTAAAATATAGATGACATAGGGTGAATTGATATTTTGACTAGCTAAATCACCCTATAAGGATTTAAAATGAGGTGGCAATTTAGTGATGAATTTGAAAGATAAAGCAAGCCAACTAAAAACATATATACGGACTTTGTCTATTTCATTAAAAGGTAAAGAATCACATGCCATGGCAAAGAAAAAGTATTACGCTTTCTTTATTATGATATTGTTGTTGATCTTGTTGGCATTCTGGTATGCACCAACAAGTGATTCCAAACAGATTGAAGTCCAAAATGGTATCCTGAACATTGAATCATATGATATGGAAATGAAAACGCCCATTTCCTTGAATGGAGAGTGGGAATTCTATTGGAAGCAATTTTTAATGGTTTCAGATATTTCAGACGCAGAACCTGATCTTCTGGTAAAGGTCCCCAGCACATGGAACGAATACAGTTTGGAGGGACATGGATTGTCAGGTGAAGGCTATGGAACCTATAGACTTCATGTTAAGGAAGGACATCTGCTTGGAGAAATTATTGGTCTTCGAATC
>JAFGVC010000008.1 GCA_016938195.1 Tissierellales bacterium | reverse complement strand
TTTATTTTTTATGATCTATGCTCCCATTTCACGATAGGTTTTCGGGCTGCTTTGACTTCATCAAGTCTTCTAACCGGAGTTGTGGTCGGTGCATTATGTAAAAGTTCCGGCTCATGAAGGCTTTCTTCCTTAATTTTAATCATGGTATCCACAAAATGATCAAGCGTCTCTAAGCTTTCTGTCTCCGTCGGCTCAATCATAATCGCTTCTTCGATTATCAATGGGAAATAAATTGTCGGCGGATGCATGCCATAATCAAGAAGTCTTTTTGCTATATCTATTGTTCGGATATCAGATAGCGTATCTCGACCGGCTAGAACAAATTCGTGCTTGCAAATACTATCTATCGGAAGCGTGTAATGCTCTTTCAATCGGCTTTGGAGGTAATTGGCATTTAATACGGCCGCTTCGCTGGCTTCCTTGAGGCCTTCAGCCCCCATCGATAAAATATAGGTATAGGCGCGCACAAGGATGCCGAATTGCCCATAAAATCCCATTATTTTCCCAATCGACCTTGGACGGTCATCATTCAGCGAATAAACCCCTTCCTTCTTCTCTATCACAGGATAAGGCAGATATGCCAGCAAATCTTTTCTGACGCCAACAGGTCCCGAACCAGGTCCTCCACCACCATGAGGAGTGGTAAAGGTTTTGTGTAGATTAAGATGGACGATATCAAAGCCCATGTCTCCGGGTCGGGTAATGCCCATGATTGCATTGAGATTAGCCCCATCATAATAAACAAGTCCCCCAGCTTCATGTACCAGTCTTGATATTTCTGTAATGTTTTTTTCGAAAAGACCTAGTGTTGAGGGATTGGTCAGCATCAGTCCTGCGGTTTCATCATCAAGCACTGCTTTTAAAGCCTCAAGGTCGACGCCTCCCATATTGTCAGATTTTATTTCTACAATATCATAGCCCACTGAAGCGGCACTGGCCGGATTAGTACCATGAGCCGAGTCCGGCACAATCATCTTTGTTCTTTTGGTATCTTTTCTTTCCTCGTGGTATTTTTTTATAATCATCAAGCCTGTCAGCTCTCCATGTGCACCGGCTGCCGGTTGCAACGAAAAGCCATCCATGCCTGTAATCTCGCTCAGCTTTCCTTCGAGATCATACATCAACTCCAAAGCCCCTTGTACGGTTTGCTCGGGTTGATAAGGATGTAGCTGTGCAAAGCCGTCAAGAGAGGACATGTCCTCGTTTATCTTTGGATTATATTTCATCGTACAGGAGCCTAAAGGATAAAATCCTGTGTCAACGCCATAGTTTTTGTTTGATAAATTGGTGTAGTGACGAATCACATCCACTTCATAGACTTCCGGAAGTGTCGGTTCCGTCTTTCGTGACAATTCAGGCGGTAAATAATCACCCACATTTTTAGTGCCTGAAGCATATTGTGGAATCGAATAAGCCTTCCTTCCTTTTTTCGATAAGTCTATCAACATTTTGTTATATTCTCTCATGATTGCACCCCCTTAATAATTTCAACTAGGCAATCAATCTCTTCTTGTGTTCTCTTTTCTGTCACTGCAAAAAGAAACTGGTTCTCATGACCCTCTTTAAGCTTAGCAATTTTGAGAGGTCCCATCATTTTATTGTCAAGAAGTGTTTGAACTAAAGCATCTCCGTCGCCTATATATTCGAGCACAAATTCTTTGAACACCGGCCTATTAAAGACGCGCTTGAATTTCCCCGTCTCAATTAGTTTCTCCATCGTATCATTTGCTTTTAAAATGCACTGATTGGCTACTTCCTTTATCCCTTGTTTGCCCATAACAGATAAGTATACAACTGCCATAAGCGCACACAAGCTCTGATTGGAACAAATATTGGAGGTCGCTTTTTCTCGTCTGATATGTTGCTCTCTAGCCTGAAGTGTCAATACAAAGCCCGGCTTGCCATCCAAATCCTCCGTCAAGCCGCAGATTCTCCCAGGTAGCTTTCTCATCAATTTTTCAGTAGAACCAATGAATCCGAGATAAGGTCCTCCGAAGCTTTGTGGAATTCCCAAGCTTTGACCTTCTCCAACGACAATATCCGCACCATATTCTCCCGGTGTTTTGACAATGCCTAAACTAATGGGATCGATACTCATAATGAGAAGTCCCTTGTTTTCGTGGATTTTTTTCTCGAAGGGGGTAACATCCTCAACAATACCATAAAAATTTGGATTTTGGATAATGAAGGCTGACGTTTCGCTATCAATCAAATCCAACTGTGCAACATCCGTCACACCCATTTGTTCAGGAAGTCTAACGAGCTCTATTTCTCTGAAATGGCAATAGGTCTCAAGCACCGCCATCGTCTCGGGGTGAATGGTTTCAGAGACGACAATTTTATTCTTCTTATTGGCTCTAATCGCCATAATAGCAGCTTCAGCTACAGCCGTCGCGCCATCATACATAGAAGCATTGATGACGTCCATGTCTGTTAACTCAGCCATCATGCTTTGAAATTCAAAAATATACTGCAAGGTTCCCTGACTAATTTCAGGTTGGTAAGGCGTGTAGGAAGTATAAAACTCTGATCTGGACGCTATATGCTTAACAACTGATGGAATATAATGATCATAAGCACCCGCTCCCAAGAAACTGATATAATCATTTAAATGATTATTTTTGTCACTCAAGCCCTTCATTATTTTTCGGACCTCAATCTCACTAAAGGAAGGATTGATATCAAGCTTTCTCTTGAGCTTTATTCCATCCGGAATATCCGAAAACAAGTCTTCAATAGCTGAAATGCCAATGGTTTGAAGCATCAATCGCTTGTCATCTTCGGTTAAGGGAATATATTTATTCATTTCACTCTACCTCTTCTAGATACGCCTCATATTTTGAAGCATTCATCAATGCATCCAAATCCTTTTCATCACCTATTTTCATTTTTATAATCCAATTTTCATAAGGGTCTTCATTAATTAATTCCGGACTATCCTCAAGTGCGCTATTGCCTTCTAATATTTCTCCCCCAACCGGTATATAAATGTCGCTTGCAGCCTTGACAGACTCGATGGCCCCAAAGGCATCTCCGGCTTCAAAGGTTTCTCCCGGCTCAGGCATATCCACAAACACGATGTCGCCTAATTCATGCTGAGCATAATCTGTCAAGCCCACAAAAGCTTCCTCATCCTCAACTCTAATCCATTCATGACTCTTTGTATAAAATAATCCCTGTACTATTTTCATCTTCAATAATCCTCCTTAATGTTTATAGTTTTTATCTAAAAATTTTCTGGAAATGACGTTTGCACTGATTCTATTTTTTCTGATTTGAATCCATATTTCCTGTCCGATTTCCGACAAATGATTTTCCACAATGGCAAGTCCTATTGATTTTTCAAGGGTCGGAGATTTATAACCGGTTGTAACATGTCCTACCTCATGTCCCGAGGCGTCAAAAACAGGATATTCTGCTCTTGCGATACCTTTCCCAGTCATTTCGAAGCCTACAACCTTTTTTTCTAAGCCTTTTGTCTTCTGAGCCACCAAAGCTTCCTTGCCAATAAAATTTTCTTTGTCTAATCGAACACAGAAGGCATATCCAGCCTCAAGAGGGGAAATATGTTCGCTCATCTCATGTCCGTACAAAGGAAGATTGGCTTCAAATCTCAATGTATCTCTGGCGCCAAGTCCACAAGGCTGTATATTATATTTTGTACCACTTTCAAGAAGATTTGTCCATAGTTTTTCAACTTTTACATTGTTTGTGTAAATTTCAAATCCATCCTCTCCTGTGTATCCGGACCTGGATATTAGGCACTCAACTCCCGCAACTTCAACCTTTTCTTTGAATTGAAAGAAAGTCATTTTTGATAAATCGACAGCCACATGCTCTTGGAGCAACTTTTCTGCCAATGGTCCCTGCAATGCGACTTCCGCCGTCTCGTTAGAAATATTTTTGAGTTGCGCATCAAACCCCGAATCCGAAAGCACTTTGTCCATCCATTCAAGATCTTTTGAAACATTAGAGGCGTTGATTATTAGGAGAAAATCATTTTCTCCCTTTTTATACACCAGCAAATCATCGACTACTCCCCCTGTTTCATAACACATCACCGCATACTGAATATCGCCATCTTTGATTCGATTGGTGTCATTCGTGATGAGATAGTTAACAAATTTTCCCGCTTCTTGACCCTTAACCTCCACTTCTCCCATGTGTGACACATCAAAAATGCCCACATGATTTCTCACTGCATCGTGTTCTTCTTTAATACCTTTGTATTGAATCGGCATCTCCCATCCGCCAAATTCAACCATTTTTCCCCCAGCCGCTAGATGCGCTTCATAAAGCGGTGTCCTCTTTAGATTTTCCAACAAACTCATCTCCTCGTTATTTTTTTACCAAACAAAAAAGATTGCCGGCCTGTGCCTGCAATCTCTGTTTTTTTACCTGAGAGCTTCTCGCTTTCGCAATTTCTCCTTCGGTGCCGACTAGCGGTCTCTTCAGAGCTCCATCAGGTTGCGATCCCTTTGCCTGAGAGTTTCTGCCATCAGCAGGCTGCTGGTGTGCATTGCTCCGTCGGCCGCCATCTAAAGCGTCTCTCGCAACTTTCAACTGGATTATTATTAAATAGATTATACCATAACAATCTTGCATTAGAAAAGAAAAATATGCTAATATTTATTTAATATGCTAATATATTAATAAACTATGTCAATAATCTCAATTACAATGAAACGAGGTTCTTATGAAAACAAAAACCGGATTTGATCAATATGATCAAGAAATATTTGAGTTTATATTAGATAATATCCCCGATGCCATTACTGTCGTAGATGTCCATTGCAAAACTGTTTTTTTTAATAAAACCTCCCAACAATTATTTGGCGTGAAGAAAGAAGAAATTCTCGGAAAAGACCTAAGAGACTTTTTTCCTGAATCCTTATTGCCTAAAGTCATTCAAACCGAAAAAGCCTATCACAATATCTACAATAGCCCTCGTAAAGATTGTTTAACTGTCATCAGCGCAGTCCCTATATATAATAAAGAAGGTGATTTTATCGGCGGCCTCGCCCGTGACCGTGATATCACTGAATTTGTCAAGCTGAGTGATTTGTTGAGGAAAACACAAACAAATCTAGACAGTCTTAAAAAACAGCATGCTAAAATTGTATCTTTAAATTATAGCTTTTCAAGCATTATCACAAATAATCCAGACTTCATCCAAACCATCAATCTCACTAAAAGAATTGCTTCAACCAATATGAATGTATTGATACGAGGTGAAAGCGGAACCGGTAAGGAATTGTTTGCACAGGCAATACACACAGAAAGCGGACAAAGCGGAAAGTTTGTGGCCGTCAATTGCAGTGCTATTCCTCGCGAGCTTTTCGAAAGCGAGCTTTTTGGCTATGAATCAGGGGCTTTCACCGGTGCAAGCCGTGAGGGAAAAAGCGGAAAGTTTGAAGAAGCTGATGGCGGGACTATTTTCTTGGATGAAATCGGTGATATGCCTTTAGACCTTCAACCTAAAATACTGAGAATTATCGAGGAAGGCTATGTCACAAGAATCGGTAGCAATAAACCTATAAAGTTAAATACACGCATAATATCTGCCACCAATAAAGATATTAAGGAAATGGTGAAAAAAGGTGAGTATCGAAAAGACCTCTATTACCGATTGAACACCTTCCAGGTAGACTTATCTCCTCTTCGAGAAAGAAAAGAAGATATTGTACTGCTTGCCAATCGATTTATGCAGCAATTCTGCATGGAAAACGGATTCAACGTCTTCTTGATTTCAGAAAAGGTCAATAAAATCTTGCGAAATTATGATTGGGAAGGAAATGTGAGAGAATTGAAAAATGTTGTTCAGAGAGCTGTCTTTTTAGCCAAAGAATGTGAGCAGGATGAAATCCTGCCCGAACATCTGCCATCGCATATGATTTCCGAGACCAGCCATTTAGAGCACGATTTAGATATTTCACTCAATCGTTCCAAAGGCCTTGAGCAAACACTCGAAGAAGTGGAACGTTTGATAATAAATGATTCCCTAGTAAAAACAGGATGGAAAATATCCGAATCTGCAAAGCTACTCGGCATTCCAAGGACTAGCCTTTATTATAAACTAGAAAAATATCATTTAACAAAGCCTTGCAATGAATAACGTCTGTATTTAGACAATTTTCGTCAGTTATTCGACGGTATTCGAAAAGAATGTATGATATTATTTTAACTATCCCAAATCCTCAATGCTTTCCTAATGAATGCATTCGAGGATTTTTTTGGCATGAAGTTTGCAATCTTTAATTTTGAGATTAAACTATAGACAGGAGGCTGCTATGAGAATAAAAGAGCATCCCATTTTAAATTTCAATAGAGGAAAAGAAATCCATTTTAGATTCAGCGGCAAAACCATGATCGGATACGAAGGAGAAACGGTAGCCGCCGCTCTACATGCCAATGGTGTAAAGGTTCTCGGAGAAAGCATCGAGAAGCATCGTCCCAGAGGCTTCTACTGTGCCATCGGCAATTGTTCTTCTTGTTTAATGGAGGTGGATGGCGTTCCCAATGTCAAAACCTGTGTCACGAAGCTAAAAGAAGGTATGTCCGTTGAAATCCAAAAAGGTAAAGGAGAATTAAAATGATTCAAACACAATTAGCCATTATCGGAGGAGGTCCTGCCGGATTATGTGCAGCCATCAGTGCAGCTGAAAGCGGCTCAAAAGTTCTCCTGATAGAGAGAAACGATACCCTTGGAGGACAGCTCGTCAAACAAACCCATATGTTCTTCGGTTCAGAAAAACAATATGCCTCCACAAGAGGAATTGATATTGCTAAAATACTACTCGACAAGCTGGAAGAACACAAAGACAACATTACAATCATGAAAGACACGACCGTCCTTGGCATCTACGAAGACGGCGTTATCACCGCAATGAGAGATGAAGACAAATACATGAAAATCAAGCCGGAGGCTTTAATTGTTGCAACAGGCGCCTCAGAAAAATTTCTCGCCTTTCCGAACAATGATTTGCCTGGCATTTATGGTGCGGGAGCTGTGCAAACCTTGATGAATGTCCATGGTGTCAAGCCCGGAAACAAGGTTCTCATGGTAGGTGCGGGAAATATCGGACTGATCGTCAGCTATCAGCTTATGCAAGCCGGTGTCAAGGTTGAGGCTATCATTGACGCCGCTCCTAAAATTGGCGGTTACTTGGTTCACGCTTCAAAAATACGAAGGATGGGTGTCCCTATCTACACAAGCTATACCGTCAAGGAAGCTATCGGGTCAGATGCTCTTGAAAAAGCCATTATTTGGAAATTGGATGAAGCTTGGAAGCCTATTGCCGGCAGCGAAATATCCTTTGATGTAGATGTCATGTGCGTATCTGTCGGATTGACACCTCTGAATGAACTGTTGGTCATGTCCGGCTGTGAAATGCAATACATCCCTGAACTGAGCGGTATTGTTCCGATGAGAAATGAAAACTACCAAACCACTGTTCCTCATATTTTTACCGCGGGTGACAGCTGTGGCGTAGAAGAAGCCAGCAGTGCTATGGTTGAAGGCTATCTAGCCGGTCTTTGCGCATCAGACCATATAGGAAATCGTCATCCCATGTATGAAGAGAAAAAGGCTGATTTCATTAACCAGCTTGAAGGCTTGAGATCCGGTCCCGAAGCGGCGCATATACGATCCGGCGTCGAAAAATCATTAAGGAGGTAACCCATGATTGAAAAAACAGGAATACCCAGTAGAGAGCAAGTCATGGATGTATTTCCAGACGTTGAAAGAATTAACAAAGGACCTGTAGCCGTCATCGAGTGCTATAAGGAAATTCCGTGCAATCCATGCACCACATCATGCAAATTCAATGCGATTTATATAGGTGATGACATCAATAAACGCCCTGATTTATCAGAAGAAAAATGTATCGGTTGTGGGGTCTGTCTCAGCAAATGTCCCGGTTTAGCCATTATGGTTGTTGACGGCTCAAAATCATCTGAAACAGTAGACATCACTATCCCTTACGAATTTCTTCCCCTACCTAAGCCCGGAGAGATTGTTGACGGTTTGGACCGTTCAGGTGCCTTTATTGCAAAGGTCAAGATTATCAAAGTTTTAAATCCGAAATCATACGACAGGACACCCCTGGTTACCGCCTCTGTCGACCGAAAATATCTGTATGATTTTCGAAATATTCGATTGGAGGAAACACTATGACAAATGAAGAAAACACCATCGTCTGCAGATGTTCCGATGTTACTTTAAAAGAACTGAGAGACCTAATAGCTGAAGGCTATACTGACTATAACGAAATAAAGAGACTCACCCGAATCGGTATGGGTCCCTGCCAAGGAAAAACATGCACTCAAATTGTTCTCCGCGAATTATCAATGGCCACCGGAAAAAAAGTTTCTGAAATTGAAAATCAAAAAAACAGGCCACCTGTTGTCGGTGTCAAATTGAAATTGATCTCAGAGGAGGCGCAAAATAATGACTAAGAAAGCCAATATTGTCATCATCGGTGGCGGAATCTCCGGATGCTCAGCTGCCTATAATCTAGCCAAAAAAGGTGTAAAGGGCATTGTTGTTTTGGAAAAATCCTACTTGTCAAGCGGTGCGACCGGAAGATGCGGAGCCGGCGTAAGAATGCAATGGGGAACAGAAATGAATTGTAAGCTAGCCAAGCAAAGCATCGAATTTTACGAGCAGGCTAATGAAATACTTGATTACAAGAGAAATGTGGATTTTAAGCAAGGCGGCTATCTGTTGATTGCTTCTACAGATAAGGAAATGGAACAATTTGCCAAAAATGTGAAGCTTCAAAACAGTCTCGGCATTCCGTCAAGACTATTGACTCTACGAGAAGCCAAAGAAATCGTGCCTCATTTGAATACAGAAGGCTTAACCGGTGCCGCATATTGTGGAAAGGATGGTTTTTTGAATCCTTTCAAAACCACCGATGCCTATTATTTAGCCGCTAAAAGATTAGGCGTTGAATTTATGACGCATACAGAAGTAGTTGATATTGTTGTAAAAGGAAATAAAATTAAAAAAGTAGTCACCACAAGCGGTGATATCCACACTGAAACGGTCATCAACGCTGCCGGAGGCTATTCCAAGCCTATATGCGATATGGTCGGCGTCGAATTACCTGTTTACTCAGAAAGGCATCAAATACTTGTAACTGAACCCGTCGAACCTATGCAAGATCCGATGGTCATGTCTTTCTCACTTAACCTCTACTGTCAACAGGCTCCTGAAGGAACCTTTATCATGGGACGCGGCGACGCAAGCGAGCCAAGAGATTTGAGAATCACCTCAAGCTGGCAGTTTCTTGACGAAATGGCCAAAACCATTACCCAGGTTTTGCCTCCTTTAGGAAATTTGCGCGTCATCAGACAATGGTCAGGTTTATATAACATGACTCCTGATAAGCAACCTATTTACGGAAAGGTGGATGAAGTTGACGGATTTTATTTAGCCGTTGGATTCAGCGGTCATGGCTTCATGTTTGGTCCTTTGACAGGCATCATTTTATCTGAAATGATATTAAAGGAAAAGCCAACCATTGACGTTGACATGCTAGGACTTGATCGATTCGAAAAAGGAAATCTAATCCTTGAGCCTTCGGTCGTATAAAAATATAAAACTATAAAATAACATTCAATTTATCGGAGGTGACCATGAAAAGACTAGTCAAAGACGAAAGCAAATGCATCGGGTGTGGGGCATGTGAAAAGCGATGCTCAGAAGCCTACTTCAAAGAAAACAATCCGGACAAATCGCGCATCAAGGTAGAGCGCATCAAC
>JAFGVC010000007.1 GCA_016938195.1 Tissierellales bacterium | reverse complement strand
TGACAGAGACGCTCGTAAAAGATGCTGAGGAAAAAATGAGAATTACAGGAGCATTATATCATGCTATGGAAAACAACGAGTTGGAGGTTTTTTATCAACCTCAGGTGGATGCTCTTACGGGAAACATTGTAGGAGTAGAGGCGTTGCTGAGATGGCATCATCCTGAATTTGGATACTTGAGCCCGAATTATTTCATCCCGATTGCGGAGGTTACTGGACTAATTCATCCAATAGGGGAATGGGTACTTAAAACAGCCTGTATGCAAAACTTGATTTGGCAGAATCTAGGATTGCCAGAAATCAGAGTGGCTGTTAATATGTCTGTACAACAAATTGATATTGGCATTGTTGAACGCGTTAAGGTGATTTTAGAAGAAACAGGATTGTCTTCTGAGTATCTTGAAATCGAAATAACTGAAAGTGTGCTTATCAAGGAGAATGAAATAGTTGTCGAAACAATGAAGTCGTTCAAGGAATTGGGTGTCACAATTTCTATTGATGATTTTGGAACTGAATATTCCTCTCTCTGTAGATTGAGGCAGCTTCCTATTGACAGGATCAAAATTGATATGAATTTTGTGCAAGGTATAGGTGTCAATTATAAGGATGAGGCTATTGCGAAGTCTATTGTACTTTTAGCAAAAAGTATGGATTTAATTGTAATTGCTGAGGGCGTTGAGACGAGTGCCCAAGAGGAATTTCTAAAAGAATTAAAATGTGATGAATTCCAAGGCTTCTATTTTTATAGACCTATGCCGGCGGATGAAATAAAAAAAATCTTAGAAACACAGAAACAAAATTGAGGCATAAAATATGCTGAAACAGAAAAAAATAGTCTTGATTTAAGTCTAAATATATGCTAATATCTATCTTGCAGGTCTTGGTTCACCTTTATAAGCCGAAGTGGTGGAATTGGCAGACGCGCTGGACTCAAAATCCAGTAAGGTTACACTTGTGTGGGTTCGAGTCCCACCTTCGGCACCATAGTAATTGCAATGTGTAGAGCAGATTTAAACAATCTGTTCTTTTGTTTTTTTTGATAAAAAATTCTAATTCAGCTTAGAAAATAAAATGATAAAAGCTTGACTATTACCGTTAAAGAAGGAATTTAAATATAGACCAGTAAAAGCTGCATCCTACTGTTCTTATCATAAAGACAGCTATGGCTATTGAGAAAAATATTTCTAATTTTGTTTAAACAACAATAAGCTGTTGCAGTAGCATTTTAAAAAAAGAAGTGATATAATTAAAGGCATAGAAGAAATTTGGACGGTGATAATTATGATGCTAGTAACAAGCCTGGTAGGTGTCTTGTTTATTGTAATAATTATTGGTGCTTTTGCTCAGAAATTTGGGCGATAATTGATGCACCAATTTTATTTTGTATCAATATACGTCACTATCAACGATTAGATTAGGAGGTATTTTTATGTTAGTCAATTCAACACAAATGCTAATGGATGCAGTAAAAGGTAAGTATGCGGTGGGTCATTTTAATATTAATAATCTAGAATGGACCAAGGCCGTTTTATTAACTGCACAAGAAAACAAATCGCCTGTGATTCTGGGAGTTTCAGAGGGAGCCGGTAAATACATGGGGGGATATAGAGCAATCGTTGGTATGGTTAAGGGAATGATTGAAGACTTGGGGATAGATATACCTGTGTCTATTCATTTGGACCACGGATCTTATGAAGGTGCAAAAAAAGCAATGGAAGCCGGATTTACTTCTGTCATGTTTGATGGTTCAAAGTACGCAATTGATGAAAATATTGAGAAAACAAAAGAAATCATAGCTATTGCTAAGAATATGGGAATTTCTGTTGAAGCCGAAGTTGGAGCCATTGGCGGAGAAGAAGATGGCGTTCATGGGGCGGGTGAAATTGCTGATCCTCAAGAATGTAATATGATTGCAAATTTAGGTGTTCAAATGTTAGCCGCAGGGATTGGCAATATTCATGGCAAATATCCTGCAAACTGGAAAGGATTAAGCTTTGATGTGCTAGAAAAAATAAAGAATCTTACAGGAGATATGCCTTTGGTTCTTCATGGGGGTACTGGGATACCTGTCGATATGATTGAAAGAGCAATATCTCTTGGAGTTGCTAAAATAAATGTGAACACAGAGTGTCAATTAGCTTTTGCTGAAGCGACAAGAAAGTATTTTGAAGCGGGCAAGGACTTAGAAGGCAAGGGATATGATCCAAGAAAAGTTTTGGCACCAGGCTTTGAAGCTATAAAGAAAACAGTGAAGGATAAAATGGAGATATTTGGCTCAATCAACAAGGCCTGATAGATATGGGGTGACTCAGTGGATAGAATAAAGGTTGTCATGGATTATCTGGACAAAAATCTGCTTTTGTTAAATGATACCGGATTTGTTTTTGATGATGCAGGCTTTGATGAGATGATTCACTCTTATGGTGTAGCCTATTTTTGTGCCTCTCTTGCTTATAGAAGAGGATTGGACGCAGAGCTAGCGTTTGTGATAGGGCTTCTTCATGATATTGGGAGGATTGTCGGAGATGATTATACCAAGGCTCATGGCGCGACTGGTGCGGTTATCTCTGAAAAATTTCTAAATGATTCCGGATTGTTTGATAAAAATGAGATTGAGTTGGTTATCTCTGCGCTGCAGCATCATTCTAAAAAAAAGAAAATACATCAGCCATATGATGAGATATTAAAGGATGCAGATTTGCTGGAGAGACTGTTTTTTGATAATGATGTGAATAAATTAAATACAATAAAAAGGGCAAGAGTTGAAAAAGAACTAGTTATGCTCGGGCTGAAGCTTATAGGAGATTAATTTGTTAGGGACTATTGTTAATACGGTTGCTATATTAATTGGCAGCATTTTAGGTTATTTTTTTAAAAATCTCCTACCGGAGAAATATGGCGAATCCATCATGAAAGCAATCAGCTTAGCCATCATATTAATTGGTCTTCAGATGGCATTGGTTGGCGAAAATATCATCCTAATAATTTGTAGCATGGTAATTGGTGCAACAGTCGGAGAAGCTCTTAAAATTGAAAATAAGCTTGATAGTGCAGGAGATTTGTTGCAAGGTTTTTTCAAAAAACACGAAAGCAATATTAGTGAGGGCTTTGTAACAGCGACGTTGATGTATTGTGTAGGTTCAATGGCTATCATTGGAGCGATTGAAGGAGGAATGCTTGGGAAACATGATGTTCTTTTTGCAAAATCCTTTCTAGATGGAATCATATCGATTCCTTTAACAGCCTCTTTGGGAATTGGTGTTATTTTTTCAAGTATCCCGGTTCTTTTTTATCAAGGCGGAATTGTTTTTTTCGCTAGTCTATTTAAAAATACGGTGACAGATATAATGATTACGGACATGACAGCTGTGGGAGGTCTACTGATTATGTCACTAGGGCTAAATGTGATTATTAAAGAAAGGCTTAAAGTGGGCAATATGCTGCCTGCTTTGGCCGTACCTATTTTGTATTATTTAATTTTGACTTTGTTTTAATCTTAATTTTTAAGAAAATGCTTAAGAGGTGTATCGATGTTTAAAGAAGTACCTAAAAATCGCAAGCTTTATATGCTTGTTGTCGATCAAATTCAAAATTTAATTGAGAATCAACAATTAAAGCCGGGGGATAAGTTACCGTCAGAGCGGGATCTTTCGGTTGAATTGGGATTATCTAGGTCTACGATTAGAGAAGCGATGACAGCTTTGGAAATCATGGGTCTCATTGAAGTTAGGTCAGGACTTGGAACTTTTGTAGCTGAATGCGTCCAAGATGACACTGAAGATATGACAGACATCACAGAAAATGATAGCATCAGTCCTTCAGATATTTTTGAAGCGAGAATCATATTGGAGCCACAATTAGCAAAATTAGCTTCTCAGCGAGCGACTTCCGAAGATCTTGACAATCTAAGATTAGTCGTTGAAGAAGCTGAAACATTGGAAGATAATGAAATTGAAGAATTTGAATTATTAGATGAAAAATTTCACTTTATCATTGCTAATGCGTCATACAATGATGTTTTATCTAAATTTGCTCAAAATATTAATAAGCTGAGAGGTAGTCAGCTTTGGGGGAGCATGAAAATAAAAAGTTTAAAGAAAGAAGGTAGAATTTCAAGATATAAAGCAGAGCACAGAGATATTTATGAAGCGTTGGTCATTAGAGATACCAATTTAGCTGAGTATCTGACACGCAAACATCTCCTAGATATTAGAACAGATATCTTTGAAGATGTGGATTGATGAAACGACACCTCTCTTTTAATTTGAATCAACTATTTTAGAAGTATTTAATTGATTTAAAATAGCTATTTTTTTAGATTTTTTGATTTGTTGTAACAGGCTAGCATTGATTCAATTAATGCACTCCGGAATCCTCTATCCTCTAAAACTTTAATAGCTTCAATGGTTGTGCCCCCTGGAGAACACACGGCGTCTTTTAATTCTCCCGGATGCATATCTAATTCCTTTACCATTTTAGCAGCTCCCATAACAGCCTGAGCTGCTAGTTTGTAAGACATTTTTCTTGGCAGTCCTGTCAAAACACCGGCGTCGCCCATAGCTTCAATCATAATATAGACATAAGCCGGAGAGCTTGCTGAAATTGATACCAAAGTGTCCATATGGTCTTCTTCTTCAACTTCTTGTACTTCTCCGAAGCCTTTAAATATCTTTTCAACATTTGATTTTTCTTCTGAAGTGAAAGAATTGTTTGAATAATAAATTCCCGTCATTCCTTCTCCGACAAGAGAGGGAATGTTTGGCATAGCTCGAACAATTTTTAGATGCTCTAACCCTGCTAAAGCTTTGCATTCAGCGATGGTATAGCCAGGTGCAAGGCTAATAATAATATGTCTATCCGGATCCAGATATTCTTTTATTTCTTCAAAAACGACGCTGTAATGCTGTGACTTAATGGCAAAAAAGATATAGGTACATTTCTTAACTAAATCAACATTGTTTTTTGCACAAGTGACCATCAAATCCATACTAAGTCGTTCTTTAGATTCATTAGATTTTGAGCTTATATAAATTCTTTCGAGATCAAATTTGTTTCTGGCCATTCCTGTAATCATGGCTTTTGCTGCGTTTCCCGCGCCTATAAAACCGATTTTATCCATATTTACACTCCAATAATACGTTTTAAATATAATATCAAATGTATATATATTTGTAAATGATAATAATCATAATATATAGATAATAAATGGATATCTCATTGATTTGACTGTTAAATTATGATAAATTGTTATAGAATAAAAAATATGCTATTTTATGACAAGATATAAAGATACTTAGGAGGATTATATGTCCGAAATTACAAATGAAAGCTCTAATTTTATTGAAAAAATAATAGATTACGATCTCAAGCATCATGTATATAGCCGAAATATACATACTAGATTTCCTCCGGAGCCAAATGGTTTTTTACATATAGGGCATGCAAAATCAATATGTCTGAACTATGGATTAGCCGAAGAATATAATGGGATATTCAACTTAAGATTTGATGACACCAATCCAGTTAAAGAAGATGATACCTATATTGAATCGATTATCAAGGATGTTAAGTGGCTATGTCAAAATTGGAATGGAAAAGTATTTTATGCTTCGAATTATTTTGAGAAGATGTATTCATGTGCCTTGGAATTAATTGAAAAAGGATTAGCTTATGTTGATGACTTGTCTGCGGAAGAAATTAAGAATCATAGAGGGACGCTAACTTCCCCCGGAATAGAAAGTCCTTTTAGAAATAGAACAATAGCTGAGAATCGCTTGTTGTTTGAAAATATGAAAAACGGAGCATATGAAGACGGCGCAAAGGTTTTGAGAGCCAAGATTGATATGGCCAGTCCAAATTTGAATATGAGAGATCCGGTGCTTTATAGAATATTGAGAGCGACTCATCATAATACAAATGATGAATGGTGTATTTATCCTATGTATGATTATGCGCATCCTATTCAAGATGCGGTTGAAAATATAACGCATTCCATTTGCACATTAGAATTTGAAGATCATAGACCTTTATATGAATGGGTGCTTGATCACTTAGATGAATTTAAAAAGGAGCCTCCAAAGCAAATAGAATTTGCCAAACTATTTTTGACAAAAACGATGATGGGAAAGAGGTATTTAAAACAATTGGTAGATGAAGGCTTTGTGGATGGATGGAATGATCCCCGAATGCCAACCATTTCAGGATATAGGAAAAGAGGGTACACACCTGAATCAATAAGATCTTTTTGTGATTCGATAGGTGTTTCAAAATCGCAGAGTGTCGTAGATATTTCGATGCTTGAGCATGCAATCAGAGAGGATCTCAAGACTAAAGCACCAAGGACGATGGCTGTATTAGATCCCGTGAAGTTGGTCATAACGAATTATCCTGAAGATAAGGTTGAATATCTTGAAGCGGAGATAAACTCTGAAAATCCTGACATGGGTGTAAAACAAATACCCTTTGGCAGAGAGATTTTTATTGAAAGAGATGATTTTATGGAAAATCCTCCGAATAAATATTTCAGATTGTTTCCCGGCAATGAAGTTAGATTGAGACATGCTTATTTTGTAAGATGCACGGATTTTACAAAGGATGCAGAAGGAAAAGTGACAGAAATTCGATGCACATATGATCCTGAAACCAAAAGTGGTTCCGGATTTTGTGCTAGAAAGGTCAAAGGTACTATCCATTGGGTATCAGCTAAACATGCTCTAAATGCTGAAGTTAGGCTTTATGACTATATGATGGAGGATGAGGATTTTGATAAGTCTAATTTTTTAGAGAAGCTTAATGAAAATTCGAAGGTTATTTTAAAGGATTGTAAAGTGGATGACAGTTTTTCGAGCTACAACCAAGGTGATAGATATCAATTTTTAAGACACGGTTATTTCATCATTGATGAAGAATCAAATGATGGCAAGCTAGTTTTTAATCGCATTGTACAATTGAAAAGCTCATGGAAATGAAATATAGTACGTATAGTCTAACCGCCTTTGGGCGGTTTTTTCAAGGGGGATAGGATGAACATAATAACGGATTTAAAGGAATTCTTCGACAAACAAGTTTTTTTAAAGATGGTAATCTCTAATCCAAGGTCTAAAGCAACCATGATAAAAAAAATTGAAATCAAACCGGTTATGATTAAGCATGAGTACTTAATCCAATTCGAAACGATTGAAAATAACAGCGCTTCTCATGAGAACCTAGACACTGAATCGGCCCTTCAAAAAATTGAACACCTAATACTTAACGAATATCGAAGTTTTTTTCTTAGAACAAGCTTTATGGAATATGATGGATTGGTGTCAAAAAAAGGAAGGATAACGGTTAGCTCAAAATCTATCGAACAAGAAACAATTGAATGGGCACATGATAGAAAAAAAGAATATATTTTCCCGGAAAAAAAGCCCATTGACTTCTTGATTAAATTAGGAATTATGAATGAAGAGGGAATAGTATACAAGAAAAAATATAATAAATTTAGACAGATTAATAAATTCTTGGAAATCATTCAGGATACAATGCAGGATATTTCGGAGGACAGAATATTTAGAATTGTTGATTTTGGATGCGGAAAAGCGTATTTGACCTTTGCTGTTTATCATTATTTTGTGGCTATTCTTCATAAAGAGGTGGAAATTATCGGACTTGATTTGAAAGAGGACGTGATTGATTTTTGCAATCAAATTGCCAGTGAGCTTCAATATTCAAAGTTGAAATTTATGAAGGGTTCTATAGAATCGTTTGATGATTGGCACGAGGTTGATATGATGATTACGCTCCATGCTTGTGATATGGCAACTGATGCAGCACTCGTAAAGGCGGTAAACTGGGGAACAAAGTACATATTATCCGTTCCATGCTGTCAGCATGAATTCTTTTCGAAAATTCACAACGTAGCGCTTACACCTATGTTGAATCACGGCTTGATAAAGGAACGGTTATCTTCACTTGTTACAGATACGGTAAGAACTTTATATTTAAATAAAGAGGGATACGATGTAAAAGTGATTGAATTCGTTTCCTTAGAGCATACTCCCAAAAATATAATGATTACGGCTAGAAAAACCGGAAGGAAAAGCGATAAAGATTTTGAAGCTTACGAGAGCTTTAAATCATTTTGGAATTTAGAGGATCTTTACATAGATCGATTTTAATATATTAATATGATATATAGGATTTAATGAATATGAAAGACGAAAAAAGATTATATAAACTTGAAATATGAGGCTTGAGCGAGCATTAGTTTCATGATATAATAATTTGAAATGACGTTTCAATAAAAATGATAATAAATTTTTATCGGAGGTGACCATGAAAAGACTAGTCAAAGACGAAAGCAAATGCATCGGCTGTGGGGCATGTGAAAAGCGATGCTCAGAAGCCTACTTCAAAGAAAACAATCCGGACAAATCGCGCATCAAGGTAGAGCGCATCAAC
>JAFGVC010000056.1 GCA_016938195.1 Tissierellales bacterium | reverse complement strand
CTTTTTCATCATCGATCTTACCCCTCACGTATTATAGCACTCCCTTCCACGGTGGGTCCCGTTTCGGACAGTTCTATACTTCTTCAGTATAGCCCCAGCATCAAGATAGACACTTCGGCGATAGTCCCTTTCCCAATCGGTACTCTTGACAAATCGCAGCCTCTATAATACATCTATTTATTTTTTAACATGTTAACAGAATTAGCTATCCGTGTCAATCCATTCTGTCACTCTCGAAGCTATATTTTCCGCATCAAGTTTATATTTTCGGGTCAACTCATCCACGCTTCCCTGTTCAATAAAATGATCCGGCAACCCGTGTATCTTAATAACAGTATGATTAGATACAAAATCATAAATATATCTTCCTACTGAAGCATATTTTGCAGTTTCATCTATAAAAAGTACTTTATTAGAAACATCACTTTCCTGACTTATGATTTTCCCATCTAAAGGCTTTATACTTTTTAAATTGATGACTCCGGCATCAATACCTCTCTGTTTCAATATCTCTGCCGCTCTATAAACTTCAAAAATTAATCTACCGTAAGAAATAAGTGTTATATCTTTCCCTTTACGAAGTAATTCCGACCCAATAATAATGTTACTTTCAGGAATATGATAAGCCGATTCGCCGCCACGGGGATAACGGATGACAATCGGACCGTTCCCCTTTTGAATAGCCCATTCAAGCATTCTCTCTAGATCATTGAAGCTTGAAGGTGCAAGAATCGTCACATTAGGAATCTGACACAACAGACCCATATCGAAAACACCCTGGTGTGTTTCCCCATCGCTTCCCACTAAACCGGCTCTATCAACACATAATACAACATGTAGATTTTGCATGGCAACGTCATGGACTAACTGATCATAAGCTCTTTGTAAAAAAGTAGAATATATCGCAACGACAGGAATCATTCCATTGGCTGCCATTCCGGCCGCCATTGTTAAACCATGCTGCTCTGCAATCCCTACATCAAAAAATCTTTTAGGATATTTTTCTGAAAACAGATCTAAACCTGTACCATTTTTCATAGCTGCCGTAATGGCTACTATTTTTTCATTCTCTTTTGCAAGTGCTACTAGTTTTTGACCGAAAACATCCGAAAAAGTAAGAGACTTTTGTCCTACAATCTCTCCGGTATTGGCATTGAATTTACCGACGCCATGGAAAACATCAGGATTTTCTTCTGCAGGTTTATATCCTTTGCCTTTTTTTGTATGTACGTGCAACAATATAGGCGCCTTCACATCCTTAACTCTTTCAAGAATATGGACCATAGCTTCAAGATCATGTCCATCTACCGGCCCAATATATCTAAAGCCAAATTCCTCAAAAAGCATACCGCCATTGACAAAAAATATCTTAAAAGCGTCTTTAGTTTTCCGAATCAGCTTGACAATTTTTTGGCCTGCATAAGGTATTTTTAAAATCATTTTTTCAATTTCTTTTTTGGCAGAGTAATAAGTCGTTCCTGTTCGAAGCTTAGATAAAGAAGATGAAATGCTGCCAACATTTTTAGATATAGACATTTCATTATCATTTAATATAATGATTAGATTTGTCTTTCTGCGCCCGACATCATTTAGCGCTTCAAAAGCCATTCCACCGGTCAAAGCACCATCTCCAATGACAGATATAACATTATAATCTTCTCCTAATAAGTCACGTGCATTTATAAAGCCGACAGCCGCCGAAATGGATGTGCTACTGTGTCCTGTCGCAAACGCATCGTGTTCATTTTCGGATCTCTTTGGAAAGCCACTCATCCCATTTAATTGTCTAAGTGTATCAAATTGATTTTTTCTACCTGTTAAAATCTTATGAACGTAGCTTTGATGACCTACATCCCAAATGATTTTGTCTTTAGGAGAATCAAATACATAATGAATGGCTAAAGTCAATTCTACTACTCCAAGATTCGACGCCAAATGACCACCGGTTTGAGAAACTGATTTGATTAAGAAATCTCTTATTTCTTTAGAAAGCAGGTTCATTTCATTCATATTGAGTTTTTTTAAATCGCTTGTGTTTTCAATTTTATTTAATATACTATCCATCTATAACCCTCATAATAATATCTAATTATTATATCACATAACAAAAAAAATATAAGGTATAATCTATAAACTATCGCCATGAATATTTATAAGCAATATAAATTTCGTCGAATAAATAATTGCGAATATTTTTAAAATATTTAATTTAATTGTTCGTTTTTTATAAATTTATCTCCAGTTCAATTTCTGACGAAACGTTTACAAACTAGTATTATAAATATATTTACAAAAAAACGTTTTCATTGAAGAAATACAAAAAAACCTCTTTACATTCATAAAGACGAATGATAGAATATTGGCATTATAAAAAATGATAGTTGATTTGAATATTTATAAATTCCCGTAAATATCAGATCATCCATTTAAAAAAGGAGGGTAGATGGTATTAGGTTTTACAGAAGCAGCACAAATATATCATAGAGGTGAATTTTATGGATTATGGTTATGCTATTAATACAATTTGGGTTTTAATTGCCGCTGCTTTTGTCTTTTTCATGCAAGCTGGTTTCGCAATGGTAGAAACCGGATTTACCCGTGCCAAGAACGCTGGCAACATCATTATGAAAAACTTGATGGATTTTGCTGTTGGCTCTCTGGTCTATTGGTTTATCGGTTTCGGAATAATGTTTGGTAGTGATTTGGGAGGTTTGATAGGAAAAATAGACATTATGTCTATGGGTACGTATGACTTTGGCATTCCCACATCAGCTTTTTTAATTTTTCAAACTGTTTTTTGTGCCACAGCAGCAACAATAGTATCTGGAGCCATGGCAGAAAGAACTAAATTTAAGTCCTATTTGATTTACAGTTTTTTTATTAGTTTAATCATCTACCCAATATCAGGTCACTGGATTTGGGGAGGAGGATGGTTAAGTAATTTAGGATTTCATGATTTTGCAGGTTCAACTGCAGTTCATTCACTTGGCGGATGGTCCGCGCTTGTTGGTGCTGCCATTTTAGGACCGCGTATCGGGAAATTCGGAAAAGACGGTAAACCGAATGCGATTCCTGGTCATAGCTTGACATTGGGAGCACTTGGTGTATTCATCCTTTGGTTTGGATGGTTTGGATTCAACCCTGGTTCCACAATATCCGGTATGGCAAGTACATCCATCGCTCATATTTTCATGACCACTAATTTGTCTGCCGCCGCAGGTGCAACTTTTACCATGCTTATCACGTGGCTGAAATATGGAAAGCCTGATGTAAGCATGACGTTAAATGGTGCGCTTGGAGGTTTAGTCGCTATTACAGCAGGTTGTGATGTGGTGGGTTTAAGAGATGCTGTAATCATCGGTATTTTGACTAGCTTCGTAGTCGTATATGGAATTGAATTTATTGAAAACAGACTTAAAATCGACGACCCTGTAGGTGCAATTGGTGTTCATGGTCTTAGTGGTGCATTCGGAACGCTTTGTGTCGGTTTATTTGCCACAGAAGGAGGTTTATTTTATGGAGGTGGCTCGTCGATGCTTGTTATCCAAGCTATTGGCGTATTTGCAGTCGCTGCATGGACCTTATCTACAGCTTATATTCTTTTTAAAACAATTGATGCAACTATTGGATTAAGAGTTTCAGAGAAAGAGGAAACTCATGGTCTTGATCTCCACGAACACGGGATAGATTGCTATGCTGACTTTGTCACAAAAGCAATCTCCATCAAGTAAGGAGGACGCTCATGTCAGAAATATATACAACATATACAAAGGTAGAAATAATTACCAGACCAAGTAAATTTGAAGAGTTAAAAGATGCCTTAGTGGAAATTGGTGTCGAGGGAATGACTGTTTCAAACGTACTAGGAGCCGGTAAGCAAAAGGGTAAAACAACAAAATACAGAGGCGCCGATTTTACAACAACACTTCTTCCCAAAATTAAGTTAGAAGTCGTGATATGTGATACGCCTGTTGAAAAAGTTGTGGAAACCGCTATTAAAATTTGTCGAACCGGAGAAATTGGCGATGGCAAAATATTTATTTATACTATTGATGAAATAGTAAGAATTAGAACCGGAGAAACCGGTCACGCGGCAATAAATTAATAACCCAACTAAAAAGATGGCTCCATTGGAAGCCATCTTTTTAGTTGCAATTTATCAGTTACATCATGCCGCCCATGCCGCCCATGCCACCTGGCATGCCGCCGCCCATCGGTTCATTTTCTTTAGGTTCTTCTACAACAGCTGCCTCAGTTGTTAAAAGCATAGCTGATACAGAAGCCGCATTTTGTAGCGCATATCTCGTCACCTTTGTAGGGTCAACAATGCCCGCTTCAATCATATTAACATATTTGCCATTTAACGCATCAAATCCTATGCCAACTTCACTGTTTTTAACTTTTTCTACAATCACTGATCCTTCAAGTCCCGCATTAATGGCTATTTGTCTTAACGGTTCTTCAAGTGCTCTTTTCACAATTAAAGCTCCCGTTTTAGCATCTCCCTCAAGTGTAAGTGCTATTTTATCAACGGCATTAATCGTATTTACAAGAGCTACTCCACCTCCAGGTACAATTCCTTCTTCCACGGCAGCCCTTGTTGCGTTAAGTGCGTCTTCAATTCGTAGCTTTTTCTCTTTCATTTCTGTTTCTGTAGCTGCCCCAACGTTAATAACGGCTACACCGCCAGAAAGCTTAGCTAATCTTTCTTGAAGCTTTTCTTTGTCAAATTCTGAAGTTGTTTCTTCGAGCTGTGCTTTTATTTGCTTAACTCGGTCGTTGATATCAGCAACAGCACCTGCACCATCTACGATTGTAGTGTTTTCTTTATCAACTTTAACCGTCTTAGCATTACCTAACATTTCTATCGTTGCTTCTTTCAAATCATATCCTAATTCTTCGGATATTACTTGTCCGCCCGTTAATATTGCAATATCTCGAAGCATTTCTTTTCTTCTATCTCCAAAGCCCGGTGCTTTAACAGCCACACAATTAAACGTACCTCGTAGCTTATTTACAACTAACGTGGCAAGAGCTTCTCCTTCAATATCCTCAGCAATAATCAACAATGGCTTCCCTTGTTGAACAATTTTTTCCAATACAGGTAAAATGTCTTGAATATTAGTTATTTTTTTATCTGTAATTAATATATATGCGTCATTTAAAGTAGCTTCCATTTTTTCAGCGTCAGAAACCATATAGGGAGATAAATATCCTCTATCAAACTGCATACCTTCAACAACGTCTAAATCTGTACCCATAGTTTTTGATTCTTCAACCGTAATAACGCCTTCTTTGCCTACTTTATCCATTGCCTGTGCGATTAATCTTCCAATCACGTCGTCAGAAGCAGAAATCGATGCTACTTGAGCAATGTCTTCGCTTGTTTCAACTTGTTTAGAAAAACCTTTAAGCTCTTTAACGGCTTCATCCACAGCAATTTGAATGCCTTTTTTCAAAACCATCGGATTTGCACCAGCTGCAACGTTTCGAAGTCCCTCGCGAATAATAGCTTGCGCAAGCAATGTTGCTGTAGTAGTTCCGTCTCCAGCCACATCATTTGTTTTAGTTGCGACTTCCTTTACCAATTGAGCGCCTAAATTTTCGTATGGATCGCTTAATTCAATTTCTCTTGCGATGGTCACACCATCATTTGTAATTAGAGGACTGCCAAAAGATTTTTGCAACACTACATTTCTGCCCTTTGGTCCTAAAGTAACTTTTACGGTATCTGCAAGCTTATTGACGCCTGCTTCCATTGCTCTTCTTGCTTCTTCATCAAATTTAATCAATTTCGCCATTTATTACACCTCTCTTTATTCTACTGTTGCTAAAATATCAGCTAACTTAATAATCGTAAATTCTTTTCCGTCCATTTTTACTTCAGTACCGGCATATTTTGAAAATATGACCTTATCCCCAGCTTTTATTTCATCTTTTTTCTTTTCATCACTAGTTATTCCAGCACCAACAGCAATAACCTCTGCCATTTGTTGCTTCTCTTTGGCAGTTCCGGGAAGCACGATACCGCTTTGTGTTTTTTCTTCTGCTTCCAAAACTTTAATTACGACTCTGTCGCCCAATGGTTTAATGTTCATTTTTACCTCCTTAGATAGTTCTCATATTTCTATTTTATTAGCACTCATCTTTGTCGAGTGCTAATACCTACAGTCATAATAATACTTCAATAAGATAAAACTTTCAAACGTTATTTATCTTAATATTTAATATATTTTAGATATATTTAGATTTTATAGCCTATTATATTTCTATTACGCCATATTTCTCAATTATACTTCATTTTCCTTCGTTTTTTATCTTTATATTTTTAAAAAGCACCTCTCTCGCATAATAAAAAAGGTACTGTTGTGCAAATCCGGAATATTCTCCGAAAAGTGACAAAGCCATTTTATTAATCTCTTGACTGTTTTTATCCATTGTATATAAATGATTCATCACTCTACTAATCCAAACATCTACGGGAAAAGCTTCATATCTACCCAGAGAAAACAATAACACGCAATGCGCAACTTTATCCCCTACTCCTTTGATTCTTTTTAATTCTTTTAGAGCCTGTTCATCATTTAAAGATCTTATGCTATTAATCCATTCTGAGTGATTCACGACATATTCTGAGGCTTCCTTAATATATTGATCTCTATAACCCACTTTACAGCTTCTAATATCTAATGTGTTTAGTGAAAAGATATCTTCAGGTTTTGGAAAGTCAAAATATTCTTTCTCCCGATACCTTCCGATTTTTTTGCCAAAGCAAAATGACAATTGTTCAACCGATTTTTTGATCAATGGAATCGTTTTATTGGTAGAAATAATAAAAGTAATCAACGTTTCCCACTCGTCCTGTCTTAATATCCTAAGCCCATGTCCAAATTTTATTGCCTCAGAAATTTCTCTATGATTGTTTAAAGCTTTTTTAATTTTTCCATAATCTCGGCCTAAATCAAAGTAGTCATACCAAACATTATTAAAATCGTCCTGATTTGTATTTGAGAAAATCAAAAGCTCGCCTTCTGATTTGACGTTAATGATTTTCCCTTTAGCCACTCCTGTATAACTGCCGTCATTTTCAGCATTCCATCTAAAGCACTGGCCACATTCAAAAACATGAGTGGGTTCAAAATCAGTCATACCGTAAATAATTATTTTGTCATCGGCTGTATCATATTTCATATTTTTTCCTCATCTGTTAAAATTTAATGCTTCAGTAAAACAAAAAAGCCCCTAATGAGCTTTTTTATTATTAGTTTGATTAATTATTGAAATTATTGCTTTTTTCATTGTAATAGTAGACGAGTGTATATAAGCTTTCATTCATTCGTACATTTTCAATCGCTACGTTATCAGTAACTTTTATATCGGTTGGAGCAAAATTCCATATGGCTTGTACTCCACAAGATGTCACGATATCTGCAATTCCTTGAGACGCTTCTTTAGGCGTACATAGAACAACCAAGTCAATTTTATGGTGTGTGAGATACTCCTTCAAGTCGTCAATATCCATAATTTCTAGATCTCTGATCCTCAATCCCACCAGCTTGGGATTCTTGTCAAAAAGAGCCATGATTTCAAATCCCTCTTCATAAAACCCGGCGTAATTAGCAACGGCCTGTCCAATATTTCCTGCGCCTACAATGACAACTTTATATTTATGATCAAGTCCTAAAATCTTACTGATTTCCTCTCTCAGTTTTTTTGCGTCATAGCCATATCCCTGTTGTCCGAACCCACCAAAATTATTTAAATCTTGGCGAATCTGCGATGCAGTAAAACCAGTTAATCTACTTAGTTCATTCGATGAAATTCTATTAATTCCATTCTTCAATAAATCCCCTAGATAACGATAATACTTTGGGAGTCTTCTTATTACAGCATCAGATATTTTTCCATTTTTTGCCATACACGCACCTCCATCTTAGATAATATTTTAACAACTTTTGGGTAAATATTCAATACAAAACGTTTATAATTTCTTTTTATGACCAAAACATTTATTAATACAGCTTCAGTTATGCTTATAACAAAATATTATTTTATGCTTTACTTAGAGGCTTATAATAAATATACTATATAAAGGTGATAACATGATAGATATTTCTTGTAGAAATTTAACAAAATCTTACGTTACTGAATTAGTCTTGGATCATGTCAATATTAGCATCAATGAAAATGAGAAGGTTGGATTAGTTGGGCTCAATGGTTCCGGCAAAACAACCTTGTTGAAAATACTCACAAAAGAAATTGATTTTGATGAAGGCAGTATTTATGTCAATCCTTCGAAGCAAGTCGGATATCTAAAACAAGATATCTCTTCCGATGAATCCTTAACTGTGTTCGATTCAGTTGCAGAAATCTTCAGAGAGATTATTTTACTTGAAGAAAAAATCAGATATTATGAATCTGAAATGTCAAAAAATTCTGAAAACGGTAAAGTTTTAACAGAAATTTTGGATATATACGCCGAGTTAATTGATGATTTTGAAAAAAAAGAAGGATACAGCTATAAAAGCAAAATAAAAGGTGTTCTGTTTGGCCTAGGTTTTCAGGAAGAAGAATTGTCACTGCAATTTAAAAAACTGAGTGGAGGTCAAAAAAACAGAGTTATGCTCGCAAAGCTCTTGTTGTCTTCTCCGGAAATACTTTTTCTTGATGAACCGACAAATCACCTCGATATTCCTTCTATCGAATGGCTAGAAAAATACTTGAAGGAATTTAAAGGTACTGTTTTAGTTATTGCTCACGACCGATATTTTTTAGATCGAATTACCTCAAAAACACTTTTTGTTCAAAATGGCAATATATATAGTTATAACGGAAACTACTCTTACTTTATTAAAAAATGGTCCACCGAATTAGAAATACAGAAAAAGAAATATGTGATTCAAGAGAAAGAAATCCAACGTCAAAAGGAAATCATCTCTAAAATGCTCGCCAATGGACGCGACAAAAAAGTTCGACAAGCCAAAAGCAGAGAAAAATTACTTCAGAATATGCTATTGGTAGATAAGCCACAAGGCGAAAGCGAAAAGCTAAAAATACAATTTAACCCCTCCATAGAAAGCGGTAGGGATGTATTGTTAGTTGAAGGGTTAGCAAAAAATTATGATGACAAAAAGATTTTCAGACAAATTAGCTTCAGAGTAATGAAAGGTGATAAAATCGGGTTAATTGGTCCGAATGGCGTGGGTAAATCCACTTTAATCAAAATTTTACTCAAACAAATCCAAGAGGATGCAGGAGAAGTATCAATCGGACACAATGTCAAAATAGGTTATTTTGATCAGGAATTAGTAAATCTCAACCTCGATAACTCTGTAATAGATGAAATATGGGATGAATATCCTGCTTTAAAAACTTACGAAATTAGAGGTTATCTAGCAAAATTCATGTTCTATAATGAAGATTTGTTTAAATTGGTCGGTGATTTAAGCGGCGGAGAAATGACACGCTTGTCTATTCTAAAATTAATGCTATCTCATTCCAATTTTCTTCTAATGGATGAACCTACCAATCATTTGGATATTGATTCTAAACATATTTTAGAACAAGCGCTTGCAGATTATACAGGAACATTATTAATTATTTCTCATGATAGATACTTTTTAAACAAAAGCGTCGATAAAATTCTAGAAATGCACTCTGACGGCATAATAGAATATCTTGGAAATTATGACTATTATACTTACAAAAAAAATCTCCCCCCTGAGGAAGAAGACATCGAGCAAATCAGCAAAACAGAACTAAAAAATCAAGCAAAAAAACAAAGAGAGCTTATTCGAGATGCACAAGCTCAAAGAAAAAAGATTGTTGAACTCGAAGAAAAAATCGAGACTCTTGAACAATTGAATTTTTCTTTAGAGAAAGATTTATGCTCCCCGGAAGTTTTCAACAATCATACTAAAGCGCAAGAGATTAGCCAAAAAATCGAAGCACAGAAAAAAGAGCTTGAAGCTCTTTACGAAGAATGGCATATTTTATCTAATTAATTGAGCAAGTCTGTAAGCCGAGTTCTGTAATCGACAGTCATCTATCTAGGCTCTTTGTTGCCAAAGAGCTCAAGCAACCTACCACGGGACACAGCGAGCAACTGCTTGAAAGTCCCTACTTGGTCTTGCATCGAATGGGGTTTACACAGCTGACTAGTCGCCTAATCACTGGTGAGCTCTTACCTCACCTTTTCATCCTTACCTTTTAAGGCGGTAATTTTCTGTTGCACTTTCCTTAAGGTCACCCTCACTGGCCGTTAACCAGCATTCTGCTCTTTGAAGCTCGGACTTTCCTCATGTTTCCATGCGACTGTCCGACTTGCTCAATGAATTATAATACAATCTCTTCGGTTTTTCAATTACTATTTTATCGTGCCGGAAAAATGATTGACATCGTATAAAAAAATGCTGAGTTCAGGGAACTCTTCTTTGATGATATTAGCCAAATGAGTAATAAAAACTTTTTCCAGCCCATAATGAGTAACATCCAAGACTGCAATTCCAGCCTCGTATGCAAGCTGAGCATCGTGATGTCCAATATCTCCGGTCAAATATAAATCTACCTTTTGATTGGCGGCATCCGTAATGAAATCCGCCCCCGAACCCCCACAGTACGCTATTTTATGTATTGTTTTTTCATTTTTCTCGTGCTCTTTGCTATACAGCATCGCCCATGAAAGACCAAAATGTTTTTTTACTGAATCAATGAAATTATCGAGTGATACGGGGTGTCTGAGTTCACCAATCATTCCGTAGCCTTCATTTTGCACATCTTCTTTCGTTTTCAGCACATGAGTGTTTATGAGTTGAAGCGTATCACAAATTTGTTTATTCATGCCTATGTTAGATACATCATAATTGGTATGCAAAGAATAAATTCCTATCTGATTAATAATAGCCTCTTTAATGATTCGTCCTTTGTATGAAGACAAATCAATGTTTTTCAATGGAGAGAAAATAAACGGATGATGCGCTATAATAAGATCGGCCTTCGTATGCTTTGCAAATTCAATTAACTTATCTGTAATATCTAAAGTTATCAACACATTTTCTATGTTTTGAGAAAAATCTACTATTTGAATGCCCGTATTATCCCATGCTTCCGAACGAACTTCTGGAAATGTATTATTTAAAAACTCAAAAAGATTACTCGTCTTCATATTCTTTTAACAGCTCCTTCATCTTTTGATTTTTCATTCTTAATAACTCGGCTTTATGAGATTCATGCTTAGTATCTTTTAACATGGATATAATCGTATCGTTTATTCTTACTTTGTGATCGACAAAATCTCTTAGAAGAGGATGTTTCTTAATAAACAGTTTCCTACCTACTTCAAAATCTATCTCATGATCACAAGTCATTTTATTGTCCGTTTTTCTAGCCATCATCAATTCATAATAATGGTGGTCCTCTCTCGCTAGCTCTTCGTCCACGATTTCATAACCATTCTCAAAGAGATATCTTCTTAGCTTATCCGCTGCATTCATCGGTTGTAAAATAAAGGTGTGGGACTTTGTTATGTATTCTTTTCCGTCCTCTAAAATCCGTTGAATTAACAATCCTCCCATGCCTGCAACAATTATCGTATCAGACACAGAATGATTCAAAGGTGTAAGTCCATCACCTAACCTGAGATCGATGTCATCCTCTAACCCTTTTAAGCGGATATACCTTTTGGCTATTCTGTAGGGTCCTTCATTGAGCTCAGTAGCAATCACCCTCCGACATTTATTCTTCATCAATAGCATTTCGGGTACATACGCATGATCCGTTCCAATATCAGCAACCACTTCACAAGGGAGAATCATATCAACTATAGCGTTTAATCTGTTTTTCATCATCGATCCGTTATTCTAAATAGTCCTTCAATTTTTTGCTTCTACTCGGATGTCTAAGTTTTCGTAGTGCTTTTGCTTCTATTTGCCTAATTCTTTCTCTCGTTACATCAAACTCTTTTCCAACCTCTTCAAGTGTGCGCGCCCTACCATCATCTAACCCAAATCTAAGCCTTAAAACTTTCTGTTCTCTCTCAGTTAAAGTTTCAAGCACATCTACCAGCTGTTCCTTCAGCAAAGTTGACGTTGCCGCATCAGCCGGAGCTTGTGCATCATCATCAGGAATAAAGTCTCCTAAATGACTATCTTCTTCTTCTCCTATAGGTGTTTCAAGAGATACCGGCTCTTGAGCGATTTTTAAAATTTCTCTGACTTTTTCAGGCTCCATATCCATCTCAGCAGCTATTTCCTCTGGAGTAGCATCTCTTCCCAGTTCTTGTAGCAACTGTCTCTTCACTCTAATCAATTTATTGATAGTTTCAACCATATGGACCGGAATTCTTATGGTCCTGGCCTGGTCAGCAATAGCTCTAGTAATTGCTTGACGAATCCACCAAGTTGCGTATGTACTAAATTTATAACCTTTTCTATAATCAAACTTCTCAACTGCTTTAATAAGCCCCAAATTGCCTTCTTGAATCAAATCTAAAAACAACATGCCTCTACCTACATATCTCTTGGCAATGCTGACTACAAGCCTTAAATTGGCTTCTGCTAGCCTTCCTTTCGCTGTCTCGTCGTTGTTTTCCATTCTTTTTGCGAGCTCAACTTCTTCATCTGCAGTCAACAAAGGCACCTTACCTATTTCTTTTAAATACATCCTGACAGGATCATCTACATTGACACCTTTTAATAGAAAGGTATCCATTTCGCTTTTATTTCTGCCAACAGTTCCAATCCCTATTTCCTCTTCAATTTCATCTTCAATTTCTTCATCGTCATCGTCTTCTTCTGAATCCGTAAGAATTAAATCATCTTGAAGTCCTAAAATTTCAATTTTATTATCTTCTAAAAATTTATAGATATCGTCTATCTCTTCAGGCGAAATCTCGATTTTCTCAAACGTGTCAATAATCTCTTTATACGCAATAAAACCTTCTTTTTTACCTTTTTTCTTCAACGAATTTTTTAAATCTTCTATTACATTTTTGTCCTCGTTCATTTCAATAGTCTCAGTTTTTTTAGCCATTTAGAAGCCCCCTTAATTTAAGAATTTCTTTATCAATACTACTGATTTTTTCTATCAGCTGATGGTTATTGCTATCTATCAACAATTTGATCATCATCTCATTTCTTTCTTGTTTTTTCTCTTCAATGATTATCTTAGCAATATAATCTTCTATGACTAAAAGCAATTCATCTTGAGGAAAATACATTTCATCCTTTTGTTTAAAAGTCGCGGTATTGGCACTTTCGTTTTCTGTAAGTAGTTGAATAAACAAATCGCGATTCTGTGTTTTCTCAAAAGTATCAATTGAATACTTTTTATTGATGTATTGTATAACATCTTGACTGTTCTTCATCAAATTTAACAGTTCAATTTCATAATCCGCTTTATTGTTTATGGAAATGCTCACTTTTTTTATATCCTGTTCAGAGTGATTATAATCCTTTTTGCGAGTTTTTACCATTTCAGCTATTATGGACTCTTTAGATACACCTGTTTTCTTTGAGATTTTTTCAATATAGAGCTCCTTTTCAATAGAATTGACGACATAACCAAGATGTTCAGACATCTCTTTGATGTATTTCATTTTTCCTTTATCCGAATCAGTTTCGTAAGACTTGGACAAGTAATAATCTAGAAAATCAAAATATTCGTAAGCGTTATTTAATCTATCTTTATATTTTACGCGCCCAAACTTAGAGATATAGTCATCCGGGTCCATTCCCTCAGGGAAGACCAGAATTCTGCATGATAAGCCATTTGATTTGAGCAAATTAGCAGCTTTAACGGCCGCTTTTAAACCGGCCCCGTCCGAATCATACGAGATATAGAACTCTTTGCTGAATTTTTTCATCAATTTAATTTGGTTTTCAGTCAAAGCTGTTCCTAAGGAGGCCACAACATTAGCAAATCCATGGCTAACTAATTTGATGACGTCCATGTAACCTTCCGCTAAAATGATTCCGTTTTTCTCTATATTATTTTTTGCATGGTTCAAATTGTATAAATGTCGACCCTTGTTGAAAATAATGGAATCGGGAGAATTAATATATTTAGGCAATTGATGATCTAAAACTCTACCACCAAATCCGATAATTCTCTTTTTGATGTCAAAAATCGGAAACATAACCCTGTTCCGAAATCTATCATAATAACGTTCGCCATTTTCATGTCTAATAATGAGCCCATTAATCTCCAAATCTTTTTCTTTATATCCTAAAGAAATTAGATGCTTCAGAATACCATCCCACTGATCTGCAGCATAGCCTAATCCAAAATATTTGATGGCTTTATCACTGATGCCCCTTTGACTCAGATACTTCATAGCTGCTTCATTTGCATATAATTGTTTTTGATAAAAAATAGCTGCTTCACGATTGATTTTATAATGGACTTTAAATTGATCATAATCCTGATTGATGTACTTTTGGTCTACTTCAAAAGGAATTCCAGCTCTATCCGCTAACACTTTTAAAGCTTCAACAAAAGAAAGATGACTATATTTCATTAAAAACGTAATTGCATTTCCTCCTTCACCACACCCAAAGCAATGAAAAATTTGTTTGTCTGGAGAAACCGAGAAAGACGGTGTTTTTTCTTTATGAAAGGGACACAAGGCAGTATAATTAGTGCCCGACTTTTTTAAGCTTATATAGCCGTCTATGACATCAACTATATCTGTTAAGTTTAATATTTCATCTATTTTTTCGTCAGTAATATTGTTTGGCATGCTACCACCATTTTATCAAATTATGGAATAAAATTATACCCTTAATAAGAAAGAATGTCAATTATTTATCCCAAGGCAAAGGCATAAAAATATCCTTGAATTGTTTGAGAGCATATCGGTCTGTCATCCCGGCAATATAATCCTTGACTAAATCTTCCTTTTCGAATCTCAATTGTTCATCTTTACTGGCTATCATGTCAATATGATGACAATAGTACTCAAATAAATCCGCCATAATTTTACTTGCCTTTCGATCTTCACTCTTTGCAATTTCATTGAAATAGATGTTTTTAAACATGTATTCCCTTAATTTATCAGTTGCCAGTTGCATATTATCACTCATCGTAATGCTTCGGTGACCCATGGACTGAGTTATGATATCCTTAATCATATTGTTAATTCTATCTCCATGACTAAAACCTATCGTCTGAAGAATATCCGAAGGAATTTCGTAATCTTGAATCAATCCAGCCCTTTTTGCGTCATCAATATCATGATTGAGATAAGCAATCCGGTCAGAATATTTCACAATTTGTCCTTCTAGCGTAAATGGTTTTACAGGACCGGTATGGTTTAAAATACCATCTCTAACCTCTTCCGTAAGATTTAACCCATCTTTACCCTGATGCTTTTCAAGTATTTCAACTACCCTTAAGCTTTGCTCATTGTGTCTAAACCCCTTTTTCACCAATTTATCTAGAATTGCTTCGCCATTATGTCCAAAAGGGGTATGTCCAAGATCGTGTCCCATAGCAATAGCTTCGGTCAAGTCTTCATTTAATCGTAAAGCTCTAGCAATAGTTCTAGAAATTTGAGATACTTCTAACGTGTGTGTTAATCTTGTTCGATAATGATCCCCCTCGGGAGCTAAAAAAACCTGTGTTTTATGCTTTAGTCTTCTGAAAGATTTAGAATGCAATATCCTGTCTCTGTCTCTTTGAAAACAAGTTCTTATTTCACATTCCTCTTCGTTTTCAGCTCTTCCCCTTGAAAATTTTGCTTTTACAGCATTTTCAGATAGTATTTGGATTTCAAGAGCTTCATACTCTTCTCTAATCAAAATCTACACCTCACTTCTATCCAAAAAAGAAAGAGCTACTCTCTTTCTTTTCTAGTAATTTCAATATGCCAATTAATAATCATATTCGCGATTTCTTCAATGGCTTTGTTAGTAATATCTATTTTCCTACATCCTATTTTTTTGATATAGATATCCGCATATTCCAATTCTTTTATGATTCTTTTGGAATCCGCATAAGATGAATTATCATTTAACCCTAAAACTTTTAATCTTTCTTTTCTGATTTTATTCAGATAATCAGGATCCGCATACAAAGCAACAATCCTTTCAGGGTTAATGCTAAAAAGCTCTTCGGGAGGCTCTACCTCAGGAACCAGCGGAATATTAGCCATTTTAATGCTCTTGTTGGCTAGGTACATGCTCAGTGGTGTTTTAGATGTTCTTGAAATGCCGATTAGTACAATATCCGCTTTCAGGACGCCACGGGTATCTTTTCCATCATCATATTTTACGGCGAAATCAATCGCATCCATTCTTTTAAAATAATTTTCGTCAAATTTGTAAAGCAAACCCGGTTCTCTTTTCGGTTTGAATCCTATATGCTCAATCATTGGCGTCAAAAGCGGTGTGATAAGATCAACAGCTGTCACATGTTCAATAGCAGCCTTTTTTAAAAGATAATCTCTTAACTCTACAACAACCAGTGTAAATACAATGACGGCATTTTCCTTCTTTGCAGAAAAAACAGCCTCATTAATCTGTTCCTTTGATTGAATGTAGGACCAAATATCAATCTCATATTCAATCTCAGAAAATTGATTCAATACTGCTTTTGATACTTGTTCAGATGTTTCTCCAATAGAATCGGATAAAGCAAATATTTTTACTTTTTTCATAAGCCCCCCATATCAGCTTGCCCCATTTCAAGTATATATCTCGAAATATTCGTTTTGGAAATCCTACCTGTAACCCTCATTTGATCAGGTCCTTCTTCAGATACGATAGGCAAGCAATCAATATTATATTCAACAATTTTTCTGACCGCGTCTATAAAAATATCATTTTTGCTACAATAAACAATCTGTGGAAGCCTTGTCATCACAACAGAGACCGGCATGGTTGCCGAAGAATTGCCGCTCAATGTCGCCTTAAGTAAATCCTTTCTTGAAACGACGCCTTTCAAGAAATTTTCCTTGACCACAAACAAAGTCCCTACGTCTTCTAAAAACATTGTCACCGCGGCGTCATAAACAGACGTTTCTTGTTCAATAACCACAGGGACAGATTTTATTTGATCAACAGTGATGGATAAAATCTCATTCATACTCATGCTGTTACTGAATCCATGATAAAAATATCCAACTTTTGTCTTGGCTTCCAATATTCCAGACATGGTCAAAATAGCTAAATCAGGCCTAAGAGTAGCCCTTGAAAGATTAAGTCTTTCAGCTAAATTCTCTCCGGTAATGGGTTCAAATTGCTTAACCAGTTCAACAATTTTACTCTGTCTATCAGTAAGTTTAATAAGATCACACCCTTAAAATTTTAGATATCCTTGGATAAAATGAGTCAATTCATCAATCTTAATCCTTTTTTGTTCCATTGTATCTCTAAATCTTACCGTAACACAATGATCTTCAAGGGAATCATAGTCATAGGTAATACAAAATGGCGTCCCAATCTCATCATGTCTTCTATACCTTTTACCAATGCTTCCCGCCTCGTCATAATCCACATTCATATATTGTGATAACTCGCTGAACAATGCCAATGCAGGCTCGCTAAGTTTTTTTGTAAGTGGGAATACCGCTACTTTAAAAGCTGATAATGTCGGATGAATTTTTAAAACAATTCTTTCAGAGCCGTCCTCGAGCTGTTCCTCTTGATAGGCATCTAGTAAGAAAGCCAGCATGACCCTGTCAACTCCTAAAGAGGGTTCAATGCAGTAAGGAATGTATTTTTCATTCGTTTGTGGATCAGTATAATTTAAATCTTCCCCTGAAAATAATTGATGTTGTTTTAAATCAAAGTCGGTTCGGTCTGCAATTCCCCATAGTTCTCCCCACCCAAAGGGGAAAAGATACTCAATGTCAGTGGTCGCGTTGCTATAATGAGACAACTCTTCTGGGCTATGATCTCTAAATTTCACATTCTCTTGTTTCATTCCTAAAGAAATCAACCAATTCATACAGAAGTTTTTCCAATAATTGTACCATTCCAAATCTTCGCCGGGCTTACAAAAAAACTCGAGTTCCATTTGCTCAAATTCACGCGTCCTGAAAATAAAATTTCCCGGTGTTATTTCGTTCCTAAATGATTTTCCAATCTGACCAATTCCAAAAGGAATTTTTTTTCTAGAAGCTCTAACAATATTTTTAAAATTTACAAAAATTCCTTGAGCCGTTTCAGGCCTTAAAAATATTTCTGCTTGAGAATCCTCTGTCACTCCTTGGAAAGTCTTAAACATAAGATTAAACTGCCTAATTGCAGTAAAATCATGGCTGCCACATTCAGGACAGCTAATAGCTTGGTTCTTGATATAATCTTCCATTTGTGAATTAGTCCAGCCATCAACAATCGTATGTTGATCATCAATGTTTCTTAAATAGTCTTCTATCAGTTTATCGGCTCTGAATCGCGATTGGCAGCTTTTACAATCCATAAGAGGATCATTAAATCCACCAATATGGCCTGAAGCCTCCCAAGTTCTTGGGTTCATTAGAATGGCTGAATCAAGGCCAACGTTATATGGATTTCCTTGGACAAATTTTTGCCACCAAGCTTTTTTGATATTATTTTTGATTTCTACTCCTATCGGGCCATAATCCCAAGTATTTGCAAGACCTCCGTATATTTCTGAACCTGGAAATATGATGCCTCTGCTTTTTGATAGCGATACTAGTTTTTCCAAATTGCTTTTGTCATTTTTTGCCATTTTAAGCTCCTTTCAAAAAATAAAAAAATTCGTCCTTGGTTATAGGGACGAAATAATAATTCCGCGGTTCCACCCTACTTGACATTAAAATGTCCTCTTTAGCAGAATATGCTCATGAGCTCCCTTTATATCATTATCGCAAATCAGGCTTCCACCTTCCCTGAATCTCTCTATTGCTAAATGATATAATTTTCTCAATCGTCGCATTATTTAATTAACAATAATTTATCATCATATCGAAAATGTGTCAATCAAATTTTATTTTTTAGACATGTGATCTATCTCATCCTTTATTTTACCGATTGATTTGTCTAATTTATCATTGATGTTAATTTTATGACCATCTGCTGTATAAATTTCAATCGTGCATTTTGAAAGCATTGCAGCGGTCAATCCGGCAACACTGAAAAGAGGTGCAAGAACAACACCTACCGCACCGGCAGAAATCGGAATATTGATAATCGTTTCACCTTCTCTTAAAATAACAAGCTTTGTTGCATTCGCCTCTTTTATGACTTTTTTAATTTCATCAACTATGTCATCGCTTTTAGCTTTAAATTTCTGACCTTTAGATTTGCTTTTCTCAATCAAGATCAATGCAGCTAGCATGTCTTCTTCTGCTTCCTCTAGAGCGGCCTTGGCCTCCTCATAGCTACAACCTGTCCTTTTAACAATTTCGTCTACCTTGTCAAATTGATTACTCATAATAATCACCTCCCAATAATTTTAATGATTTAAAATTGTCTTTTCCCGCATGGTGCATAAAATAAACGTGAATGAATTGAATGGTTTTTGAATGAATCTCTATTTTTATTATGTCTTCAAATTTATGTCGTATGAGAAAATCTAACTCATACAACATATTTGCATCAAATTTAATTAAATTCAACATGGTTTTTGCACAAGATTTGCATATAACACCTCCCTCTTCAACTGAAAGGTAGCATAACTCATCTCGAACATCACAGCTAATACATCTATCCATTAACGGCCTAAAACCCATCAAGCTTATCAACTTAATTTCGTATGCTGCCATTAGACTTTCAATACCTTCGGACTCTACCGAAAGCATTTGAAACAATTTGATCGTCATTTCAAACAATTTTATATTACTTTCATTTTCCTGTAAAATATGATTCAATATTTCAAGTGTATAGCTCCCATACACGTAACTTTTGTAATGGTTTTGAATTTTATAGTAATTATTGATGACATCTCCATCCAATAAAATATACATATCCTTGTTTTTAATCAAATTCACGCCGGAATGATTAAAAGTCAGAGAAACTGATGAATTCTCACTGTGAGACTTCCTGACTCTTTTGGCCATAATTTGTATTTTTCCATATTTCTTGCTAAAACAATGCAGTATCTTATCATAATCTTTATATTGGATTTCTCTTAATACTATAATTTCATCTCGTATGCTCATGCATCACCAATTTTTATATCCGAGTTCTTTTAACATTTTTTCGTTATCGCGCCAGTTCGGACTAATTTTAACCCATAAATTTAAATAAACTTGGCTCCCCAATAACCTTTCAATATCAGTCCGTGCCCTTTTACCAATTTCATGAAGCTTCGCGCCATTTTTCCCAATGATCATCCCTTTATGTGATTTTTTTTCACACATGATGACAGCATAAACATCAATAAGCTCCTTATTATCTCGCTTCTCTATTTTTTCAATTGCGACACCAACTCCATGTGGTAATTCATCCTCAAGTAAGTGTAAGGCCTTCTCACGAATCAACTCGGATATAACAAACCATTCAGGCCTATCTGTAATATAATCCGTTGGGAAATACTGAGGTCCCTCCTTGAGCTGAGCTTTAACAAAAGACATTGCAGCTTCAATATTTTGTCCTGTGACTGCAGCGATTCTGGTTACTTGATCAAAAATTTTAAATTCTCGAATTTCTTCTTCTACAGATAAATTATCTTTATAGATATCCGATTTGTTAATTAATGCAATCTTCGGAAGATTTAAATCTTTAATCTTATCAATAATATATTTATCCCCAGGCCCTAGCTTATTTTTCTCATCCGTTATAAATATCAATACGTCCATTTCTTCGAGCGCTTCGCTAATTTCTGAAGCCATAAATTCGCTAAGCTTGCTTTCACCTTTATGAATGCCAGGTGTATCAATAAATACAATTTGACAATTTGAATCGGTATACACGGCTCTAATTTTATTTCTTGTTGTTTGGGGTTTATTGGACATAATCAATATTTTTTCACCGATTAAATAATTTATTAAAGTTGATTTTCCAACATTTGGTCTTCCTACTACGGTCACAAATCCTGATTTAAAGACACTCATTATTCAAATCCTCCGGGCCAAAGCTTTCTGGCAGCAAATCTTCTATCGTATATGTTTTATATGCTTTCGTACTTTTTGCCACAATAATTCTTATATCTTTGCCAAATTCCCGTATGAACTGCCTACACACCCCGCAAGGATAAGAAAGTTTTTCTAGACTCCCTACTACCACCACAGTGTCAATCTCCCTGTATCCCTCTGATACAGCCTTTGAAAGAGCCGTTCTTTCAGCACAAATAGTCGGCGAATAGGATGCCGACTCGATATTACATCCTGTAAATACTCTCCCGGATTTTGTAAGCACCGCTGCCCCTACCTTAAAAGAAGAATAAGGTACGTAAGCTTTTTCTCTCGCTTCTATGGCCATTTCAATCAAGCTTATATCATCTATCATAGCTCCTCCATTTCAATTACTGTATTTTGTGTAACAACCTGTATCCATGTCTGTCCTGGCTTTAATACGACCTCAGATCCCATTAAATCTTTATAAACGGTCTTCTCCCTAGCAGATGTCTTGCTCCAAGTTATTTCTATCATTTCTCCATTTCTAATTAAGAATCCCGTTCCTTCAGAAATATTTTGTATGTGAAGTCTGCCGATATCATCTAGGACTTGTTTCTTTGTCTTTTGAATAATAATATTTGAAATTGCTAAATCCTCATCGTAGTATTCGTCAACATGACGTTTCCCATTGACATATCTTTGATAGTCACTGTTTTCAGCATCAAATTTGTATTCTACCTTGTAATCGTCATTATATTCAATACTAAAGTTTAAACACTTCTCAGATTGCAATTCAAGCTTTTCAAATTCCTCACTAAATAAAAAACCATCAAATTGTCCTTCAGTTCTGAATTGTTTATAACTTTGTGCACTCCTGATATTGGCCATAGCTGTGTACATATTGTTAGGTATTTTTTTGCCGGTATCATTGTAACGCCAAAATTCTCCACTATACAACCCATCTATATCCGCCATATTATAATCCTGAATATCTTTCATGGCATCCATGCTCCCGCCAACATGAACATAAATTGGATCGTATTCAAGAGCATACCTAATAAAATAGGGTCGTGCGCTTCTTACGGGTCCAATGTGTTCCGGCGCCTCGCATAAAAATATAGCCAGATATCTCGTATAGGGGCCTTCAACCTCAGCCTCATAAACAATTTCAGCCTTCACGAGACCCGCCTGCCAACGTGCAGCCGGATGATTGTCCAACATAATGGCTACCGGTCGTTGCAAAACAATCTCCTCTTCATAATATATCCCGCTAAGCGGAGAAGGTTCACCTGTCACAGGCGTTTCACTGCTTGAAGTTTCTTCGATTGGGGTAGTCTCCTCTTCAACGATTGTCGTAGTAGGTTCAACGAGGTCTGTCGTCATTTCATTAGCATTAGTAGGCGTACAAGACGTAAAAACCAACAAAAATAATATCGGAAATATCAATTTTCTTAACATAGGCTCTCCTATCTAATCCTTGTAAATGCGAAGCTTATCCATGATAGCTTTTTCTTCTTTTCTCATCAAGTCTTTCTCATGGTCTACTAGATGGTCAAATCCAAAAAGATGCAACAAAGAATGAACTAGAAGATAAGCAAGCTCTCTCTCAAAGGAGTGGCCATATTCGACCGCCTGTTCCTTAATTCGGTCAACAGAAATGACCACATCTCCCAAGATAACATTTTCAAAATCAATGTTTAGATCATCCTCCATCGGAAATGAAAGTACATCCGTGATTGTATCATTGTCGCGATAAATTTTGTTCAAATTCTTAATCTCTTCATTTTCAACAAAAGATATACTGATTTCATAATGCTCGTCTTTGTTGAGATGTTTTAATGTCGTCGCGCAAACATCTTCTATCAATTTCTCAATGTTTGGCTCAAGAGTAAAATGACTAGATCGATTATCAATTAATATTTCCATTAGTGGCTCTCCATTTCTGTTTTTTCAAATATTTCGTACGCTTTAATAATATCCCTCACCAATTTATGCCTTACAACATCTTTCTTATCAAAATATATGAAACTAATTCCGTTAACATCTTTTAAGATTTTTTCACCCTGCTTCAATCCTGATTTCTTGCCTGCCGGTAAATCAATCTGGGTTACATCCCCTGTAATGACAGCCTTTGAGCCATATCCAAGACGAGTAAGAAACATTTTCATCTGTTCTTTAGTCGTATTTTGAGCTTCATCCAAAATGATAAAGGCTGAGTCAATAGTTCGTCCCCTCATATAAGCTAACGGTGCTACTTCTATCGCTCCCTTTTCAAGATTCTTTAAGTACTGCTCCGCTCCCATTATTTCAAAAAGAGCGTCGTATAAAGGTCTCAAGTAAGGATCAACTTTATCCTGCATGTCTCCTGGCAAAAATCCCAGCTTTTCTCCCGCCTCTACGGCCGGTCTTGTCAATATAATTCTTTCAACTTCCTTTTTCCTAAAAGCATCTACAGCCATGGCCACGGCGAGAAAAGTTTTGCCCGTGCCTGCAGGACCAATGCCAAAGACTACATCGTTTTTTCTTATATTATCAATATATATTCTTTGACCTATCGTTTTAGGTTTAATCATTTTGCCGTTCGTTGTAATCGTAATCAATTCATTTAAATATTCGGCTACCCTATCTACATTACCTTCTGCATAATGTCTCAAAAGATAATTAAACTTAGCGTCAGTCAAATTTTCTTTATTTTTTAAAGAAGCTAAAATATCATCAATTAATCTTGAAACAGCTAATACATCAGCTTCTTTTCCAATTATTTTCAACCCACCCTCGCGAGAAAGTAAATCAATATGAAACAGAGCTTTTATTTGGTTAATATTTTTGTCCATGTGTCCAAAAATGATTGGAATGTATTCACTGTTGTCAATACAGAGTTGCTTTTCTATTAATTCCATTAATCCTCCAATAACTTTATATAAATAAATCATATCATAAGTTTTGTTACTTTTCTATATCAATACAAATAAAAGCATTTGTATATATTAAAACTATTTGTTAAAATAGTTTAGGAGGTGTTACGATGACCATACACATTGGTGCAAAAAAAGGTGAAATTGCAGAAACCATACTGCTCCCAGGAGATCCATTACGAGCTAAATTCGTAGCTGAAAACTATTTGGAAAACATCATTTGTTATAATGAAATACGAGGTATGTTAGGCTTTACCGGTTATTATAAAGGCAAACGTGTATCTGTTCAAGGAACGGGTATGGGCATGCCTTCTATTGGAATATACTCTCATGAGCTTATAGTAGAATACGGCGTTCAAAATCTAATAAGAATAGGCTCTTGCGGTTCTTTCAATAAAGATGTTCATGTTCGCGATGTCATTTTAGCTATGAGCGCGTCGACTAATTCCAATTTCGCCTCTCAATATAACCTTCCGGGCACTTATGCTCCGACGGCTTCTTATTCTCTTTTAGAAAAAGCCAAGCTAGCTGCGGAAAAAAAAGAAATAAATGTCAAAGTAGGAAATATTCTATCCAGTGATATATTCTATGACGCTAATCCTCATGCTTGGAAACTATGGGCAGAAATGGGAGTGCTAGCCGTGGAGATGGAAGCAGCGGCGTTGTATATGAATGCGGCAAAACTAGGCGCAAATGCACTTGCTATTTTGACCGTTAGTGATAGCCTCGTAACTAGAGAAGAAACCACACCCGCTGAAAGAGAAAAAACATTGACAGATATGATTGAAATTGCGCTTGAATTAGCTTAAAAAAAAACCCTGAAACAGGGTTTTTTTAATTCAAGTATTTCGTAACTATCTCGTTTACTTGTTTACCATCAGCTTTGCCTTTGATTAAAGGCATCAATATGCCCATAATTTTGCCCATGTCTTTTTTTGTCGTGGCATTTGTTTCCTTAATTGCCTTCAAGACGATATCTTCCAATTCCTCAAGACTTAACTGTGGCGGTAAATATTCTGTTAAAATAGCTATTTCCTCTTCAGTAAGCGTAACCAAGTCATCTCTTCCACCGGCTTTAAAATCATGGATGCTATCTCTTTTTTGCTTAACCTGTTTTGCAATAACATCAATAATGTCTTCGTCAGCTAATTCCACTCTGTTGTCTACTTCTAATTGCTTGACAGCAGCTCTAATCATGGTTACCGCGTTTTTTCTTACTTTGTCTTTACTTTTCATTGAAGCCTTCAAATCTTCCATGAGCTTCTCTTTTAAAGACATAACGTCACCTCAATTATTTACTGGTAGTTTTTTTGTTTTTCTTTCTTTTAGCTGCTTCAGCTTTCTTTTTTCTCTTAACGCTTGGCTTCTCGTAATGCTCTCTTTTTCTTACTTCAGAGAGAACGCCAGTGATAGCACATTGTCTTTTAAATCTCTTCAATGCATTATCCAAAGATTCATTTTCTCTTACTTTAACCTCTGTCATCTGCGACCCTCCCCTCATACTACAATATTGTCTTCTCTCAAATTGCACTTGTATAGTATACATTAATTATGAAATATTTTCAACCATTATTTTGTGAAACTCTCCCTGATCTAACCCGGAGGCCATTTCAAAGATCTTTTTCCTAGTAAATGAAAGTGAACATGTTCAACCGTCTGCATTGCGTCCTTGCCACAGTTAGAAACAATCCGATAGCCCGTCTCATTAATTCCTTGTTCTCTAGATATAATTGATATCGCTTCAAAAATTTTAGCTATGTAAACACTGTTCTCAATATTAATATCGTTTAGTGATGCAATATGCTTCTTAGGAATCACTAAAACATGAACCGGGGCCTCTGGACTAATATCTTCAAAAGCAATAACATAATCATTCTCATAAACAATAGTAGAAGGAATTTCTTTGTTAGCTATCTTACAAAACAAACATTCGTTCAAATTGTCACCTCCTCAGTCAGTAAAACATGACCTTTACTCTCTGTCATTTTAACTTTTTTTCTGATATTATGCAAATTATTCTTTGAAGGCGAATGTACCATCAAATAATTAGACGTATGTCCGGTAAAATAATTCTCCTTGTTGAGAGCTTCATAAAGCACATCCATTTCTGTCCCAATAAATTGACTGCAAAATCGTTCAGACATCTCATCACATAATTCAATTAATTGACTAGCTCGCTTCTTTTTGGTTATCGTTGGTATTTGAGGCTCCATTGTAGCCGCCTTAGTTCCTTCTCTTTTGGAGTAAGTGAAAACATGCACCTTGGAAAACTGCACTCTTTTAATAAATTGGCATGTCTCTTCAAATTCCGCTTCGGTTTCTCCCGGAAATCCAACAATAACATCTGTAGTAATGCCTGCATTGGGCATATGTGATCTAATTAAGCTGATTTTATGCCTGTACTCCTCTATTGTGTAACGTCTATTCATTCTTTTGAGCACGCTATTTGATCCACTCTGAAGCGATAGGTGGAAATGATCGCAAAAATTTCCCTCCATCATTGCTAAAATCAACTCATCATTCACGGCTCCGGGTTCAAGTGAACCAAATCTAAATCTAATGTCATCTAAATGAAGCTGATTAATAGATTTTACTAGCTTGATAAGTGTTACATCTTCGTCTAAATCAACACCGTAAGAAGTCATGTGTATCCCATTCAAAACAATTTCTTTATAGCCGTTGTCATGAAGATTTTGAATCTCCGAAAGAATAAAATTAATTTTTCTACTTCTCAGGGGTCCTCTCACAAACGGAATGATACAATAAGTACAGAATTGTCTACAACCATCCTGGATTTTAATATTAGCCCTTGTTCTCTCTGAGGTAGCTTTGATAGAAATTTCCTCATACTCTTCATTAGGTTTAAATGGTTCAACTCTCAACATAAATCTGCGACTCGTCAAAAACTCTTTCACATAATCAACGACTTTTGCTTTATTTTTTGTACCAATAATAATATCTGCAAATTCAAATTTTTCCAGGTTTCCGGTATTAGCTTGGGCATAACACCCTGTCAAAATAATTATGGCTGATTCGTTCATGCTTCTGAATTTTTTGACCATATTTTTTGTTTTTCGTTCACTTGCTTTTGTTACGGTACATGAATTAACAACAAAAATGTCAGATTGATTAGAGGGTTCAACAATAACAAAACCCTCTTTTCTAAAATTTTCTATCATGACATCTGTTTCAAACTGATTCACTTTGCATCCTAAGGTAAAAAAAGAAACATTCAAATTCATCTAACCTACAAATTATTAGTTTTATACATCAGTACGGCGCTGGCCACCATCGCTGCTGTTTCAGTTCTAAGAATTCGAGGTCCCAGAGAAACAACATGCGCATTAATTTTTTTTAACTCCTCAATTTCATAAGGTTCAAAGCCACCTTCAGGACCAATAATCAAATTAATCTCTGATTGTTTAATATCAATATTTTTAAGACTGAGCGATTTTTCCTCTTCGTATGGAACAATAATCATTCCTTTAGAATTGTATAGATTCTGTAGCATTTCTTTAAAAGAAATAATGCTTTTAATCTTGGGAATAAGGTTACGCATGGATTGTTTTGCCGCTTCCTCAGAAATCTTTCTCCATCTCTCTACCTTTGATAATTCTTTTTTTCTTTCCGAGATTTTTACAATCGTTCGATCACTGATTACGGGAGTAATGCTGAAAACACCTATTTCAACATTTTTCTGAATAATCACTTCCATTTTGCTACCCTTTGGGATGCATTGAAAGAGATTAATTTTCACATCAGCCTCTCTATGATAGGCCGTTTCTTTGATAATTTTACATTTTACAAGACCATCTTCATAAGCCGTTATTTTCGCTATATATTCTTTCCCTTCAAATACAGCAAAAATCTCCGAATCTTCTTTTAGTCGCAATACATTTTTGCAGTGTTGATAATCACTTTTATTTAACACGGCTATGCCTTCATCTAAAAAATCCGCAAAAAATCTATTCATTTAAAATATCTGAGCGGCAATGCCCGCCCATTCACCTTTTGTTACTTCCTCAATAATATTAAAACCATGCTCAGTAAGTGCATTTTTTACGGAATCCACTTTAGTATCCAAAATTCCGGACGAAATAAAAATGCCCCCTTTTTTCATTACTTTTGAAAGCTCAGGGATCATGCGTACAATAATATCCGCAGTGATATTAGCTGTTACGAGATCCGCTTGATAATCAATACTCTCCAATAAATTGCTTTTTATGATTTCTATGTTATGACAATGATTAATTTTTGTATTTTCTTTTGAAATTCTAATACTATCTTCGTCTATATCAATTCCTAAAACACTTTTAGCTCCTAGCTTTGATGCTAATATTGCAAGTATTCCTGTGCCTGTTCCAATGTCGAGAACATCCATCCCTTCATTCAAATACTTTTCCATTTCTTCAATGCAGATAGACGTCGTTTCATGGGTTCCCGTACCAAAAGCAGCTCCCGGGTCAATCTCAATAATGATATCATCACTTTTCGAGTCATAAGATTCCCATGACGGTTTAATAATAACATTCTGTCCCAGTCTAAATGGTTTGAAATTTTTCTTCCACTCGCTATTCCAATCTCTTTCTTCAATCTCTTGAATTTCAATCTCTGTCAGTCCAATATCCAGATCATACCTTGGAAGTTGATTGATCTGGGATTTAATGTAATCCATCTTTTCTTTAGAGTCGTCATTGCGGATAAAATAGCCCTTTATTACGACCCCATCATAATAATCTTGGATTAAATCCACATCTAAATAATCCCATCGTTCCGTCTCTTTCATGAGATTAATCACATCATTAGGATCCTCTATGACAATCCCTTCAACCATAGCTTCATGAAGAATATTTGTGACCGCTTCTTTAGCCTCATAAGTGGTTTTGATTACAATTTCAATCCATTCCAAACCATATCCTCCTTTAACTGAAAGCGTCTTTTACTTTGTTAAATAACCCCTTTTTTTGAGGTTCTATGTGTTCACCCAATTCTTTAGCCAGTTCCAAAAGCATCTTCCTTTGTTTTTCGGTCATTTTTTTAGGTGTATCGATATTGACCCTGACATACTGGTCTCCCTTTCCGCCACCCCTAAGATGCTGGATTCCTCGATTCTTTAGTCTAAACACCGTACCTGTCTGAGTGCCTTCAGGAATATCATATTTAACCTTGCCTTCGAGTGTAGGCACTTCAACTGTGTTCCCTAAGGTAGCCGTTGCAAAAGATATTGGCATATCATACCAAATATCATAGCCATCTCTTTGGAAAATCTTATGAGGCTTCACATTTAGATAAACATACAAATCACCTGGAGCAGCACCTATTTCGCCGTGATTTCCTTCTCCTCTAAGAGGAATGATTGAATCAGAATCAACTCCTGCCGGTATATTAATAGAAATATTTCTTGATTTCTTAACTTGCCCTACCCCATTACAAACCTTACAAGGCGTCTTGATTACACTTCCTGTTCCACCACAAGTTGGACATGTCCTCACGTTTGAAAATTGTCCAAAAGGTGTCGATTGAACCGATCTTACACTTCCGGTTCCATGGCAAGTCGGACACGTTTCTTTACTCGTTCCCGGCTCTGCTCCCTCTCCATGGCAATGCGAACAGGTTTCCATCCTAGAAATTTTCAATTCCTTCTTCGTGCCGAAAGCAGCCTCTTCAAAAGTAATATTTAATCTAATCTTAAGATCAGAACCTTTCTTAGGACCGGCCCTTCTTTGTCTGGAGCCTCCGCTGCCCCCAAAGAAATCACTGAAAATATCACCAAAAATATCTTCAAAACCCCCTGTGCCTGAGTAACCTCCACCAAAACCAGCCCCGTTATTTTCAAACGCGGCATGTCCAAAGCGATCGTATTTATCTCTTTTTTCTTTATCACTCAACACTTCGTAAGCTTCATTGACTTCTTTGAATTTCACCTCAGCTTCATGATCACCTGGATTTAAATCAGGATGATAGTTCTTAGCCTGTTTTCTAAACGCCCGCTTAATCTCATCAGCGTCTGCGTCTTTGCCAATGCCTAAGATTTCGTAATAATCTCTTTTTGTGCTCATTTATCATCACCACCATTATTCAAAAAGGTAAAGCTAAATCAAATGATTTAGCTTTGACTCTCTTCATCATCTACTACTTCAAAATCTGCATCTACAACGTCATCAGCTTGAGGATTTGATTCATTTGGTTCTTGAGCCTGTTGCTCTGTATTGGCAGTCTGTTGATATATTTTTTCAGCCAACTTGTTAAATTCTTTCGTTAATTCATCAAGCTTTGATTTTATCTCTTCAATATTATTCGATTCTAAAGCTTTTTTCAAGTTATCTTTTTTATTATTGATAATTTCTTTTTCCTCAGGTGTGATTTTGTCACCTAACTCGCTCATGCTCTTCTCGGTTTGATAAATCATATTGTCAGCATTGTTCTTGATTTCGATCTCTTCTTTCTTTCTCTTGTCCTCTTCGGCGAATTGCTCTGCTTCTTTTACTTTCTTATCAATTTCGTCACTAGAAAGATTGGTTGAAGCCGTGATTGTAATTTTTTGTTCTTTGCCTGTTCCCATATCTTTTGCTGATACATTAACAATTCCGTTTGCATCAATATCGAAGGTTACTTCAATTTGTGGAATTCCTCTAGGAGCCGGAGGAATACCTGTCAGCTGAAATCTTCCCAAGGAAATATTGTCTGCAGCCATTTGTCTTTCACCTTGCAATGCATGAATATCAACAGCCGTCTGGCTATCTGCTGCAGTAGAAAACACTTGGCTCTTCTTAGTAGGTATTCTCGTATTTCTTTCGATTAATCTTGTGAATACACCACCCAATGTTTCAATTCCTAATGATAATGGCGTAACATCAACTAAAAGTATCTCTTTTCCAAACTCTCCCGTTAAAACACCACCTTGTATAGCAGCGCCTAAAGCAACACATTCGTCCGGGTTGATACCTTTATGCGGGTCTTTATTTGTAATTCTCTTTACTGCTTCTTGAACAGCTGGAATTCTTGTGGATCCACCAACCAATATGACTTTTTCAATATCATTAGCCGTCATTTTTGCATCTGCTAGGGCTTTTTTGGTAGGCTCAATCGTCTTATCAACAAGAAAAGCTGTAAGTTCATTGAACTTTGATCTGGATAAATCCATATTCATATGCTTAGGTCCATCTTGTGTAGCTGTAATAAAAGGAAGATTGATGCTCGTTGACATCGTTGATGACAATTCTTTCTTCGCATTTTCTGCCGCTTCTCTTAATCTTTGAAGAGCCATCTTATCTTTTCTTAAATCTACGCCGTTTTCCTTTTTAAATTCATCTGCTAAATAATTGACAATAACCTCGTCAAAATCGTCTCCGCCTAAGTGATTATTGCCGTTTGTAGCTTTTACTTCAAACACACCTTCTCCAATTTCAAGGATGGACACATCAAAGGTTCCGCCACCTAAATCGAATACCATGATGGTTTGCATAGTGTTTTCCTTGTCAATCCCATAAGATAAAGAAGCTGCCGTAGGCTCATTGATTATTCTTCTTACATTAAGACCTGCAATCTTCCCTGCATCTTTGGTAGCTTGTCTCTGGCTATCTGAAAAATATGCCGGCACCGTAATAACAGCATCCGTCACTTTTTCACCAAGATAACTCTCGGCGTCTGCCTTCAGCTTCTGCAAAATAAAAGCAGAAATATCCTGTGGTGTATATGTTTTTCCATTAATGACAACTTTATGGTCCGAGCCCATGTGCCTCTTAATCGATACAACCGTATTATCCGGATTAGTAATCGATTGTCTTTTTGCGGTTTCACCCACTAGTCTTTCTCCACTTTTCGTGAAAGCTACAATTGAAGGAGTCGTTCTTTTTCCCTCAGAATTTGAAATGACAACGGCCTCTCCGCCTTCCATTACAGCCACACATGAATTTGTGGTCCCTAAATCAATTCCTATTACTTTACTCATTTTATCCTCCAAAATGTTATTTTGATATTTTTACCATGCTTGGTCTTATCACTTTATCATATATTTGATAACCCTTTTGTAAAACCTCTATAATAACATCTGCTTCTACATCTTCTGTTTCTTGAGATGCAACAGCATGATGAATATTAGGATTGAATTTTTCTCCTAATGAAGGTATCTCTTCAACACCCTTTTTCTCGATAGCTGTTTTTAACTGATTATAAATCATCACAATTCCGTCTTTAAAACTATTATTATCATGTTCGGTTTGAATCGCTCTTTCAAAATTATCCATCACAGGAAGCAATTCCATGATAATATCCTCAATGGCCGAAGAATAAATTCTAGCTTTCTCCTTTTCAGTTCTATTCTTAAAATTCAGAAAATCCGCCTGTAGCCTTAAAAGCTTCCTTGTGTTTTCATCCGGTTCACTTTCTTCCTCTTGAATTTCATCGTTGGCTTCTTCAATTTCTTCCTTGTCTTCTTTTTTTGTATGATGAGCCTCCTCTGAATCAATCATTTCATCGCTAATTACATCTTCATTCACTGTTTTTTCTGCACCCTTTGATTGTTCCTTTAGATCTTCATTCTTCTTTTTTTTGTTCATTGAATTCACTCCTTGCCAAGTCCATATAGTTTTCGCTGATTATTTTATTAATGTTATAAGATAAACCTTTAATCATTGAAATTACGTTCTTATAATCCATCCTCGTTGGTCCAATAAGGCCAATTTTGCCTATAATAACTCCGTTTACTTTATAGGTTGCCGATACAATACTGCATTTTTTAATCTGTTCAAATTGATTCTCATTTCCAATCAATATGCTCAAGTCATCCCCATCAGAATTCATAAGAACCTTTTTAAATAAATCCTTATCCTCAACAAATGATAATAACTCCTTAGCCTTACTCGTATCGCTATATTCAGGATAGTTAAGAATGTTTGTCAACCCATCATAATAAAGGTCAACCTTCTCATAATTATGAATGGTATTCATTAACAATACCATCATTTCTTCAAGCCTATCGTCAAAAGTTTCTCTTATGCCATATATTTCTTGTAAAATTTTATGATAAAGCCCCTCGTCAAGTTTTTTGAGTTCTATGCCTGATAATTTATCAGTCAGTAAGTTTGAAATTCTATTGAGTTGCTCTATTTCAATTGGTTTGTTCAATGTAAATAAAACATTTTTTATGTCGCTGTTTTCAGTCACTAAAACCATCAGCAGCTTATGATCACTTACAGGAACAAGCTGAATATGTTTCAGCTTGCACTCTTTAAGCTGAGCTGACATTGCAAATGACGTATATTTTGTAATTTGAGATAGAATCTTTGCAGAATTCCTGATGAAATTATTCATTTCGTTGATTTCTTGCTGAAGAATCTTTTTAATCTGAGCATTATTTTTAACAGACTCCGTATTTTTAAGTAAACCATTGACGTAAAGTCTATAAGCTTTATCCGTCGGAATTCTGCCCGCACTTGTGTGTGGTTGAATTAAGTACCCAAGCTCTTCAAGGTCAGCCATTTCATTTCTGACTGTGGCCGGACTAATCCCTAAGTCATACTTCTTCGAAATTGTCCTAGAGCCAATAGCTTCACCTTCTTGAATATAGCTCTTGATGATAGCCCTCAATATTTTAAGTTTTCTATCATTTAGATTCATCAAATCAACTCCTCTGTTAGCACTCTCTTTAAACGAGTGCTAACCTCATAGCAATAAGATACTACTATCTTAATATTTTGTCAATACCTATTGCTAAAAATCGGAAGGATTCCGTCGGCACGTTTTAATCCATCAGTTCAACAAAAACCATATTGGACAAATCCATGCCTAACATTGTTAATCTTATGTTTTCCGTATTCATTTCAACGAGACCCTTTTTTTCTAAGCTCAAAAATATTTCAAATATTTTTTCTGTCTTGCCTTTAGCCATTTCATTTAAGTCCTGGATTTTGATTCCTTCTATTTTTCTTAACCCTAGAATTAAATATTCCCATAATTTTTCCTTATCATTCAATTTTTCAAACAATGCATATTCCTTAACGCTTTTCTGAACATTATTTATATATCTGTCGACCTCATTGACATTAGCATACCTTTTTTCTTCAATAAAAGAATGTGCCGAAACACCAAATCCCAAGTATTCTTCTCTATTCCAATATTTTAAATTATGCCTGCTCTCATATCCCGGGATTGAGAAGTTCGAGATTTCATATTGATTCATACCTCTTTTTTTCATAATCTCAATCGCGCCATGGTATATTCCTCGTTCAATCTCGTCAGGCAATATTTTTAGCTCTCCCTTTTGCTGCATCAAATAGAATGGAGTGTTTTCTTCGATTTTTAACGAGTAATAAGATAAGTGAGAGAGTCCTAAGCTTAAAGCTTTTTCAACATCGTCATAAGCCATGGATTGATTTTGACCCGGTAGGTTAAACATTAAATCAATGCTAATATTTCGAAAATTCAATTTTGACAGCGTATTGATTGTAGTTATGGCTTCTTTCTTGTTGTGAATCCTTCCTATTTTTTTTAGCATTTCATCATCAAAGCTCTGTATTCCGACGCTAACGCGATTAAATCCACTGGCTTTATACAGACCCGCCTTACTCTCATTCAAGGTTCCTGGGTTGATTTCAATGGTATTCTCGCTACCTTCGTCAACATTGAACTTTTTATAGATTGCTTCCATGATATCGCCTATCCACTCCGCTTTAATTGATGACGGCGTGCCACCCCCGAAGTATATGCTATCAACACTGTAATCAGTATCACTATTTCTAAAATCCATTATTTCCTTAATCACAGCTTTGCAATACGCTTCAATAATCAATTCGTTTTGATTTGCATAAGAGCAGAAGTCACAGTAATAACATTTGCTAATGCAAAAAGGGATGTGAATATACAGTCCAAGCTTTTTATTTTTAATATTATTCATTTAATTTCCTCAAAAGCCTGTGTCTTTTATTTATGGTCGTCAAATTTCAGCACCGTCAAAAAAGCTTCTTGCGGCACATCAACACTTCCGATTTGCCTCATTTTTTTCTTTCCTTCTTTTTGCTTTTCCAAAAGTTTTTTCTTTCTTGATATATCGCCACCGTAGCATTTAGCCAGTACATCCTTTCTCATAGCTCTTACCGTTTCTCTAGCAATAATTTTTGAACCAATAGCCGCTTGAATAGGAATGACAAACATATGCCTTGGAATAACATCTTTTAGTTTTTCAACGATACCCCTACCTCTCTCATAGGCTTTATCTTCATGAACAATCATAGAGAAGGCATCTACCAATTCAGCATTAATTAATATATCGAGCTTGACCAATTTTGACGCTTGGTAGCCGGATAATTCATAGTCCAACGAAGCATAACCCCGAGTCTTTGATTTCAGTACATCAAAAAAATCATATATAACTTCATTTAACGGCAACATATAATGTAAAATTACTCTTGTTTTATCCATATATTCCATATTTTTGAATGTGCCACGTCTGTTTTGGCAAAGCTCCATGATGGCTCCCACATACTCGGAAGGCGTCATAATATTCGCTTTGACAATAGGTTCTTCCATATAATCTATCTCGCTCGGCGAAGGTAAATTAGTCGGATTTTGTATTTTAACCATCGTTCCATCATTTTTATAAATATTATAAATAACACTTGGCGCTGTCGTAATAATATTTAAGTCGAATTCTCTTTCAAGTCTTTGTTGAATAATTTCAAGGTGTAAAAGCCCAAGAAATCCACATCTGAAACCAAATCCTAAAGCCACTGATGCCTCAGGTTCAAAGGTAAGCGAAGCGTCATTGACTTGAAGCTTCTCCAAGGCGTCACGGATATTGTTGAAGTCTTCACCGTCAGCAGGATATACGCCGCAATAAACCATTGAAATTACTTTTTTGTAGCCTGGAATAGCCTCCGTTGCCGGATTTTTAAGCTGGGTTATTGTATCTCCTACACGACAATTTTTGACATCTTTAATGCTTGCCGCAAGATACCCAACATCCCCCGCTTGCAATTGTTCTACGGGTAACTGTCCCGGAGCTAAAATACCTACTTCTACTACCTCAAAGCTTTTCTTGGTTGCCATCATCTGAATCATGTCACCTTTTTTGACTGATCCTTCTTTTACCCTAATATAGGCCACTACGCCTTTATAACTATCATAATATGAATCGAATACCAGGGCCTTGAGTGGTCCGTTTTCATCTCCACTCGGAGAAGGTATCTTTTGGACAATAGCTTCTAAGACGTCTTCAATATTTATTCCTTCCTTTGCGGAAATCAAAGGTGCATCATGAGCTTCAAGTCCAATAACATCCTCTATTTCAGTCTTTATCTCGTCTGGTCTAGCGCTTGGTAAATCAATTTTGTTGATAACGGGCACTATTTCTAGATTTTGGTCCAACGCCAAATATACATTAGCTAATGTCTGAGCCTCTATTCCTTGAGCCGCGTCAACAACTAAAACAGCGCCTTCGCAAGCAGCAAGACTTCTAGAAACCTCATAAGTAAAGTCAACATGTCCCGGCGTATCAATTAAATTTAAAATATATTCGTTGCCATCTTTAGCCTTATAGACCAGCCTGATTGTTTGTAGCTTAATCGTGATACCTCTTTCTCGTTCGAGGTCCATATTGTCAAGGATTTGTTCTTTCATCTCTCTATGCGTCAACAACCCCGTTTTTTCAATAAGTCTGTCTGCCAAAGTTGATTTTCCATGATCTATATGAGCAATAATTGAAAAGTTTCTAATATAATTCTTTCTGTTCAGCACATTTTCCTCCTAATTAAAAAATAGTCCGAGAGTAATTATAACAGATATTACTAACCTTTTAAAGTTGATTTTGAAGACCGTTGATATAATGTGATGACATACGCAAAAGCTTGAATGCCAAAAGAATAAATAAGATTGTAATTATCAACTAATTATATTATAATTTGCTTATTAATACATTGAAAACACAAAACAACATATTTTCAATTTAACTATTGATTTTTTATAATTTTAAATGTATAATTTATAAGTCGCGTAAATTTAGTAAAACGTACACCTTATAGATATCAAATCCCGAAGGAGGTGAATTCCATGGCGAATATTAAATCAGCTAAAAAAAGAATATTAGTAAATGCTAAGAAAACTGAAATCAACAAAAGTAGAAAATCCGAAATCAAAACTTATATTAAAAAGTTCGAGGTTGCGGTTGAAAAAAACAACTTTGAAGCAGCTAAGGAATTATTACCATTAATACAAAAAAAATTGGCTCGAGCTTCTGCAAAAAGTACAATACATGCTAATGCTGCCGCAAGAAAAGTAAGTCGATTATCCAAAAAATTGAACTCCATTGCTTAAAGACCAGGTCATCCTGGTTATTTTTTTGCCTTTGAAATGATGATTTCAATACCTGCTTCAATATCTAAATAACCTTTTTTTGACAACCTGTCAAATAAATAACATTCATGATATATTTCTGCGATTTTCTTACTTCCTAATCGTTTAATTTGTTGAAGCATTTTGCTCATGCTGAAGCTCTTGACTCCGGTCATAGCGATGATATTGTTCTGAGTTTTCCCTTCTCGTTCCAATATATCAATCATCATCAGCAACCTAAAATGACGCGTAATCATAAAAAAAATATATTGCGGCGCAATATTGTTCTCAATCATATCACGAATCATTTCAAACGCTCGATTTGAAAAGCCTTCGCTAATACTATCAACCAGTTTAAAGATATTTTGTTCTATGGATGACTTGATTAATAAATCAATCTCGTTTCTTGTGATTGTTGAATGTTCATTGGTATACCCTATCAGCTTATCAAGTTCATTTTTAATATCATATAAATTCATCTGACTTTCTGTGTCCAAATATCCACTAACTTGCGAAAGATAATATGCATCCGTGTCTTTAATGCTTCTGTTATGTTTTTCAATGTATATCAAAATCCATGTCTTCAAATCATTCACGCTTAATCTGTCGTATTTAATGACAGAGCCGCGTTGAGTAACTAATTTGAAAATTTTCTTTCGGCTGTCTACCTTCAACTTTGAAGCATTTAGAATAATAAGGTTTTCATCCGTCTTGTTTTTTAAATAATCATAAAATTCTTTTTCATCAGTCTCTGATAAACCTTTTTTAGAAGTCAAAAATTCACAATTTTCAATAACGAGCACTTTTTTTTCGACCATAAAAGCAATTGTTCTCATAAAATTAATAATTTCACCTACGTTGTTCTTGATCGTTTCAATTTTATGATAATTCATCTCCTCCATGTTAGAAACCCAAGTGCTTTTAACTTGATCTAAGAAATGATCGGTGAGGTAAATTTCCTCCCCTGTCAACAATATGATATCTTTATAATTCATGAGCTAGATCACTCCTTTTACTAGATTGAATACCCCTTGTAAATAAAACCAATAAAATTGATGAAATGAATATTTCCCAAACATTCATGTCGATATCTCCATTATAACAGGTAATGGTGTAGTCGCCATTTTTATTTACAGATACTATTATCTCACCGTTCTCATAAGTTGACAATACGTTGACTCCTGCATCAAGATACCGGTCAATAACCTCTTTTGAAGGAATCCCATAGCTATTCTCACCATAGCTAAAAATAGCAACAGAAGGATAAGTCTGTTTAACAAAGTCCTCTCCGGAAGCTGTTGAACTGCCATGATGTGGAACTATCAAAACATCTACAACCGGAAGCGACGCTTCTATTTCTTTTTCGACAAAATGATCAATGTCTCCTGTAAACAGCGCTTTAAATCCATTAAATTCTAATAACAAAACCAGAGAATTTCTATTTTCATCAATAGAAATAAAATCTTGACTCGGCCATAACACTTTTATTATGAAATCATCTCTCATCTTTAAATGGTCTCCTTGGTTAATTTTATAAAACTTCAAATCACCAAAGCCTTTCAAAATTTCCGGATTATTATACCCGGAAGCAATACCTTCAATAGTCGTTTTTTCATTAATTTTATCAATACCACTATAATGGTCTGAATGATAATGTGTGAGAAAAATACAATCGAGGTCAAATATTCCCCTTTTACACAAATACGCCGGCAACACATAATCAGCTCGCTCATAGTTTAATGAAACAGACCCTCCAGCATCAATCATAAAGCACGTATCCTTATTTCTTATAAAAGCTGCAGAGCCTTGACCGACATCAATGATAGAAATGTAGAGATTTGGGTCAAGTACAGCCGGAAGAGTCACAAACATGAGACAATATAATCCAATAGACATAAAACAAACAGCATATATCTTTGATAATTTGGAGCATTCATTTTTATATTGAATGATCTGCACCACCAGTAAAAGCAAGAGATAGTACATAACCATTTCAAAGACTGATGGCGAGGAAACATTAATCCCGCTAACAGTCAACTTCAAGAGATTTTCGGATATATAAATCATCAGTTTTAAAACTTGATTAACAAAATATAACGAAGCTTCAGAAAAAAAAGATAAAAATGGGCTTAGACCTAAAGAAACAATGGTAATAAAAATAACTAATGTGATTGCCGGAACAAAAATAAGATTGCTTGCAATGCTTAATAGCGGAAAGTAATTAAAATAATAAATTGAAATGGGTGTGATAAAAATTTGTATACAAATCAAAAAATATACGCCTCTTACCCATTTGTAAATATTGTCTTTAAATCTTATCGTCTGAAAATAAGCGACTGCAACCACAGCTGTAAATGAGAGCTGAAAAGCAATATCAAAAAGCCACAGGGGTCTATACATGAGCATAAACAAAGCTGATAACATGATTGAATAAAAAAAATCATACCTTCGATGAAATAAAATCCCCATATAGACAAAGCTACACATAATCAAAGCCCGTGTTACCGAAACCGGAAATCCAATCATGGCACCATAAAACCAAATAAGCAACAATCCAATGACAATGCTATGCCTTCTTCTTATTTTTAATAGTGCGAAAATAAATCCAAATGACGCTAATATGATGCCAACATGCAAGCCTGATACAGCAACAACATGTGCAATTCCAAGCCTTCTGATATTATCAAGAACCTGATCATCAATATAATCCGAGTTCCCCAGTATAATCCCTTTTAGTAAGCTCGCTTCTTTATATCCTAAATTTGCATCAATCAGCTTTTCTATATGACTGACAAAAGCATTTTGAATGCGTCCAAAATAATTGACGGAATCATAATGAACATCAACCTCATCTAAAAAAATAATTCCTTTGATGCCTTTAATATTTAAAAATTCTTTATAATCAAATTCCTCGAAATTTGTCGCCTTCGATGGTTCTATCATTTCTCCGTAACCATCAATAGACATTCCCCTAGTGATACCTTCTTGTTCGCCTTCTTTCTCTCTGACATACACAATCATTTTCTCGTAAAACATTTCTGGTCCAATGTTCACGCTAGCGTCTAAGACAAAAGACTGATATTGCGATTCTTCTTTGTTAATCTGAACCTCTAATATCGTTCCTGAAATACGTGCCTCATGTCCGTAGTATTCCTCAAAAGGATTATAGGCATAATATCTGTATGAAAATATACCATAAACAAAAAAAGAAACAATCAAAAAAATTATGATCTGATTTTTTCTTCCTCTCATTTTCCAAAGACACACTAATAATATGGGTGACAAAGCTATCGCCATTTTCAATGTCAACAATCCATAGTGTTCTGTTAAAATTCCTAAAATTAATGCTGTCATCCCATAAAATGTTAAATTTCTCATGAATATATCATATCAAATTTTTATAATTAATAAAAGCTAATTTGAATCCAATCTGATATAATTAATCAGGTGATTTAATATGATAATAGAAAAGAAAATCGAATTAAACATTAATGATTTTTTTCCAAAACAAATTGGCCATGAAATAGTTTTTTTTGATATTGAAACAAGTGGATTGTCTTCAAAAGCTTCAGAAATATTTATTGGTGGTGTTGTCTCATATGCGGAAAATCAATTTTTATTGCAACAATATTTCTCTGAAAATTCAATTAACGAATATCATCTTTTGTCCTATATCTCAGACCTATTTAGTACCAAAAAATATATTGTAACCTATAACGGTATTAACTTTGATATCCCTTTTTATATTAAGCGTTGTGAAAAATTCGGCATACTTAATAACCTAGAAAACAAAATATTTATTGATCTTTATTATTTTTTTAAGCCTCATATTAAAAAACTGGCTCTCGACAATATGAAACAACAAACTTTAGAAGAGCATTTTAAAATTTCGCGGCTAGACGAGCTCAACGGTGAAGATATCATAAAACTGTTAACAGCTTACAGGATTTCTCCTAAAAAAACTTATGAAGAATTGATGCTTGAGCATAACAAATACGATGTGATAAATATGTTTCATTTGTTCAATCATTTTATAAATATTGAATCTAAAACTTTTGTAAAATCCGAGATGATGAATTATCGCCTTTATTTCATAGAAAAATATAGAATTTATCCAAACAGAAATCTTTTAAAAATGAAAATTAAAACATTTTCTGAATTTAACCATGATATCATCATTAATGCATTTATGTATAAAATATATTGGTATAAGCAATTAGGGAAAATAGAAATTGAATTTATTTTCAACGAGACTACAGACTCAAATGGGGAGATATTTAAATATATTAATTTGAAAGATTACAATTTAGATTATTCATCCAAAAAAGTAATAATTTTTAAGAATAATGTGCCCATAAATCAAAACATCATTAATCTAATCAACCTACTAATTCAAAAAATATAAAAAAATAAGACCTCAAGATTGAAATCTTATTGTACAATTTCGTTATTTCAAAATAAAAAAACTTCCAATGATAGAGTCTATTCAATGATTTAGCACATCTAAATTGGAAGTTTGTATAAAGTAATAGTTTGAATTTATGAATTGAATCTATCTATGATAAATTGTCTAGTCAAAAAATCTTCTAAAATAATTAAATTTACAATATTGATTTTCTTAGATAATTATAGAGCCAGAAGTTTACGCGGAACATCTACTAACATGACCCTTATCTGTTTCTCAGTCAGTAATTGCTTTTGTAAAGCTAAAGCAATAAATCGTGTAAGCGTTTCAGGCGAAGAAGGACGTTTAGGATCACCTGCATCGGTTGTAATATAACAGTTTTCAACACCTATCTCCTTAATTCCCTTGACGAAATCCTCAATAGACATATTCCCCCAATTTTCATGCAAGGCCAAGGTGCATTTTTCAGCAATACCTCCCATCGAGACAAATTCTTTTTGTGCTTCAATGTTTCCTTGATTAATATTTAGGTCCGGATGACCATATACTATTGTTCCTTCACCTCCTATTTCATGATAGGCTTTAGCTACAGCCAAAGCTTCAATAGGCGAAAGGTGCCCTGTAGAAAGTATTATTCCACTATTTCTTACTAGCGTAAAAATATCAGCCATCTTAGGTAACATTTTTCCATCTTTGCCAAAAATGCTAATTCCTTTACCTGAATTATATTTGAAACTTCCACCTAAAAAAACGCTGTCCTTTATCTTGTAATGCTCAACATGCTGTTTAGCAGACAGGGTTGGTAACCAAACTATACGTCCCCCCATTTTTAAAGAAGCTTCAACGGCAGCAGGATTTATTCCTCCCACATAATGGTTTAAAGTAATTCCTCCATAAACTTTGCATGAAGATATAACCCCCTCAAGCATTTTTGCCCTAGGAGCTGTATCTCCTTCGTGTGTCTTTATTCCAACTCCAGCCATACCGACAGAAGCAGCTTCTTGAAGTATTTCTAAATCATTGGCTCTTCTCGGAAAAATACTTGGTCCATTGTGGATATGTAAATCATATGCACCTAAAAGTAATCCAGTAGCATCTTTCCAAGCTTGAGGCGAAAAATCGGTTTTATACATAATCATTCTCCTTTATCAATAAAATAGTTCTGGAATAAAAAGCGTAATAGCCGGAATATAGGTAATCATCATCAGGACAATTAGCATAGCTAACAAGAATGGCCATACCGCCTTACTAACTGTTTCAATACTCAAATTAGAAATAGACGCCCCTACAAAGAGAGAATACCCAATTGGCGGCGTAACCATACCAATTGCAAAGTTAATTACTACAATTGCACCGAAATGAACTGGGTTAACACCAATTGTAGCTGCAACAGATGTTAATACGCCAGATAATATAACCATTGCTGCAATATTATCCATAAGACAACCTATAACCAACAAGATAACATTAAGCATTAGTAATACAACAATCTTATTAGTAGAAATACTGAGCAGTCCATTAACAATCTTCGGAGCTATTTGCTCAGACGCCATTATCCATCCAAAAAGTGAAGCTACTGAGATAACAAATATTACTATGGTAGTTGTCTTAACTGTATTTATAAAAATTTCTGGAAGCTCTTTACTCTTTAAGTCACCGTAAACAAATAATCCGACAATTAAACCATAAACAACTGATACAGCCGCCGCCTCTGTAGGTGTAAAAATACCACCATAGATTCCGCCTAAAATAATCACAGGGGTCATCAGTGCCCAAAACCCTTCTTTAAAGGTGCTCCAAACTTCATTCATGTTAGATCTTTTTTCTTTTCCTTTGTAACCCTTTTTTCGTGAAATAATATAACTAGTAAGCATCAAGGCTAAAGCCATAAGAATTCCTGGTATTATCCCTGCTAAAAATAACTGACTGATAGAAACATCAGCTATTACTGCCCAAATAACCATAGGTATACTTGGCGGAATCATTTGCCCAATTGGTCCAGCAGCTGAAGATAACGCTGCTCCGAATTCTCGTGGATACCCTCTTTTTTCCATTTCAGGTATCATAATAGAACCTATTGACGCTGTAGTAGCTGGGGCCGAACCGGAAATCGCGGCAAAAAAAGTAGCTGACAAAACCGTAACCATAGCCACACCTCCGGTAATATGCCCAATCAAAGTGTTAGCGAATCTTATTAATCTCGAAGACAAACCGCCTCTCTGCATTATTTCACCCGCCAAAATAAATAAAGGCACAGCTAAGAGGCTAAATGAATCTGTTCCGGCAATTATACGTTGAGGCAACAGAATAAAATCTAAGTTGCCAACCCACAAAGCAACAAGAGACGAAAGACCTATGGCAAATGGAATCGGCATTCCACCGAAAAGTAGAAATATGAATGCAAATACTAATACAGCTCCCATTTATATCACCCCTTTTTCGCTGTTAAAAAGATTTCTGACATTTCTTTCAATGTTCTCCAGTAAATGAATCATTATTAACACTCCTGACACGGGAACACTTAAGTAAACCCAATACATGGAAAGCCTAACCGCGGGCGAAAGTTGGACAGCCACAATGTTAGCTAAATCATAACCATATATTATCATTACCATCGCCATTACCCCAAGTAACATAGAAAATATTATATTACTTACAATACGAGAAGTCTTTGGCAACTTATTTATAAAAATAGTAACCGCTACATGAAAGCCTTCTTTTACTCCAATTGAAACACCTAACATGATAATCCATATGAAAAGATATCGTGCAGATTCCTCAGACCAAGAAAGTGAAGAACTCAAAACTTTACGAAAAAAAACTTGTAATACGATAATAAAGGTCATCATGACCAATTGTACAAATGTTACATATTTAACCAAAAAGTTTAACCTATCGCTAACTTTCTTTATAAGCATTGCTATCTCTCCTCTAGTTGAAATGGTAAAGGATAATGTTGCAATTACCCTTTACCATTTCCTAATTAGTTATTGATTGCTTCAAAAAGAGCATCAATAATATCTTTGCCGATAGTACTCTCAAACTCGGTATATACAGATTGAACACTAGCACGAAACAACTCTAGGTTTTCAACTTCGTTTACAATCATTCCTTGGTTTTCCAAGTCTGCCAATAGTCTCTTAACGTTTTCCGCATTCTTAGCTCTCTGAATTGGAATAGCTTCATCAACAGACTCTTGAATAGCCTTTTGTATGTCTTCTGGTAGCTGATTCCATGTTTTCATTGATATCATAAAAACTAATGGTGAATAGGTGTGGTTTGTCAAAGAAAGATATTCTGTAACTTCTTGGTATTTGCTTTGATGAATAACTGGTATAGGTATTTCCAAGCCATCGATAGTTTTCTGTTGGACCGCAGTAAAAGTTTCTCCCCAAGCCATAGGCGTTGCATTGGAACCTAGTGCTTTAAACATTGCTATATAAATTGGGTTTTCCATTACACGGAATTTAACTCCTTTTGTATCTTCAGGTGCATTAATTGGGCGAATATTATTAATCATGTGTCTGAAACCACCCTCAGCGAATCCGAGGCCTTTAATGTTACGATCTTCCAATTTCGTTAATAGATTTTCCCCAAACTCTCCGTCCAACACCTTAAAGGCTTCTTCGTTGGTTGTAAAAATAAACGGAAGATCTAGAGCTTGAAATTGTGGCACAAATCCACTTATGGGAGCATTAGTTATCAAGCCCATTTCAACTGTTCCCAATGAAATGCCTTCAATAACGTCGCGCTCTGAACCGAGTTGATTACTAGGATATAGTTTCACTTCTACTCTTCCATTTGTTTTGGCTTCTACCAATTGAATAAATGTATTAGCACCAATAGCATAAGGATCATCTGCAGTATCTGGATCACAGATTGAAAGCTTTAATGTTATTTTCTCTTCACTTGTCGTTTCATTCACACTTTGTTGACCATTGGTACACGCCGAAAGTGCTGTCATACTTAAAACCAGAATTAGAAGCACCACCAGAATTGATGAAAAACGTTTTTTTCCTACCATTGTTAAATCCTCCTTTTATTCTTAAAATATTAGACAACTATATTATGGAAATAACTTCCTTTTGCCGTCCCCACAATATAATGATGCAAAGACCGTGCCAAGTGATTTCGATTTTTTAAGTCAGCTTCTTTTTCAACAAGTTACCCTTGTTATAAAAAAAAACATTATTCTCTCAATAAATCGAGTTGCATTATGCAACTGTTTTAAGAGAAATAACGTACTAATAGAAAGTAAAGATGCCACAAATTAAGTTAATAAGAAACTTCGACGAGTAATAGATATGGTGCCTCCAATACGGAAAAAACCGACCTATTAAGTCACAAGGTGTGCCAATCGGCACACCTTGTGCCAATCGGCACAGAGTGTTTATTTAATCACGAATATGATTTAGACGGCTGTACAATGATTTTCTTGAAATATTTAAATATAATGCCGTCTCTGTTTTATTACCGTTATGCATTTTCAATGCCTCGATAATAATCCGATTTATATATTCTTCTAAAGAAAAACTGTTTTTCGGGAGCAAAAAATCCTTCGTTTTCATTTCACTTTGCTCTTTCTTGCCGTCTACATTTATTAGATTAGCTTTACTATCCGTGATAATACTGAGATGATTCGGCTTTATTTCAAAATCGTCATACATAAACACTACCCACTCAATGACATTACGCAGTTCTCTTACATTGCCAGGCCAACAATATTCAATAAGTATTTTAGCTGCATCATTCGTGATGTGCTTAAATTTTTTTCCCTTTTGGCGAGTAAAATCCTGTAAAAACATATCAGCCAAAGGCAAAATGTCTTTTTTCCGGTTTTGCAGAGCAGGAATTACCAAGTGCCCCACCTTTAGCCTATAGTATAAATCTTTTCGAAAAGAACCTTCTATAACTTTTTGTTCCAAGTCTACATTAGTAGCACAGATAATGCGTACATCGGTCTTTATCTTTTTAAGACCTCCTACTCGGAAATATTCTTTCTCCTGAATAACACGCAATAACTTACTTTGCAGTTCTAATGGCAATTCTGCAATCTCATCCAAAAACAAAGTTCCGCCCTGAGCCAAATCAAGCTTCCCCTTCTGTCCTTTTGTCAATCCACCTGTAAAAGACCCAGCTTCATAGCCAAATAGTTCACTTTCAAATAAACTGGTCGTTAAAGCCGCACAATTAATATCTATAAAAGGAGTTACGTCATCCATGTTTCCATAATGAATAATTTTGGCTATAATTTCCTTGCCGCTCCCCGTGTCTCCTTGAATTAAAACGGGAATGGAACGATCAGTATGGTATTTCTGAGCCATTTCAAAAATTTCATTCATGCTAGAGGAGAAAATGCCAACATTTTGAATTCCTAGCTGTTCAGCAAGACTTTTTTTAAGCCTTGACAGCTCCTCATCTTTTTCTGCTGTGACAGCCTTTAGTTTATCATCAAAATGCTGATTTAATACTCTATTCTCCCTAAGAAGAAACTGATGCTCGGCGATTCTTTCAGTAATGATTGCCAACTCTTCTACATTAAGAGGTTTGATAAGATAATCATATGCTCCTAATCTCAGTGCTTCAATTGCTGTATCGATATTGCTATATCCTGTAAAAAGAACAACCTCAGTTCCATCAACTTTAGGCAAGCTTTTTAATGTTCTCAACAATTCAATCCCATTCATTTTCGGCATATTTATATCTGTTATTACCATTGGAAAATCTATACTTTTATAAAGATTAAGCGCTTCCTCGCCGTCATCACATTCTGTAACATGGTGTCCAATTTTTTCTAGAAACCTTTTTATACTTCTTCGGCTGTCTCTGTCATCGTCAACAAGCAGAATATTCATATCTGCAACACGCTCCTTTCAATTAAGCCATTAGATTTTGGAAATCTAAGCTTTACGGTAGTTCCTCCCATTTCATTATTGAAAAATTCAATGGTTCCACCATGTGATTTCACAATATTGTCAACAATACATAATCCCAGACCCATATTATCTTCATGCAATTTACTTGTAAAAAAAGGGTCGAATAATTTGTCTTTAATATCGTCACTAACACCGGGGCCATTATCTATTATGTCCAAACATACAGCCTCCTCGCTATATGTTTTACAAATAATTTTCTTACTGTTTCTATCTACTTTATCAAGAGCTTGCATGGCATTAACAATCAGATTTATGACTACTTCTTCTAGTTGGACAATTTTAGCTTCAACACAAGGCAAATTTTCTTGCAAATCCATGTTAATATTAATATTATGAGAATGAAGACGTGCTGAAAGCATCTCCACACAGCTTTTAATTACTGAATTAATACTATAGAGTTCGTAATTATCATCTTTATTCTGCCTAACAAGGGAACGCATATTTTTAATGATAAGGTCTATCCGCTTGGCTTGATTTGAAATATCTATAAAGCTAGACATCACCTCATCCATCTCTATGAGACGTTCTCTTTTATATAAATATAGCATACTATCTGCCGTTACTTTTAAAGAGTTTAATGGCTGATTAATCTCATGAGCTATTCCGGCTGCCATAGTTCCTAAAGATGCCATTCGCTCAGCCGCAACTAACTTCTCCCTAGACTTCTGCAAGGCCTGCTCAGCAAATTTGCGTTCTGTAATATCTCGAGCGATTCCTTCAATAGCAATAATCTGATTAGTTTTAGCGTCATAAATGGGAACGCTATTATATTCAATCCATACTTGATTACCGTCTTTGTGCTTCCAACGCAATATGCTTGTCCTAGTCTCAGGATGACTTAAAAGTCGGAATATTAACTTGCGGTCATCCCTATATACTCTTTTAATCATGTTTTTCTCATTGCCAATAATTTCCCGAATACTGTAACCCAAAATTAAGTTAACCGCGGGACTGATATATTCTATAGATTTTTTAGGTTGCATGCTTAATCTATAAATCATATCATGAGCATTTTCCGCTAATAAGCGGAATCTTTCTTCACTTCTTTGCAGATCTTGGCTAATCCGATTAAAAAAAGCTAATAGAATACCAATGGCTACTGAAAATGTCATAATAATAGATATAAGAAAGCCCCAAGGAGCTAGCCAAGAGATTAAATAGCCCCAAGGAGCCAACCAACTCTCTTGACCAAGAAAAGGCAAAGTCAACTTGTAAATTCCCCAAAATACAAATGATAATCCCGTCAGATATTTCCCTAATCCTCTAAATGTATTGGAGTAAAAAATTACTCTACCCGTCCAAAGATAAACACCACCTAGAAACAGATAGGTAGGTGTGGTTAACATTCTGATAGATAACCCATAGTTGACGGCCAATACAATCCAGATTGCACCGGCAACGGTGGTATACCACCACCAGCTACGCAACTTGATGCTAATAAATTCATATGTGCCCGAGAGAAGATATAACCCACTCATAAGTAATAGTATTTGATTTATGGCAATCAGATTATCAATTCGCATCTGAGTTGCATACCAAAAAGCAAACACGTAACTTAGAGAATAGGAAAGCCAACTTATAGCCCAAAGCATTATATATCTCTCTTTATAATAATGAAATAGATAAAAATAAATAAATGTTAAAAGGAATACGCCAGACATTAGAGCAATCAATGTAGAGATGGACCAAAGCAAATTACCACTTCCCAACCTAAGTATTTTATTGATTATACATGACCAATCACCAAGATTTCAATCAATATTACGTTTATCATATGTAAATATTATAAATTTTTCATATTCATATTACCTTTTAAAATTCTTCTTCCCTTAGTTTTAACGAAACTAAGTATTATTTGTATTCTAACATTTTCATGATTTCCTTTCAACAAATCACCTTTAATACCTCTCAGCATTCTAAAATTTCTAAACTTATAACGATATGAATGTTCACTATAGATTAAACAGTTAATTTATTAATTACGCCCTTCAATATTTCAATACAATCGCCAACAACCTTATAATCTGCAACTGAAAAGATTGAAGCTTCAGGATCAGTATTTATTGCTATTATGGTTTGAGCTCCGCTGATACCAGCTAAATGTTGAATTGCTCCTGATATTCCCAATGCAATTAATAGCTTCGGTGCAATGACAGAGCCTGTTTGACCAATTTGTTTTTCATACCCTGCCCATCCTATATCAACTAAAGGTCTTGAAACTCCTATTTCCGCTCCTAATAAGTCGGCAAATTTTTGAACAATTTCAATATTTTTTTGTGATCCTATCCCTTTGCCTACAGATACAATTATTTCGGCGTCTGAAATCGATTTTGTTTTTTCTTCAATTATTCTTTCAATAAGTTCGGTTTTCTTGTTCTGTAGTTTTATGGCTTCTATATTTATTAATTCTTTTCTTCTGTTTTTATCAATAACTTTATAAGCTTTCATTACGCCTGATCTTACTGTAGCCATTTGTGGTCTATGATTTGGACATATTATTGTTGCCATCAAATTTCCGCCAAAAGCTGGTCTTGTTTGTTTTAATAATCCATTATCATCAATGGATAAAATTGTACAATCAGCCGTAAGTCCTGTATTTAATCTAGCTGCAAGTTTAGGGGCTATTGAACGGCCAAATCCAGTTGCTCCAAACAAAAATATCTCAGGATTATATACTTTACAAACGTAGTCCAAATACTCAATAAATACTTCATCTAATTTTTCATTAAATTCACTGCCTTCAAAATAATATATCTTGTTTGCCCCAAATTCAAATATATTTTCGAATTTTTTTTGAATATTATTCCCTAGTATTAAAGCATTAACATCACATTTCTTTTCCGCTGCTAACTCTCTGCCTTTTGTTAATAATTCGTATGAAACAGGCAGAATTTCATCTCTATCCTCTTCAATTAATACCCATATATCTTTATAATTGGTCAAATCCTTAATTTCAACTATTTCTCTCTCAATCCAAATAGCCTCAACAGGACATGACTTAATACATGAGCCACAAAAAACACAATCATCATCTACCACAGCTTTTTTATTTGCCAAGCTTAGTGCATTATAAGCACAACTTTTAATACACAAGCCACAGCCTATACATTTTTTTGTATCAATTATCAATTCGGCCATTATACATTATCTCCTTTATAATATCACCAATAAAGTCAATTTTTTTATCAATATCTCCTTCAATCTCAATTGCTACATTTTTCCTTTCAGGTATAAATGTATCTATTACTTGAGTTGGTGAACCAGTTGATCCTATTCTATTAATATTAGCTGTTGCATTATGCGCGTTGATGATTTCAAATGACGCATGAATACTTTTCAAAACTCCAGGTATTGTGGGTAATCTTGGCAAGTTAATATCTTTTACTACTGTTATTACCGCAGGGAGCACCATTTTTATTATGCTGTATCCGTTATCGTTAATCTTTCTACATGTTATCTCATTTTCAGATATTTTTATAATTTCAGAAACGTCTGTTATATGAGGTATTTTAAGTGTTTCTGCTAACTCTGGACCTATTTGAGCAGTATCTCCATCTATAGCCATTTTTCCACAAATTATTAAACTTACGTTTTTTATTTTTTTTATTCCTAACGAAAGAGTATATGCTGTTGCTAACGTATCCGCACCGGCAAATTTTTTATCAGACAAAAGTACTGATCTGTCACAGCCTCTACTCATAGCGTCTCTTAATATTTTTTCAGTTGCCGGTATTCCCATACTCAATGCTATAACTTCGCCTTTTAAATTATCCTTTATTTTTAAGGCCTCTTCAATAGCAAATTTATCATAAGGATTGATCACGGATTTATCTGCTTCTCTAATAATTGTATTCGTCTTTGGATCCAACTTAACTTCATTGGATGAAGGAACTTGTTTAACACAAACCACTATTTTCATTAATATTTACTCCCTTTCTCTATTTTGAACATGTTGCCAATACTCAATAATTCTTTACTGTCAAAATATTTCTTCAATTTTACCATTTCGTTAATATGCTCTTCTCCATACATTATTTTTAAGAATTCAGTTTTTATTTTTCCTATTCCGTGCTCTGCCGAGACAGCTCCGCCTATTTCTGATACTTTATCAGCCCAATTTTTATACAAAATTTTCCCTATTTCAAAATCATTTATATCTCTGGGCAAAATATTTACATGAAGGTGATTGTCTCCTATATGTCCCCATATAGCATATTCTAAGTTATATTTCATTAAATCTTTTTTATATAAATTAAAAATATATCTAAAATCTTTGCTTTTCACAGCCATGTCAGTTCCTAATTTTGTTATTTTAGAATTATCTTTTCTTCTACTATCAATTAACATATTGACACTTTCTGGTACAGCATGCCTAAATAAAAGTAACTTATTTTTATCCTCATCTGTTCTGCCTACCCATGTATTTTCATCTGAATTCCCAAGCTCTTTCATTATTTCACCAATGTTTTTCAAAGCTTCGATTGCTTTTTCTTCATCATCAGCATGAATTTCAAGATAAATAGATGCCTCCATTTCTTTTCTTACACTTGGAAGTTTTGAAAATCCTGAACTGTTTTCCCTTTGTTTTCTTAAAATTTCTAAAGCGTTTTTATCAAAAAACTCAATTGCAGCAATACAATTCATTTGCTTTTTTACTTCCTGTACAAATTCAATGACTATGTCTTCTTTCTCAAAAAAACAATTAACGCCCCAAATAATATTAGGTCGTTTTTTTAATTTTATTTCTATTTCTGTAATAATACCTAAAGTTCCATCAGAACCTATAAATAGGTCTATCAAATCCATATTATCCTCTATGAAATAACCCGATGCATTTTTTGTAGTAGGCATTTCATATTTAGGTAGCTTAAGTTCTATTTTTTTGTTCTCACTCGTAAAAAAACTTAACCTTCTTCCTCTTGCTTTATAGACTCCTCGTTGTATTGATAATTTATCTCCATCTATAAAAACTATTTTCAATCCTGTTACGTGATTTCTAGTCGAACCATAAAGATAACTTTTTGCTCCTGAAGCATTACATGCTACCATACCACCTAATGTAGCTGTTTTTTCTGTAGGGTCTGGAGCAAAAAAATATTTATTTTTATCAGCCAAGAATTTTACGTAAGCCTTTTTTGATTCTTTCGAAAAATTTTCTATACATATTTTTTTATTTTCTACCTCTTCTATTAAATTTGACAATATTAATCCCGGTTGCACGGTAAGATAGTATTCTTCATCAACGTTTTTCATTGATATAATCTTATCCATTTTAGATAAGTTTATTATATGACCACCATTAGGAACCGCCCCCGCTGCCAAACCAGTTCTGGCTCCTTGGATAGTTAATAAGATGTTTTTATTATAAGCATCTTTTACAATATTTATTATACTTTCTTCGTCTTTAGGAAAAGATATGCTGTCAGCATTTCCGCATACTCTAGATTCATCTCTTAAATATTCTGCAAAATTTTCATTCATTTTGTTAATTAATCTATTTTGCATTTGTATCCTCCTTATTCTTTTTCTTTGTTAAATATTCATTGATATTTTAAATTATTCTAATTATAAATAAATATATAAGCAATATCCATTGCTTTCTTGATTAAAACTTTGCATATATTGCTTGAAATGTGATAGAATTTAACAAAATACAAACTGCAGGATATGATGATGAATTTATTATTTGAAGTTAAATTAAATCAAGACAATGAATGGTACATGCAAAATGATCACTTTCATGACGGGTATGAAATATTGTTGTCATTAACAGATACGGGTAAAATTTTTATTGAAGACAAAATATTTCCATTAGAAAAAGGAACGCTTATATTTTTAAAGGATACCACGCTTCATAGAACAATTGCTGAGAAGGATGTTATATACGAACGCTATGTTATACATTTTACTAAGAAAACTATTGAAAATATATCAACAAAGCAAACTAATTTAGCACATAAATTATGTTCTACTAATAAATGTGTTAAACTTGGACAGGATCAATTAGTTTCAATAATTCCATTGTTGAGAAAAATACTTAATAATTCAGGAGATTCTTTTGGCAATGATATTAAAAGAAATATTGCTTTTATAGAACTTTTGCTTGAAGCAAACAATTATTTAGACAATTCTCATAGCTCTGTGAAAATCCTGACCGGAGATTTTAATAAAATATCTCCTATCATCTTCTATATCCAAAATAATTTAAATTCTAATTTAGAACTAGATTTTTTAGCAAAGAAATTTTATATCAGCAAATACCATCTTTGCCGTATTTTTAAACAATCAACAGGTTTCACAGTTCGAGAATTTATAATTAATAACAGAATTATCAAAGCTAGGGAATTGTTAAAAACAAATTGTTCCGTTCAAGAAACCGGAGAAAAATCCGGTTTCAATGATAACGCTCATTTCATAAGAACTTTCAAAAAATTAACCGGGGTATCACCTGGTAAATTTAAAGCAATGTCATAATTTAACCATTATATTTGATATTAAATAGTGTTATATAATAAATGATAGTGATTGAGTCATAATTTGTATTGATTTTTTTGCAAAAAAATAATCATACCTATTGATATGACTATCTTGTGGTGCCCAGAGGCGGAATCGAACCACCGACACGAGGATTTTCAGTCCTCTGCTCTACCGACTGAGCTATCTGGGCCTGTATGGT